>NZ_WOYP01000070.1 GCF_011620715.1 Microbacterium sp. | reverse complement strand
TTCGATGCGCGTGCTCGAACGGGTTCGCGGAGACGCGGGTGATCCGGTGCACTGATCTGGCACTTTCTGAAGTGCACCGTGCGTCTGTTGCAGAACGACCTCAACGCGATTAGCGTGGGGGAATCCCACCCGGCCAGGGAAGGGGCGCGCAGGACCCCGTGCCGGATTCGGCTCTCCTCGCGCAATTGAGTACGACGTATCGAGGGAGATATGCAATGAAGACGAAGGCTGCCGTCAACTGGGGTACAGGTCAGGATTGGAAGATCGAAGAGCTCGAGCTCGACGATCCGAAGCACGGCGAAGTGCTCATCAAGCTTGCTGCGTCCGGACTGTGTCACTCCGACGAGCACATCGTCACCGGTGACATGCCTGTCCCCGCCTACCCGTACATCGGCGGCCACGAGGGCGCGGGCGTGGTGGAGAAGGTCGGGCCCGGGGTGGAGAGCCTGAAGGTCGGCGACCACGTCGTGCTGAGCTTCATTCCGGCCTGCGGGCGCTGCAAGATGTGTTCCACGGGACACCAGAACCTCTGCGACCTCGGTGCCGGCATCCTCGGCGGCCTGCAGATCAACGACAACACCGCCCGTCACCACGTCGACGGACAGGACGCCCGGCTCATGTGCGTGCTCGGCACGTTCGCGCCTTACACGGTGGTGCACGAAGCCTCCGCCGTGAAGATCGACGACGACATCCCGTTGGAGTTGGCGGCACTGGTCGGATGCGGCGTGACCACCGGCTGGGGTTCGGCCGTCAACAGCGCCGACGTTCAGCCTGGAGAGACGGTCGTCGTCGTCGGCGTCGGCGGAATCGGTTCCAATGCGGTGCAGGGCGCGCGGATCGCCGGGGCGAAGCACATCGTGGCCGTCGACCCGGTTGAGTTCAAGCGCGAGAACGCCCAGTCGCTGGGCGCTACCCACACCGCCGCCAGCATCGAGGAGGCCATGCCTCTCGTGTCGCAGATCACTCGCGGCGCAATGGCCGACAAGGTCATCTACACCGCGGGCGTCGTCGAGGGTGCTCTCATGGCCGGCATCATGGCTCTCACCACCAAGGGCGGCACCGCTGTGGTCACCGGCATCAGCCCGGCCACCGACATGACTGTGAACATGTCGCTGTTCGACCTGACGCTGTCGCAGAAGCGGCTGCAGGGATCCCTGTTCGGCGCGGCCAACCCGCGCGCCGACATCCCCAAGCTGCTGGGCCTGTACCAGAACGGTCAGCTGAAGCTGGACGAGCTGGTCACCCGCACCTACAGCCTGGAGGACATCAACCAGGGCTACCAGGACATGCGCGACGGCAAGAACATCCGCGGTGTGATCATCTACAACTGACGTGATTCCGCAGGACGAGATCGCCGTGGCCCCGAAGGTCGGGGTCGCGGCGATGCTCGGTCCGACGACTCTCGGCGCCTTCGACAAGGCCGTCGTGGGACGCCGAACCGAAACTGAGGTGCTGCTGGCCGCTCTCGCGGCTGGGCGGCACGTGATGCTCGAAGGCCCGCCGGGTACCGGCAAGTCCACCCTGTTGCGCACCCTCGCGACCGCCGCAGGGGTCAGCCTGGTTTTCGTCGAGGGCAGCGCCGAACTTACCCCCGGTCGGCTGGTGGGCAGCCATGACCCCAGCCGCGTGCTCGCCGAGGGCTACCGGGACGAGAACTTCCTCGACGGGCCGCTGCTGCAGGCGATGCGCAGCGGCGGACTCCTGTACCTGGAGGAGCTCAACCGGGTGCCGGAAGAGACCATCAACGTCCTCATCACCGTCATGAGCGAAGCGGAGCTGCACGTCCCGCGGCTCGGACTGGTGCGCGCTGCGCCCGGGTTCGCGCTGGTCGCGGCGATGAACCCTTTCGATGCGGTCGGTACCGCCCGGATCTCCGCCGCCGTCTATGACCGCACCTGCCGCATCCGGATGGACTACCAGAGTGCGCCGGACGAGGAGCAGGTGGTCGAGCGGGCCGTGCGCAGCACGCCCGCCTCGAGCGGGGGTGCCCCTGCGCTGGATGCGAGCCGGTCTGTGGCCCTTGTGCGCGCGACCCGCGACCACCCCGAGATCCGGATCGGATCTTCGGTGCGCGGCGCGATCGACATGATGCTGGTCGCCGACCGATTGGCTCGCCTACGGGCTCTGCCCCCCGACGACCCCGGAGTCAGTCTGGATGCATCCCTCGCGGCGCTGACCGGACGCATCCGCGTGCAGGAGGGCGGCGAACGCAGCGCCGAAGAGATCATCACCGAACTGTGGCATCGCATATATGACCCGCCGGCGGAGACCGAGCGCCCGGACGACCCGGGAAAAGCGGCCGGGGCGACCGGGCGCGACCGTCCGGCGCCCCTCGCGCCCCGCTGAACAACCGCCCCCCGCAGGGCTCCGATCCTTCCGATCCACCGCCCGCGACGAGCGGGCGGCATCTGCTGCAGGCACTGCCCGGGTTTCAGGAGGTCTCTCCCGAAGTGGGGATGCTCGACGAGCAGGCGCTGAGCGCGTTGGAGCGGCACGACCCGGACGCTGCACTCACCCTGGTCGCAGAGATGAGCGGCGCCACCGACGAGCGCCTGCGACGGCTGGCGCGGGCACTGGCGGGGCGGATCATGGTGCGGGCCGCGTCGCCCCGAGGGGCACCCCGGCCCGGGGTCGGCCGGATCCAGCCGACCCGGTGGCAGCCGGGCGTCGACATCGACGTCGACGAGAGCATGGAGGCCCTCCTGCCGGCCGCGCTGGCCGGACGCGTGCCCGACGCGGAGCAGCTGCGCGGACCCGGTTGGACCCGGCCGGCCACCGCGGTGTGCCTGGTGGTAGACCGCTCCGGGTCGATGGGCGGGGAGCGCCTGGCGACGGCCGCCGTCGCCGCGGCCGCCGTCGCGCTCCGCAGCCCCGACGATTACAGCGTGATCGCCTTCGGGTCGGCGGTGAGCACCGTCAAGGCCCAAGGCCAGTCTCGCGAGGTGGAGCGCGTGGTGGGAGACCTGCTCTCGTTGCGCGGCCACGGACGCACCGACCTCGCAGCCGCGCTGCGCGCTGCCGCCGCGCAGCTGGAGCAGTCCCGGGCGACCCGTCGGATCGTGCTGCTGCTGTCGGACGGAAGATCCACCGCGGGCGATGATCCGGTGCCGGCGGCCAGGGCCGTCGATGAGCTGCTCGTTCTGGCTCCTGTGGGGGGGGACGAATCCGGAGATCAGGCGCGATCGTTGGCACGCGTCGCCGGCGGACGGTTCGCGGAGGTCGCCGGACCCAGCGGCATCCCGGCTGCCGTCGCATCTTTGTGGCTGTGATCCACGCGACGAGTCAGCCTGGCCATTTCGCTGGCCGCGAACGGCCGCGGGATGCTGAGTGCCGCCACGTTGACATGCGACCTGTTTCAATGACAGCCTGTGAGCGACCCAAGCAGTTTACGGTGCTGTCCGCCGGAGCCCATGGGTCAAGCACTGACAATCCCGGCAAAGGAGCAAGGTTTTGAGCGCATACGCCACCATCAATCCCGCGACCGGCGAGGCACTCGCCGAGTTCCCCGTCATCAGCGACAGTGAGGTCGAGACGATTCTCGACCGGGCCCACACCGCGTATCTATCGTGGCGGCAGACGACGTTGGCCGAGCGCACCGCGGCTTTGGCCCGCGCCGCACAGCTGAGCATGGAGCGCATCGACGAACTGGCGGAGCTGCTCACCCTCGAGATGGGCAAGCCGTCGATGCAGGCCAAAGGCGAAGTGATGCTCGTCGCGTCGATCTTCCAGTACTACGCAGACAATGCGGAGAAGTTCCTCGCCGACGAGGTGCTCGACGCTGTGGGGGGCGGCGAAGCCATCGTCCGCACCGAGTCAATCGGCGTCATCCTGGGCGTCATGCCGTGGAACTTCCCCTACTATCAGGTGGCCAGATTCGCCGCCCCGAACCTGGCTCTGGGCAACACGATCATCCTCAAGCACGCGCGCAATTGCCCGCAATCGGCTCTGGCGATGGAGAAGCTGCTGCACGACGCCGGCATTCCCACCGACGCCTACATCAACGCGTTCATCGACAGCCGTCAGGTCGCGGAGGTCATCGCGGACCCGCGCGTGCAGGGCGTCTCACTCACCGGATCGGAGAAGGCTGGCTCGGCGGTCGGTGAGGTGGCCGGAAGACACATGAAGCGCTACGTGCTGGAGCTCGGCGGCTCCGATCCCTTCATCGTGCTCGAAGACGCCGACGTCGACGCTGCGGTCCAGGCGGCTGTCATGGGCCGGGTGATGAACGCCGGGCAGGCCTGTACCGCGTCGAAGCGGTTCATCGTCGTCGACTCGGTGTATGAGGAGTTCACCCAGAAGTTCATCGCGATGATGACGCAGATTCCCACCGGTGATCCCACTGATCCCTCCACAATGGTCGGACCGCTCTCCTCGGTGCAGGCCGCCGAGGATCTCGACGAGATCGTGAAGGAAGCGGTCGGCAAGGGCGCTGAATTGCACTCGGCACCGCAGCCGGCGGCCGGCGGCGCTTTCTACGCGCCTGGAGTGCTGACGGGTGTCACCTCCGAGATGCGCGCCTTCGACGAGGAGCTGTTCGGTCCGGTTGCCACGGTGTACCGTGTTCCCTCGCCCCAGGCTGCGGTCGAGTTGGCGAATTCCTCGCCGTTCGGCCTGGGCGGCAGCATCTTCACGAAGGACCTCGACCTGGCTCGCGACCTGGCCGGGGACCTGGAGACCGGGATGGTGTGGATCAACGCGGTCACCGGGAGCTCGGCTGAGCTGCCGTTCGGCGGGGTGAAGCGCTCGGGCGTCGGTCGTGAGCTCGGCAAGTACGGGATGAGCGAGTTCGCCAACAAGAAGCTGGTGCGGGTGCCGCAGCCCGCGTGACGTCAGCGGGCGAGCATTCATGAGCCCGCAGCCAAGACAGATCCCACAACCTAAAAGGTCCCGGAAACCCTTGAGTTTCCGGGACCTTTTGGTCGGGATGACAGGATTTGAACCTGCGACCCCTTGACCCCCAGTCAAGTGCGCTACCAAGCTGCGCCACATCCCGCTGCCCGCGAGCGGACAACTCCCCAATACTAGCCGGTTGCCGCGAACGCCGCGAACGATCTGGGGCATCGGATCTTCCATGTCCGCCCTGATCGCCACGTCGACGGTGATCCGGCTGGCCCGGGTCCGGGTGAGCAGGCCGGTCATGCGACGATTGTGGTGCCCACTTGCTCGATGAGGAGAATCATGAATCGGCTCTTGCCGGGCTTCGCGCCCGATGCCGCGTGACGAACGGGACTGCTCGCGTCGACGCGTGGCTCTGGGCCGTGCGCGTCTACAAGACCCGCTCCGCTGCGACGAACGCATGCCGTGCGGGGCATGTGCGAGTCAACGGTGAGCGCGCGAAGGCTGCCCAGCCGGTTCGACCCGGCGACGAATTGCGCGTCAGGATCGCGGGCTTCGATCGCATCCTCGTCGTGAAGCAGACGATCACCAAGCGCGTGGGTGCGATTCCCGCGGCGGCCGCCGTCGAAGACAAGACTCCTCCGCCCCTGCCACGCGAGGAGCGCGGGTTCGTCCCGATGCGCGATCGCGGCGCCGGGCGCCCGACGAAACGCGAGAGACGCGACATCGACAAGCTCCGCGGGCGCGACGCCGATGGCAGCGACCCCTATGGGAGCTGATCGAGCAGCCAACGTGTGCCGCGCACCGAAGCGACACCGGCGCGTGCGCTGCGCGAGCCATGGCGAGTCGAAGCATCTGTCACGCGACGGGCAAGCTCGCGGTCGCTCGTCACGACCGTCACAGTGCGTCCGCCTGCGATGAGCCGTTCGGTCTCGGTGACGATGGCGTCATCACCGGATGCCGCAGCCCGAACGACCTCGACTCCCTCGGCCTCGTCTCCCGCGGCGCGAGCCTGACCCTCGACAACGACGACCCACTCGGGGAACCAGGTGTGCTCGGGCAGATCGAGAGAAGCGGCCGGGATTCCGTCGGCCGCAAGCCGACCGATGCGAGCGATGAGCCGACGTGCCGCACCCGGACGGTCGTGCCACCAGCCGTCAGGCACGGAGCCGACGACGTTCGCGGCGTCCACCACGACGACCGGCCGCATCTCAAGGAGCGGCCGGAGGACAGCCCACGATGACGCGAAGCCCGGGTGCAGGGGCTTGTCGGCGACCGCCTCGGGTGCGGTCCACGCAAGCTCGCGGCTCTCGGGATCGCTGATCGTCGGCTCGAAGGGCCGGGTCACATCCGCGACGACGGTCGTGTAACTCCAGTAGCCGAGCTCGAGAACGCTCAGCAGCCGGGGACGCACGGAGGCGTGGGGCACGCCCGCTTCTTCCGCGGCCTCCCGCAGCGCGCCATCGCGCGCCGACTCGCCTTCATGTCGCGCTCCGCCCGGGAGCGCCCACGTGTCGCCGTAATGCGACCACGACACCCGGTGCTGCAGCAGCACGCCACGGCCGTCGTCGAGTGCGAGCAGGCCGGCAGCGCCGAATGCGCCCCAATATCGCTCTCCGGACGGAGCGATGACCCAGGCGTCGCCTGGGTCGCGGGGCCCGAAGGGGCGACGCGCCTCACCGAAGGCAGGGGGCTCGATACTCACGTGTCCACCCTGTCACACGTGCGCATGCCACGGGCCACTGATCGGACCGCTCACGCGGCATCCGCCGGTCCGGGTTTCGCCTACCTCGCCGACGTGTCCGCCGACGTGCACGGGCTGTACGAGCAGTTCGGCTTCGCCGCGCCGGATGCCACGGCGATGGTGCGCCCGCCGGCGCAGTCCGCGATCGCCGGCTAGCGGGTCCGCTTCTCGCGCACCCGCATGTTGACCACGATCGGGCTGCCCTCGAAGCCCCAGATCTCGCGCAGGCGCCGCTGGATGAACCGGCGATAGCCCGGGTCGAGGAATCCGGTGGTGAACAGCACGAATGTCGGCGGGCGGGTGGAGGCCTGCGTGCCGAACAGGATGCGCGGCTGCTTGCCCCCGCGCAGCGGGTGCGGGTGCTCCGCAACGAGCTCGGCGAGGAACGCGTTGAACTTGCCGGTCGGGATGCGGGTGTCCCACGAGTCCAGCGCGGTCTCCAGCGCCGGCACGAGCTTCTCGAGGTGCCGGCCAGTGCGGGCCGAGATATTGACACGCGGCGCCCAGGCGACGTGTGCGAGGTCCTGCTCGATCTCGCGCTCGAGGTAGCGGCGCCGGTCGGCGTTCGCGAGGTCATCGTCGTTCAGCCGATCCCACTTGTTGAACGCGAGCACCAGGGCGCGCCCCGATTCGAGCACGAGGTCGATGATCCGCACGTCCTGCTCGCTGATCGACTCGCTCACATCGAGCACCACGACGGCCACTTCAGCCTTCTCGAGCGCGGCCGACGTACGCAGCGACGCGTAGAAGTCGGCGCCCTGCTGCAAATGCACGCGACGACGGATGCCGGCTGTGTCGACGAACCGCCACAGGCGCCCGCCGAGGTCGACGATCTCGTCGACGGGGTCGCGCGTGGTGCCGGCGAGGTCATCGACGACGACGCGCTCCTGGCCCGCGGCCTTGTTCAGGAGGGAGGACTTGCCGACGTTCGGCCGACCGAGGATCGCGACGCGACGCGGGCCTCCGATCTCCTGCTTGGCGACCGCCGACACGGTCGGCAGCACCTTCATGATCTCATCGAGCAGATCCGCGACGCCCCGGCCGTGGATCGCCGAGACCGGGTACGGCTCGCCGAGTCCGAGGCTCCACAGCGCCGCGGCCTCCGGCTCGTGCCGTGCGTCGTCGATCTTGTTGGCGACGAGGAACACGGGCTTGCCGCTCCTGCGCAGCAGTCTGACGACGTGCTCATCGGTCGAAGTCGCGCCGACCATCGCATCGACGACGAACACCACGACATCGCACAGTTCGATCGCGATCTCCGCCTGGGCCGCGACCGAGGCGTCGATGCCGCGCGCATCGGGCTCCCACCCGCCGGTGTCGACCACAGTGAAACGGCGGTCCATCCACTCCGCCTTGTATGTGACACGGTCGCGCGTGACACCGGGCGTGTCCTCCACGACCGCCTCGCGACGGCCGAGGATGCGGTTCACAAGTGCAGACTTGCCGACATTCGGCCGGCCCACGATCGCGACGACCGGCAGCGCCGGCGAGTACTCGACGCCGTGCTCGCCGAGCGTGATGTCCGAGAGCAGCTCGGCATCCTCGTCGTCGAGTTCGTAATCGGACAGGCTTGCGCGCAGCGTCTCCGCGCGCGCTTCGGCAAGCTCCTCGTCGAGGTCGGCCATGGCTTCGGCGATCTTGTCGTCTCCGCCTTCATATTCGTCGTCAGCGCTCATCTCGCGCTCCTGCCTGTAGGGGGATGACCGTGCGGACGACGTCGAGGACGGCATCCACGGTCTGTTCGAAATCAAGGTCGGATGAGTCGACGACGTCGACGCCCGGTGCTGCGGTGAGGAAGTCGACCACGGTCGAATCGTGGGCATCGCGGCGGTGCAGTGCATCCGCGACGGCGCGGGCGTCGAGTCCGGCGAGCTCGGCGCTGCGGCGTGCGGCGCGGATGTCGGGGTGCGCCGTCAGCAGAATGCGCACCGGAGCGTCGGGGGCGACGACTGTGGTGATGTCGCGGCCTTCGACGACGACGCCGGGGCGGCCCGACTCGCTCACGAGCCTGCGGGTCAGCGCGCTCATCCACCGGCGCACGGCGGGCACGCGCGCGACGCCGCTCACAGCCTCCGTCACGCGCGGGTCGCGGATCGCCGTGGTCACGTCGGTGTTGCCGACATGCACCCAGTAGTCGTCGGGGTCGAGCGAGATCGCATAGTCGAAGTCGCCGGCGACGTCGAGGACGGATGCCGAGTCCGATGTGTCGGCGCGGTGATCGAGCGCATGCCAGGCGAGCGCACGATAAGCGGCGCCGGTGTCGATGAAGCCGAAGCCGAGCCGTCGTGCGACCTGCTTCGAGACGCTCGACTTGCCGCTGCCGGCCGGTCCGTCGATCGCGACGAGGAGGACCTCGGCCTGCGAGTCGGCCGCCGAACCTGGTGAAGGGTCAGTCATTCGTCGTGCTCGCAATCTTCCAGCCGAGGGCCTCGAGGCCTTCGACCGCGCGACGCACCGCGGTCGGCACGACGCTGATCTCGGCAAGCCCGAACTGGGCGCCGGGAGAATGCTCGAGGCGCAGGTCTTCGACGTTCACCTCGAGCTCGCCGAGCTCGCCGAACAGGCGCCCGAGCTGACCGGGGGTGTCATCGACCATCACGACAACCTGCTCGAAGCGGCGGTTCTGCCCATGCTTGCCGGGCAGCCGCTCGACACCGTCATTGCCGCGGCGGATCGTGTCGGCGATCGTGCGCCGCGCACCGGGGGCCTGCGGAGCGCGCAACGCGGCCGAGACCGCGGTGAGGTCGGCTGCCAGCGCATCGAGCACGTGGACGACGGGTTCGGAATTGGCGCCGAGGATCTGCACCCACAGTTCCGGGGCGGATGCCGCGATCCGCGTCGTGTCGCGAACCCCTTGGCCGGCGAGGCGCAGCGAGCCGTCGGGCGCGTCGACGAAGCGACCGGCGAGCAGGCTCGCCACGAGCTGGGGAACGTGGGAGACGAGCGCGACCGCCCGGTCATGGTCTTCGGGCGTCATCTCCAGCGGGGTCGCACCGAGGTCGAGCGCGAGACCTTCGACCAGCGCGAGATCGGCGGCGGAGGTCTCGTCGTGGCGGCACACGACCCACGGGCGCCCCACGAAGATGTCGGCGCGCGCCGAGATCGCGCCGCCACGCTCGCGGCCGGCGAGCGGGTGCGAGCCGATGTAGTGGGTCAGGTCGACTCCGCGAGCACGCAGATCGCGCAGCGGCTCGAGCTTGACGCTCGCGACGTCGGTGACGACCGAGTGCGGATGCCGCGACAGTTCGCGCTGGATGACGTCGGCGGTCACATCCGGCGGCACCGCGACGACGACCAGCGACGGATCGTCGTCGTCGCGTGGGTGACGCCCGGCGCCGTAGTCAATCGCGAGGCGCAGCTGAGAGGGCGAGGTGTCATCGAGGGCGACATCGATCCCGCGCGCCATGAGTGCGTGACCGATGCTCGAGCCGAGCAGCCCGGAGCCTACGATGCGGACCGTGCCCTGCACACGCGCCGCGAGAGGAGTCGCGGCACGCGCCGGCGTGCCTGTCGATTCGCTCACTCGGTCTCCTGGTGGTGTCCTGCCTGCGGTGGTGCGCGCAACTCCGCAACAGCGGGGCTAGCTATCGCGTTCGCGACTCGCAGACGGCGGCTCTACGGTCGCGCCGCGCGCGAGTGTCAGCAGAGCGCCCCGTTCAACCTTAGTCAACTCGCGTGCCCGCCCCACTGGGAGGGTTCCCAGGTGCAGCGGGCCGAACTGGCGTCGCACGAGCTCCACGACCGGATGCCCGACCGCGGCCATCATGCGTCGCACGATGCGGTTGCGCCCCGAGTGCAGCGTCAGCTCGATCAGCGAGCCGCCGCCCTGCGCGGAGCTGGACAGGAGGCGCGCCTTGTCGGCCGCGATGGCGCCGTCCTCGAGCTCGATCCCCCGCGTCAGCGTCGCGATGGTCTGCGCGGTGACTCTGCCCTGCACCTTGGCGACGTACACCTTCGTGACCCCGAACGACGGGTGCGCGAGCACATGGGCGAGTTCGCCGTCGTTCGTGAGCACGAGCAGGCCGCTCGTGTCGGCATCCAGTCGTCCGACGTTGTAGAGGCGTTCGCCCCAGTCCTGGGTGAACTCGCGCAGGTCCGGCCGGCCGCGCTCATCGCGCATCGAGCTGACGACGCCGCGCGGCTTGTTGACGATGACGTACCGCCTGGTCTCGTCGAGCTGGATCGCGGTGCCGTCGACGTCGACGAGGTCGGTCTCGGGATCTACGCGCGAGCCGAGCTCGGTCACGACGACGCCGTTCACGCGCACCCGGCCCCCGACGATCAGGTTCTCGGCCACCCGTCTCGAGGCGACGCCCGCGTTCGCGAGCACCTTCTGCAGCCGCACGCCGCCGGTCGAACGGACCTCGGCGGGTGAGCCTTCGACAGGCTCAGGGACCTGGTTGGTGTGCTCACTCACGCGCGAAGCACCTCGTCGAAGCCGTCGGCGCCGTCCGCCAGCAGCGGCGAGATGTGCGGGAGCTCGTCGAGCGAGTTGATCCCGAGGTTCACGAGGAGCGCGTCGGTGGTGCCGTAGTGGATCGCACCGGTCTCGGCATCCGTGAACTCCTCGGTGATCAGGCCGCGCGCCAGGAGCGTCCGCACGACGGAGTCGACGTTCACGGCACGGATCGAGGCGACCTGTCCCCGCGTGACGGGCTGCTTGTACGCGATCACCGCGAGGGTCTCGAGCGCGGCCTGCGACAGTCGTGAGGGCGCCTGCGTGTTCACGAACTCGGTGACGAGGTCGTCATGCTCCTCGCGCACGTACAGCCGCCAGCCGCCGCCCACCTCGCGTAGCTCGAAACCGCGCCGGGGTCCGCCCGCGAGGCCGTCGTAATCCTCGACGAGGGTTTCGATCGCCTGACGCACCGCGGGCACGGGGGCGCCCACGGCGGTGGCGAGGCTCACCAGGCTCTGCGGCTCGTCGACGATCAGCAGGATCGCCTCGAGCCTGCGCGCGACGTCGGTCGTCGCCGACGCGGCCACGGGGTCATTGGTCATAGTCGGCTCCCAGACTTGCAAGATTCTCATCGGACCACCGCTCGGCACTCCAGCGCAGGGTCAGCTCCCCCAGCGGCTCGAGCTGTTCGAACGACAGGGCGCCGTGCCGATACAGCTCGAGCACGGACAGGAAGCGGGCGACCACGACTCCGGGCTGGTTCGCGCCGGCGACGAGCTCCCGGAAGTTGAGGGATCCGGCATCCCGCAGCAGCGTCACCACGATCGCCGCCTGCTCACGGATGCTGACCAGCGGCGCATGCAGATGGTCGAGTCCGACGTGCGGGATCTCCTTCGGCGTCATGGCGAGGATCGCCAGCGCCGCGAAATCGTCGAGCGTCAGAGTCCACACCAGTTCGGGCACGGCCTGACGATACTTCTCGTCGAGCCGCACGGCGCGTGTGTGACGCAGATCCTCGGCGCGCAGGCGGCTCGCGAACCAGCCCGAGACCTCTTTGAAGGCGCGATACTGCAGCAGCCGGGCGAACAGCAGGTCGCGGGCCTCGAGCAGCGCGACCGACTCGGCGTCGACGAGCTCGCCCTGCGGCAGGAGTCCTGCGACCTTCATGTCGAGCAGGGTCGCGGCGACCACGAGGAACTCGGAGGCCTGCTCCATCTCCTCGTCGACATCGAGCTCGTGCAGGTAGGCGATGAACTCCTGGGTCACTCGGCTCAGCGACACCTCGGTGATGTCGAGTTCGTGCTTGGAGAGCAGGTTCAGGAGCAGATCGAACGGCCCGTCGAAGACGCCGAGCGAGACGCGGAACCCCGCGGGCTCTTCGGCGGCCGATGCCTCAATGACCGGCTCGTCAGGCGACGGCACCACGCGCGACCAGCTCTCGCGCCAGCCGCAGATACGCCTGGGCGGCCGCGTGCTCGGGCGCGAACTCCGTGATGGGCATGCCCGAGACGGAGGCATCGGGGAACTTCACGGTGCGACCGATCACGGTCTCGAGCACGTCGTCTCCGAACGCCTCCACGACGCGCTCGAGCACTTCGCGGGAATGCAGGGTCCGCGGGTCGTACATCGTGGCCAGCACCCCGTCGAGCTCGATCGTGGGATTGAGCCGGTCGCGCACCTTGTCGATCGTCTCGACCAGCAGGGCGACGCCGCGAAGGGCGAAGAACTCGCATTCCAGTGGGATCACCACCCCATGGCTCGCGGTCAGCGCGTTCACCGTGAGCAGGCCGAGCGAGGGCTGGCAGTCGATCAGAATCACGTCGTAGTCCGCGGCGACCTTGCGCAGCACGCGCGCGAGGATCGTCTCGCGGGCGACCTCGTTGACCAGGTGCACTTCAGCCGCCGAAAGGTCGATGTTCGCCGGGAGGATGTCCAGGCCCTCGACCGCGGTCGGCACGATCACCTCGTGCGGGTCACGCTTGGTGTCCAGCAGCAGGTCGTAGATCGTCGGCAGGTCGTTGGTCTGGATGCCGAGCCCGGCCGACAGCGCACCCTGCGGATCGAAGTCGACCGCGAGCACTTTGCGCCCGTACAGGGCGAGCGCGGCAGCCAGGTTGATCGTCGTCGTGGTCTTGCCGACGCCGCCCTTCTGGTTGCACAGCGCGATGATACGTGCCGGACCATGGCCGTCGAGCTTCGGGGGCGTGGGGAAGCCGTGATACGGACGACCGGTCGGACCGATGGTCACGCCGTCCTCGGCCGACTTCGTCTGCACCGTCTTCTTCGGGGCCGTGCCCTTCGTCGCGCTGCTCGCCACCCGGTCTCCCACCTCACGTCGTGCTGGGTCGATTCTAGCGACCCTGCCGGCTCAGGCCCGGGCGCCGCGCCTCGGCGTGCCCGAGGGTGATCTGCGCCTCAGCGTGCTCGGGGGTGACCTGCGCCTCAGCGTGCTCGGGGGTGACCTGCGCCTCAGCGTGCTCGGGGGTGAGAAGTCGCGTACACGTCGCGCAGCGTGTCGACCGATACGTGCGTGTAGATCTGGGTCGTCGCGACCGACGCGTGCCCGAGCAGCTCCTGAACGACGCGCACATCCGCTCCACCCTGCAGAAGGTGGGTCGCGAACGAGTGCCGCAGGGTATGCGGTGAGACATGTGCGGTGAGCTTCGCGCGCGCGGCCGCATGCTGGATCACGAGCCATGCGCTCTGCCGCGACAGTGGCGCACCGCGCGCGCCGAGGAACAGCCGGGGTGTGGCGTGTCCGCGCCGGGAGAGCTCGGGCCGCGATCTCGTGAGGTACGCGTCGATCGCCGAGCGCGCGTAAGAGCCGACCGGGATGATCCGCTCCTTCGATCCCTTGCCGCGCACGCGCACCACATCGCCGTGGGCGAGGTCGTCGACATCCAGCTGCACGACCTCCGACACGCGCGCGCCGGTCGCGTACAGCAGTTCGAGCAGTGCGCGATCGCGCAGTCCGATCAGCTCAGTCGCTTCGAGTTCGCCGCCCTGGGGACCGGCGGCATCCAGCAGTCTTTCGACCTGGTCGATCGTGAGCGCCTTCGGCAGTCGTCGTGCGGCCTTCGGCGGTCGCAGGCGCCCGGTCGGGTCGTCGGTCTCGATGCCTTCTCTCGCGAGGAAGCGATGCAGCCCGCGCACGGAGGACTGCAGGCGCGCGAGGCTCGATGCCGCCGGCGGCGGCTCGGCCGAGGCGCGCTCGGCCGCGAATGCGGTGACGAGCACGACGGTCACCTCGCTCGAATCCCGGATGCCGCGCTCGGTGAGCCAGGCGATGTAGCCGGCGAGATCGCGACGGTAGGCCGCGACAGTATGCTCGGACAGGCCTCGTTCGATGGAGATGTGCCGCAGGTACGCGTCCACCGCTCGCTCGAGCTGCATGTCAGTGCCCGCAGCGGCGCAGTCGTTCCGCGGCGGCGAGCACGCCGACAGCCAGGATTCCGTTGCGCAGCCGCCCGTTCAGCACGCCGGCGACGGCATCCTCCAGGGGGATCCATTCGACGCGGATGTCCGCCTCTTCGGCTTCGCGCGCGTGGGCGGTGCCGACCGGGCTCAGTCCCCGGGCGAGGAAGAGATGCACGATCTCGTCGTTGCCGCCCGGTGTGGTGAAGATGCTGACGAGCGGCTCCCAGTGGGCGGCCGTCAGATCGGCCTCTTCGATCAGTTCGCGCTGGGCGGTCTCGAGCGGCGACTCCCCCGCGACATCGAGCAGCCCCGCGGGGATCTCCCAGTCGCGATGGCGGATCGGGTGACGGTACTGCTGGATCAGCAGGACGCGGCCCTGCTCGTCGACGGCCACGATCGCCGCCGCACCTGGATGATCCACGTACTGCCGCACGATCTCACCGTCGCCGTAGCGCACGGTGTCGCTGCGAACATCCCACACCCGGCCCGAGTAGACCAGGTCGCTGCCGAGGACCTCGGCGTCGACGGGCTCGTCGTGCAGCGCTCCGGCACCGGGAGCGGACTCAGCCATTGTCGACGTCGAACAGTTCGCTGGAACGATGACGTTCGAGAGCTGCCCCGACGAGCCCACGGAACAGCGGGTGCGGGTCGGTCGGCCGAGACCGCAGCTCAGGGTGAGCCTGCGTCGCGATGTAGTACGGGTGCACCTCGCGCGGCAGCTCGACATACTCGACGAGGTTGCGGTCGGGCGAGAGTCCGGAGAAGAACAGGCCCGCGCTGGAGAGGGTGTCGCGGTACGCGTTGTTGACCTCGTAGCGGTGGCGGTGACGCTCGTCGACGCGCGACCGGCCGTACAGCTCGCGAGCGAGCGAGCCCGCGGCGAGCTCGGCGGGATAATTGCCGAGGCGCATGGTGCCGCCCATGTCTCCCCCGGCGATGATCGCGACCTGCTCGGCCATCGTCGCGATGACCGGGTTGGTGGTGTCGGGGTCGAACTCGGTGGAGGAGGCATCATCGATGCCGGCGACGTGCCGGGCGTACTCGATCACCATGCACTGCAGGCCCAGGCACAGCCCCAGCGTCGGGATGCCCTGCTCGCGGGCGAACTTCAGCGCCCCGAGCTTGCCCTCGATGCCCCGGATGCCGAAGCCGCCGGGAACCACGATCCCGTCAAGCCCGCCGAGCGCCTTCGCCGCACCCTCGGGCGCCTCGCACAGGTCGGACGGGATCCAGGTGATCGTCACGTGGGTCTCGTGCGCGAAGCCGCCGGCCTTGAGCGCCTCGGTGACCGAGAGGTAGGCATCCGGCAGGTCGATGTACTTGCCGACGAGCCCGATCGTCACCTCGTGCTTGGGGTTGTGCACGGCCTGCAGCACGCGCTCCCAGCGCGACCAGTCGACCGCCGCGGCCTTGCTCAGGCCGAGCGTGCGGACGATGTACTCGTCCAGCCCCTGCTCGTGGAGCATCGTGGGGATGTCGTAGATGCTGGGTACGTCGACCGCGTTGACCACGGCGTCCTCGTCGACGTCGCACATCAGGGCGATCTTGCGCTTGTTCGATTCGGTGACGGGGCGGTCGCTGCGCAGCACGAGCGCGTCGGGCTGGATGCCGATCGAGCGGAGTGCAGCGACCGAGTGCTGCGTGGGCTTGGTCTTCTGCTCACCCGAGGCGCCCATGAAAGGCACGAGGGATACGTGCACGAAGAACACGTTCTGCCGGCCGAGCTCGTGGCGGATCTGCCGGGCGGATTCGAGGAAGGGCTGCGACTCGATGTCGCCGACCGTGCCGCCGATCTCGGTGATGATCACGTCGGGCTTGGGCGTCTCGTCGGCTTGCAGGCGCATGCGCCGCTTGATCTCGTCGGTGATGTGCGGGATGACCTGCACGGTGTCGCCGAGGTACCCGCCGCGGCGCTCGCGCGCGATCACCTGCGAGTAGATCTGACCGGTGGTGACATTCGCCGCCTGGCTGAGCTCGATGTCGAGGAAGCGCTCGTAGTGCCCGATGTCGAGGTCGGTCTCGGCGCCGTCATCGGTCACGAAGACCTCGCCGTGCT
>NZ_WOYP01000003.1:46029-70047 GCF_011620715.1 Microbacterium sp. | reverse complement strand
CTAGGGTGGGAGGGTGATCATCCTCGCCGCGACCCCGATCGGCAATCTCGGTGACGCGTCCCGGCGGCTGGTCGAGGCGCTCGAGGCCGCAACGGTGATCGCGGCTGAAGACACCCGTACCACGCAGCGACTGCTCGCCGGGCTCGGCGTGGCGAATCGGCCGCGCCTGATCGCGATGCACGATCACAATGAGAAGGAGCGGGCTGTCGAACTGGTCGCCCTCGCCCGCCACGAAGATGTGCTCGTCCTCAGCGATGCGGGCATGCCGACGGTGAGCGATCCCGGGTACGGCCTGGTCGCGGCGGCCGCAGCCGCCGGAGTCGCGGTGACCGTGATTCCCGGCCCCAGCGCCGTCGTTGCCGCGCTCGCCGTCTCGGGCCTTCCGACCGACCGATTCGCCTTCGAGGGGTTCCTCCCGCGAAAGCCGGGAGAGCGCCGCGGGGTGCTGAGGTCATTGGCCGCCGAACGCAGGACGATGGTCTTCTTCGAGTCGCCCGCCCGGGTGGCGGCATCCCTCGCCGACATGGCGGGCGCGTTCGGCGCCGATCGACGGGTGGCGGTCTGCCGAGAGCTCACCAAGCTCTACGAGGAGGTCGTGCGCGGCACGGCCGCCGAGCTCGCCGACTGGGCGGCGGCCGGGGTGCGCGGCGAGATCGTCGTGGTGGTCGAGGGCGCGCCGGCGGCGCAGATCACCTTCCCCGACGCGGTGACGCAGGTGCTCGAGCTGGTGCGCGCGGGTACCCGGCTGAAGGATGCCGCGGGCGAAGTAGCCGCGCACACCGGCCACTCCTCGCGCGAGCTCTACCAGGCGGCGCTGGCCGTCAAGGGCTGAGAACTGTTACGCGGGGCGCTTCCGGGGGGGTCGCAGACCGGCCCCCGGTCACACGGCGGAGCCGCGGCATCCTGCGCAACTAGAATTCTCGGGTGAGAACCGGCGAATCCTTCTACATCACGACGCCGATCTACTATCCGAGTGACGTGCCCCACATCGGCCACGGCTACACGACGGTGGCGGTCGATGCCCTTGCGCGCTGGCACCGCCAGGCGGGCGATGACACCTGGATGCTGACCGGCACCGATGAGCACGGCCAGAAGATGCTGCGGGCCGCCGCGGCCAACGGCGCAACCCCTCAGGAGTGGGTCGACCGGCTCGTCAGCGAGGCCTGGTTCCCGTTGCTGAAGACCCTCGACATCGCGAACGACGACTTCATCCGCACGACGCAGCAGCGCCACGAGGAGCGCGTGCAGAAGTTCGTGCAGGCCATCTACGACCGTGGCTACATCTACGCGGGCGAATTCGAGGCCCTTTACTGCGTCGGGTGCGAGGAGTTCAAGACCGAATCCGAGATCGTCGACGGCACGGGTCCGTTCGAGGGCCTCAAGGTCTGCGCGATCCACTCGAAGCCCCTCGAGCTGCTTCGCGAGAAGAACTACTTCTTCAAGCTGAGCGAGTTCCAGGACAAGCTGCTCGACCTTTACAAGACCGACTTCGTCCGTCCAGAGTCGGCACGCAACGAGGTCGTCTCGTTCGTCAAGCAGGGCCTGAAGGACCTGTCGATCTCGCGGTCGACCTTCGACTGGGGCATCACGGTGCCGTGGGACGAGTCGCACGTGATCTACGTGTGGGTCGACGCCCTGCTCAACTACGCGACCGCGGTCGGCTACGGCGCGGAACCGGAGGAGTTCGCCCGCCGCTGGCCGGCGTACCACGTGGTGGGCAAGGACATCCTGCGCTTCCACGCGGTCATCTGGCCCGCGATGCTGATGGCGGCGGGCGTCGAGGTGCCGCGCGGTGTGTTCGCGCACGGCTGGCTTCTGGTCGGCGGCGAGAAGATGTCCAAGTCGAAGCTGACCGGCATCGCCCCGACCGAGATCACCGACGTGTTCGGCTCCGACGCATACCGGTTCTACTTCCTCTCGGCGATCGCGTTCGGGCAGGACGGCTCCTTCTCGTGGGAGGACCTCTCGGCGCGCTACCAGGCCGAGCTCGCCAACGGGTTCGGCAACCTGGCATCGCGGACGACGGCGATGATCGACCGCTACTTCGAGGGGATCGTGCCGCCCGCCGGCGAGTACACCGCGCCGGATCTGGCGATCCAGAAGACCGTCGCGGATGCCGCCACCGCGGCGGATGCGGCCATCGATCGGTTCCGCATCGACGAGGCGATCGCGGCGATCTGGACGATCGTCGACGCCCTGAACCTCTACATCACAGAGAACGAGCCGTGGGCGCTCGCGAAGGACGACTCCCGGCGCGGACGCCTCGGCACCGTGCTCTACACGGCCGCGGAGGGTCTGCGCGCGCTTGCGGTGCTGCTCTCGCCGGTGACCCCGATCGCGACCGAGAAGCTGTGGGTCGCGCTCGGCGCGGCCGACACGCTCGGCCGTCTTGTCGACCAGCCGATCCGCGAGGCAGGCCGCTGGGGCATCCTGCCCGCCGGAGCGTCGGTGGGCGCGCTCGCCCCGCTGTTCCCGCGCGTTGAGCAGAGCGTATGACGGACCCGAGCCGGTACGTCCGCGAGCGCCACAACGACGGCACGCGCGACGTGCGCCGGCCGCCCGCGCCCGAGCCGCTCGCTGTGCCGGTCTACGACAACCACGCGCACCTCGAGATCGCCGACGGCGATGAGCCGCTCACCCTCGACGAGCAGCTCGAACGAGCCGGCGCGGTCGGGGTGATCGGCGTCGTGCAGGCCGGCGGAGATGTCGATTCGAGTCGCTGGTCGGCATGGGCTGCGGCATCCCACCCCGGCGTCCTGGCGGCCGTGGCCATCCACCCGAACGAGGCGCCCTCCTACGAGGCGGCCGGCGAACTGGATGCCGCGATCGGCGTGATCGACGAACTCGCGGCGCAGCCCCGCGTGCGCGCGATCGGCGAGACCGGGCTCGATTTCTTCCGCACTGAAGCGGATGGGCTGCCCGCGCAGTTCCGCTCGTTCGAAGCGCACATCGACCTCGCGAAGCAGCACGACATCGCGATGCAGATCCATGACCGCGATGCGCACGACGCCGTCCTCGAGACACTCCAGCGGGTCGGCGCGCCCGATCGCACCGTGTTCCACTGCTTCTCGGGCGATGCCGCGATGGCGCGGATCGCGGCCGACGCGGGCTACTATCTGTCGTTCGCGGGCAACCTGACGTTCAAGAACGCGCAGAACCTCCGCGATGCGCTCGCCGTGACCCCGCGCGAGCGCATCCTCGTCGAGACCGACGCCCCGTTCCTCACGCCCATTCCGCACCGCGGGCAGCCCAACGCTCCCTACCTCGTGCCGCTGACCGTGCGCTTCATGGCCGCCGAGCTCGACGCCGACCTCGACGAGCTGTGCGCTCAGCTCGCTGCCAACACCCTCGAGGTCTACGGCGCGTTCTGAGGGCTCAGCGAGCTCTGCCGCTCGTGGCGATTCGATGCGAGCGCTGCAGTTACCTGCGAGTGCTGCGTCGCGCGACGGCGCGGTCGCCGGAATGTGCAGCTCTGAGCCCTGGCGTGGACCGCGCGACCCTGTCAAGACAAGCGCCGCCAAGACAAGCGCCGCGACGTGCCGCACTACAGTGAAGTCGTGCCCGTGACACTTCTCGGCGCGGCCGAGATCCGCGCGCTCGCCTCAGAACTCGACGTCACCCCGACCAAGAAGCTGGGGCAGAACTTCGTGGTCGACGCCAATTCCGTGCGCCGCATCGTGCAGGTTGCGCGCGTGCAGCCGGGGGAGCGGGTGGTCGAGGTCGGCCCCGGCCTGGGTTCGCTCACGCTGGCGATCCTCGAAACCGGCGCGTCGGTGACCGCCGTCGAGATCGATCACCGCCTGGCCGCCCGGCTCGCCGGGACGGCCGCAGCGCACGGCGTCGCCGCTGGAGCCCTCGAGGTCGTCGATGCCGACGCACTGCGCGTGACAGAGTTGCCGGGCGATCCGACGGTGCTCGTCGCGAACCTCCCGTACAACGTCTCGGTGCCCGTGATCCTGCATTTCCTCGAGACCTTCCCGGCGATAGAGCGGGGCGTCGTGATGGTGCAGGCCGAGGTCGGCGAGCGCCTGGCCGCAGCGCCGGGCTCGAAGGTCTACGGCGCGCCGAG
Source organism: Microbacterium sp. (assembly GCF_011620715.1). Taxonomy (GTDB): domain Bacteria; phylum Actinomycetota; class Actinomycetes; order Actinomycetales; family Microbacteriaceae; genus Microbacterium. Next base: position 65,978 of record NZ_WOYP01000003.1, on the reverse strand, counting down.
CGTCAAAGCGGCCTGGTACGGACCGTGGCGGCTGGCCGGCAGGGTCTCGCGCCAGGTGTTCTGGCCCGTGCCCAACGTCGACAGCGTGCTGGTCGCGTTCACCCGCGATGGGCAGCTGCGGGGGAGCGAGGCCGAGCGCGTGCGCACCTTCCAGATCGTGGATGCCGCATTCCAGCAGCGCCGGAAGATGCTCCGCCAGGCGGTGTCGGGAGTGCTCGGCGGAACCGCGGCCTCGGCATCCGAGGTTCTGGAGCGCGCCGGCATCGCGCCGACGGCGCGCGGCGAAGAGCTCGGCGTCGAGGATTTCCTGCGGATTGCGCGCGCCTCGTAGGGCGTCGACACCGGATGTTCGCGCGTCGGTGTCACCGTGTTCACGAAGAATGCCTGTAGTTCACGAAACATGCCTGTAACATTTCCCTCGACCCGTCACACTGGCGGAGATGGCAGCCGAGTCGACAACTGTGCGGCGCCGACCGGGGGAGGGTCCCATGCGCACGGCCGAGCATCCAGCGCCGGAACGGGTGCTGCTGCATCTGAGCGACACCCACCTTCGTGCGGCCGGCTCGAAGCTGTTCGACCTCGTCGATGCGAGCGATCGCCTGGCTCGCGCACTCGCGGCGATCGAGGCATCCGGCATCAGCCCTGACGGCATCGTGTTCACCGGCGACCTCGTCGATCTCGGTGAGGGCGCGGCATACTCCGACCTCCGCGATCTCGTCGAGCCGTTCGCCGCACGCCTGAGCACCCGCGTGTTCTGGGTGATGGGCAACCACGACGACCGCGGGCAGTTCCGCGCCCGCCTGCTCGACGAAGCGCCCGGCTCCGACCCGCTGCCCGTCGACCGCGTCGACGAGCTCGACGGCCTGCGGCTCGTGACGCTCGATACCAGCGTCCCCGGTCACCACCACGGCGAGCTGCGTGACTCGCAGCTGGAATGGCTGGCCGGAGTCCTCGCGACTCCGGCGCCGCTGGGCACGATCCTCGCGATGCACCACCCGCCGGTTCCGAGCGTGCTCCCGCTCGCCGGAAGCGTCGAACTGCGCGACCAGGCGCGCCTCGCGCGGGTTCTGGGCGGCACCGATGTCCGCACGATCATCGCCGGCCACCTGCACTACTCGACCTTCGCCACGTTCGCCGGCATCCCCGTCTCGGTCGCCTCATCGACGTGCTACGCACAGGACCTCACGGTGCCGGTCGGCGGAACCCGACCGCAGGACGGCGCGCAGGCGTTCAACATGGTGCACGTCTACGACGCCACCGTCGTGCACTCCGTGGTGCCCGTCGAGGCGCCGAACACGCTCGAGCACATCGATGCGGAGGAAGCGCGGCGACGTCTGGTCGAAGCCGGAGTCCAGCCCGTCAGCCAGACACGGCGGATCGCTCCGACGACGGAGCCGATCCGCGTTCTGCACTGACCTCGGCGCGCTCCCACGGGCCGGGCACCGGGAACATTCGCTCGAGGATGTCGGTGACCGTGCGCACGCGCAGGTCTTCGGGCATCTCGCCGGCGCCGCCGTCGTTCAGGCAGAACATGTCGACGTCGCGCCGCCGCGCGAGCCGCTCCATGCCGGCCAGCGACGCTGCCAGGGTCGTCTGCACGTAGCGCACACGCGGGCGCGTGGTGGCGATCGCCCGACCCGTGAACTGCGCGTAGTAGTGGTACAGGCTGTTGGTCACCGAGATGTCGGTGGCTGAGCGGAAGCGCGATGCGGCGGTGCGGGCGAAGTCCTGGGGGAACGCCTGTTCGAGCTCGTCCATGACGCTGCGGCGCAGCGGGGTGGCGCAGTGCTCGAGATCTCGCGTGATCGTGCGGCCGAACCGCTCGCTCAGGAGCGCGCGGTTCACCCGCAGCGCATTGTCGTGACCGCTGCGGTGCGCCGCGGATCCCCCCGAACCGATGCGGACGCCGCACTCGACGAAACGCGAGATCCCCGCGGGAGAGAAGAAGAGCTCGGGCTCGACGGGGCGACCGAAGAACATGTCGTCGTTCGAGTACAGGAAGTGCTCGGCCAGACCCTCGATGCGGTGCAGCTGCGCCTCGACGGCGTGAGAGTTGTGGATCGGCAGCGCGGAGGTGTCGCTGAAGAACTCCTCGCTGCGCACGATGGTCACCTTGGGGTGATCGAGCAGCCAGGCCGGCGTGGGGGAGTCGGTGGCGATGAAGATGCGGCGCACCCACGGTGCGTACATGTGCACGCTGCGCAGGGCGTATCGCAGTTCGTCCACGTGCCGGTAGCGCGCGGGCCCGTCATCGCCTTCGCCCACGACGTACTCCGCCATCTGCGCGGCGCGCTGCCGCTGGAAGTGGGTAGACGAGCCGTCGACCCACGAGAAGACCATGTCGACGTCTTCGGTGAACTCGGCCGGGTGCACGTCGAACATGCCTGAAATCGTGCGCCAGCGGCGTCCGTAGCGCTCGACGTCGGTGAAGTCGATATCGGATGCCGGTGTGAGGCGGCGCGTGATCGCATTGTCGTGCGGAGCCTCGACGAACTCCTCGCCGAAGCGCCAGAACTCGACCCGGATGCCGATCTCGTGGTTGTAGCGCAGTTCGCCGCTGCACGAGATCCGCGGACGGTACACGCGGATGGCGGCAGGCGCGGCCGAAGGTTCGTCGATCTCGGCAGCCAGGATCGTCGCGCGCGCTTTGCGCTTGATGTACAGCGGCTCAGAAAGCTCGCGCAGCGCGGCGACCGCGGCTGCGGCATCCGCCGTATCCACGACGATGGCGGGCAGCCGTACATCGTGACGAACGAGCAGGATGCGAACGCCTGCCGCTTCGAGCGTGCTCGCGGTCAGCAGCAGGTCTTCGGTGCGCGCGTCGTCGGGCGTGGTGCGCTCGTGCCGGAGGCGCAGAACACCCTGGTCGAGGACGATGTCGTCCCGTTCGAGAAGTGCGGTCCAGCTGCGGTGGTGGACGGGCAGTGCGGAAAGCGTCGCCATAGAATCCCCTCGAAGACAGAGGGCAAGCCTATGCGCTGCGCGTTTCGGCCAGATTTCGCGGCCGGACCATTGACTTCAGGTGCCCGATGTGCGCCACCACCGGCGACCCCCGTACCCTCGGTCCGCGGCCCGGGCTAGGCTCGGATCGTGACCGATGCACCCCGATTCCGCCCCGATGTCAAGGAACTCCACCGGCCGTATTCGGCGGCCGCGGACCGCTACGCGGCCGCCGAATACCGCCAGGTCGGGGCTTCCGGCCTTTATCTGCCGCCCATCTCGCTGGGCTTGTGGTGGAACTTCGGAGACAACATCCCGTTCGACAACCAGCGCGCGGTGCTGCGCCACGCGTTCGACATCGGGATCACCCACTTCGATCTCGCCAACAACTACGGCCCGCCGTATGGCACGGCCGAGACCAACTTCGGTCGCATGATGCGAGAGGACTTCGCCCCGTATCGCGACGAGCTGATCCTCTCGTCGAAGGCCGGCTACGACATGTGGCCTGGCCCGTACGGCGATCTCGGCTCGCGAAAGCACATCCTCGCCAGCGCTGAGCAGTCGCTCGCGCGCATGAGCGTCGACTACGTCGACATCTTCTACTCGCATCGCGTCGACCCGGCCACGCCGATCGAGGAGACCATCGGTGCACTCGACACTCTCGTGCGTCAGGGCAAGGCGCTGTATGTGGGCATCTCGTCGTACAGCGCCGAGCGTACCGCCGTCGCGGCGGCGGTTGCGCGGAGCCTGGGCACCCCGCTGGTGATCCACCAGCCCGCATACTCCATTCTCAACCGCTGGGTCGAGGACGGCCTGACCGGGGTGCTCAAGCAGGAGGGCATGGGGGCGATCGCCTTCACGCCGCTCGCGCAGGGACTCCTCACCGGCAAGTACCTCGCAGACGGCTCCGCCGACCGGGCGCAGAAGCGCTCGTCGCTTCCGCAGAAGCCGCTGCCCGAAAGCGGCCTCTCGGCGCTGCGCAGCCTGAACGTGATCGCCCAGAAGCGCGGCCAGACGCTCGCGCAGATGGCCATCCAGTGGGTGCTGCGCGACCCGGTGGTCACCTCGGCGCTGATCGGAGCCTCGCGGCCCGAGCAGCTCGACGAGAACGTGGCGGCGCTGTCCGGTCCCGCGTTCGACACCGAGGAGCTCGAGCAGATCGACGCGCTGTCCGGCCGTCTGGATGTCGACCTCTGGGCGGAGTCGGCGCAGCGGTGAGTCACGCCGTCGTCGATGGTCGCGTCCACGTGCGGGCGCCGGGCAAGCTGAACCTCTTCTTCGAGGTGGGCGATGCCCAGGACGACGGATACCACGAGGTCGCGTCCGCATATCAGGCGGTCTCGCTCTATGAGGACCTGTGGGCAGAGGGGGCCGACGAGTTCACGGTGTCGATCTCGGGCAGCGTCGATGTGTCCGGGGTTCCGGCCGATGATCGCAATCTGGCCCTGCGGGCCGCGCGGCTCGTCGCCCAGAGGATCGGGCACACCGGCGGAGCGCATCTCGAGATCGTCAAGCATGTGCCGGTGGCCGGCGGCATGGGAGGCGGGTCGGCGGATGCCGCAGCCGCGCTCGTCGCGTGCGACGCGCTCTGGGGGGCAGACCTCGGCAGTGCCCAGCTGCACCAGCTGGCGGCACGCCTGGGCGCGGACGTGCCGTTCTCGCTGATGGGCGGCACCGCGATCGGCACCGGCCGCGGCGATCAGCTGAGCCCCGCGCTGGCCAAGGGCCGCTTCGACTGGGTCGTGGTGCCGTCGGAGGCGGGCCTGTCCACGCCCGAGGTCTACGCGCACCTGGACGCCCTGCGCACCCGGCCCGACATCGTCTCGGCCACGCGGGCGCCCGCTGTCGATCCCGGCGTGCTGCAGGCCCTGCGCGCCGGCGATCCGGTCGTGCTGGCCGAGCATGTGCGCAACGACCTGCAGGCCGCGGCACTCTCGCTGCGCCCCGTGCTCAGAGAGGCCCTCGAGCTCGGCGACCGGGCCGGCGCCCTCGCCGGCATGGTCTCGGGGTCGGGGCCGACCCTCGCCTTCCTGGCCGGTGATCCGGAGTCTGCGCTGGAGCTGCAGGTCGTGCTTTCCGCGGCCGGCTACGAGGCCCTGCACGTGCACGGACCGGTTCACGGAGCCCGCGTCCTCTGAGCGTCGCGGCCGCGCGTGGCGTTCATCTCGGCGCAGTGAAACGATTTCGGCCATTCGGGTCCAGCGTCTGCGGGGTTCGCTACGCTCGAAAGGCGGCCGTCGTGCTGCCATCTGATCCGGCGCCGAGAGCGCCGCCACGGGAGGAAACATGAAGGCGCATCTGAACGGCACGGTCATCGCCGAAGCCGACGAGAAGGACCTGATCCGCATCGAGGGAAACTGGTACTTCCCGCCCGCCGGCGTGAACAGCGAGCTGCTGCAGCCGAGCCCCACGCCGTATACCTGCGTCTGGAAGGGCGAGTGCCAGTATTTCTCGGTCCTCTCGGAGGGCGGACTGCTCGCGGACCGGGCCTGGACGTACAACTCCCCCTATCCGACCGCGATCGAACGGGTCGGAAAGGACTTCACGGGATACGTCGCGTTCTGGAAGGAAGTCCAGGTCGAGCCCTGATCAAGGACACAGCGTGATCGAGTTCACGGGCGTCACCAAGGAGTTCCCCGACGGCACGCGCGCCGTCGAGGAGTTCAACCTCATCATCCCGTCCCGCAAGACCACGGTGCTGGTCGGGTCATCGGGATGCGGCAAGACGACGCTGCTGCGCATGATCAACCGCATGGTCGAGCCGACCCGCGGCGAGATCGAGATCGACGCAGAGAGCATCCTGACGAGGGATGCCGTGAAGCTGCGTCGCAGCATCGGCTATGTGATGCAGAACTCGGGGCTCATGCCGCACTTCACCGTGGTTGACAACGTCGCCACGGTGCCGGTGCTCAGCGGCGTGACCAAGCGCAAGGCCCGCGAGCAGGCGCTCGCCCTTCTCGACACGGTCGGGCTCGATCGCTCCCTCGCCAAGCGTTACCCGAGCCAGCTCTCGGGCGGTCAGCAGCAGCGCGTGGGCGTTGCTCGCGGCCTCGCGGCCGACCCCAACATCCTGCTCATGGACGAGCCGTTCGGGGCGGTCGACCCGATCGTGCGCGCCGACCTGCAGCAGGAGCTCATCCGCCTGCAGCGCGAACTCGGCAAGACCGTCGTGTTCGTGACCCACGACGTCGACGAGGCGTTTCTGCTCGGCGATCAGGTCGTGATCCTGCAGAAGGGTGCGCAGATCGCCCAGGTCGGATCCCCGAGCGAGATCATCGAGAACCCGGCCGACGACTTCGTCGCGAGCTTCATCGGCGTCGATCGGGGCACCCGGGCCCTGACGATCAAGAAGACGGACCGCGGCACGGTGGTGGTCGACAGCGAGGGGCGCACGCAGGGCGCGATCGTGGGGGAGACATCGCCGGAGTCAGCACGGTGAACTGGGTCGCAGGCAACCTCGACCTGATCTGGGAGCTGACGGTGGTGCACCTGCGGCAGTCGGTGATCGCCGTCATCCTCGGCTTCGCGCTCTCGCTGCCGCTGGGCTGGCTGGCCTGGCGTTATCGGGGCGCGCGCGGCGGCATCCTGACCGTGACAGGCCTGCTGTACACGATCCCGTCGCTCGCGCTGCTCATGATCATCCCGGTGATCCTCGGGACTGCGCCGTTCAACGAGATCAATCTGATCGTGGCCCTGACGATCTACGCGATCGCGCTGATGACGCGCTCCGTCACCGATGGGCTCGGTTCGGTCGACCCGGCTGTGCGGCTCTCTGCGACCGCGATGGGGTACGGCGCCGGACGACGGTTCTGGGCGGTGGAGTTCCCGCTGGCGGGTCCCGTCATCCTGGCCGGCCTGCGGGTCACGGCCGTGAGCACGATCGCGCTTGCCACGGTGGGGGCGCTGATCGGAGTCACCAACCTTGGCTACCTGTTCACGAACGGCTCACAGCGGCGCATCATCCCCGAGGTGCTCGCGGGCATCATCGCCGTGGTGATGATCGCGCTCGTGGTCGACGGGCTGCTGATCGCGGCGGGCCGGGCCCTGATGCCGTGGTCGCGCGCTCAGCGGCGCCGTGCACGTCGGGGCACGCTGCCGCTGGAGGTGAGCGTCGCATGAACCTCATCGGCGAAGCGATCGCCTGGATCTTCTCGGGCAACCCGGGCGCCGGCCTTGCGCCCATCCCGGTCGCGCTCGCGCAGCACCTGTGGTTCACGTTCGTCTCGGTGCTCGTCGCGGCGCTGATCGCCGTGCCGCTGGGCTGGCTCATCGGGCACACCGGCAAGGGACGCGACGTCGCCGTCGCGATCTCGGGCGCCGCTCGGGCGATCCCGTCTTTCGGGCTCCTGATCTTCCTCTTCCTGCTGCTCGGCGTTCTGCGGACCACCGAGGCGGCCATCATCACGTTCGTGCTCCTCGCGATCCCGTCGATCCTCGCGGGCGCCTATACGGGCTTCGAGGCGATCGACCGCAAGGTCATCGACGCCGCCCGGGCGATGGGCATGACCGAGTGGCAGATCCTGTGGCGCGTCGAGGTGCCGCTCGGCCTGTCTCTGCTGATCGCCGGACTGCGCTCGGCCACGCTGCAGGTCGTCGCAACCGTCACGATCGCCGCGTTCATCAACCTCGGCGGCCTCGGGCAGTACATCCTGGCGGGCATCCCGCTGCGCCGCTTCGACATCGTCCTGGGCGGCGCGCTGCTCGTGGCGGCACTAGCCCTCGTGCTGGACGGCATCTTCGCCCTGCTGCAGCGCGCGGCTGTTCCCGCAGGTATCCGCGCGGCGCATTCCCACCACTCCGTACCCCAGAGATCGGCAACCGCTCGCACAGCGGCTGTCGGCGCCTCCTGAATCCGAAAACACCACAACCAGAGGAAGATTCATGTTCACAGCACACAAGACCCGATTCGCGTTCGCCGCGGCCATTCTCACCGGCGTCACGCTCGTGGCCGCCGGCTGCGCCTCGAGTGACCCGCTCGCCCCCGAGACCGACGCCCCGGCCGCCGGCGGCGAGACGATCGTCATCGGCTCGCAGGCGTATTACTCGAACGAGATCATCGCCGAGATCTATGCACAGGCCCTCGAGAACGGCGGCTTCGAAGTGTCTCGCGATGCCTTCAACTCGGGCCAGCGCGATGCGTACATCCCCGCGCTCGAGGCGGGGGACATCACCCTGTTCCCGGAGTACTCCGGGAACCTGCTGCAGTTCTTCGACCCCGAGACGACCGCGCGCACCTCGGACGAGGTCTTCGCGGCTCTGCCGGACGCGTTGCCGGAGGGCCTGAGCGTGCTCGATCAGGCCAGCGCGACCGATCAGGATTCGTACACCGTGACCAAGGCGTTCGCCGACGAGAACTCGCTCGTCACGATCGGCGACCTCGCGGACGTCAGCACACCGCTCACCCTGGGCGGAGCGCCCGAGCTCGCCGAGCGCCCGTACGGCCCGACCGGCCTGCTCGACACCTACGGCGTGACCGTCGCGTTCTCGCCGACGGCAGACACCACGCTCGATGCTCTGCTGGCCGGCACCATCCAGGTCGCGAACATCTACACGGCCGACCCGAGCATCCAGACGAAGGACCTCGTCGTGCTCGAGGACCCGGAGGGCCTGTTCCTGGCCTCGAACGTCGTGCCGGTCGTCAGCGGCGAGCTGCCCGACGGCGCGGCCGAGATCATCAACGCGATCAGCGCGGCTCTGACGCCGGAGGGCCTGGTCGCGCTCAATGTGCAGAGCACGGTCGATCAGGAGTCCACGCCCGACATCGCGAAGGCGTGGCTGACCGAGAACGGTCTGATCTGACCCGCACCATCTCATCGCGAGGCTGCAACGGATCGTTCGTTGCAGTCTCGCGGTATGTGAACGCGTCGAACGTGACCGTCGTCGCAAGTGCGAAGCCCCTCGGTCCCCAGAAGATGCTCGGCCGCAAGCGCGGGACCTTCGACCCTAGCGGAACCTACGAGGGGGCAGGACTGTGGTCATGTGCACTCTCTGCACCCCGGGGAAAGGATCGATCATGACACGAAGCATCGTACGATCCGACGCGTTCGCCGACCTGGATGCGCTTCGCCGGGATCTGGGGCTGCTGAAGGTCACCGTTCCGCTTACGCGGTCCGCGACGCCACCGAAGATCGCGATCGGCACCGAGGGCTGAGCGGCCACCGGCTCTCACGGCGACCACCGGGTGAAGGACGCGCACGAGCATGTTCGAGGACCGGGAAGACGCGGGTCGCCGCCTTGGCCGCCATCTCGTGCAACTGGGCGTCACGGCTTCCGTCGTGCTGGGGCTTCCCCGCGGTGGCGTACCGGTGGCCGCCGAGGTCGCTACCGCGCTCGGCCTGCCCTTGGACGTCGTCGTGGTGCGCAAGCTGGGTCTGCCCTTCCAGCCGGAGGTGGCGATGGGATCGATCGGCGAAGGCGGCATCCGCATCATCGATGCCGACCTCGTGCGCAGAGCCGGTGTGACGCTCACCCAAGTGAGCGCCGTCGAGCGACGTGAGCGTGAGGTGCTCGAGCGGCGCGCGGCGACACTCCGGGGTGACCGGCCGCGACGCGACCTCACCGGGAAGACTGTGCTGATCGTCGATGACGGCATCGCAACCGGTGCGACCGCTTCGGCCGCGTGCCTGGTCGCGCGCAGCCTCGGCGCGGAGCGCGTCATCGTCGCGGCTCCCGTCGGCGGCCGCGATGCCGCGAACGTGGTCGAGGGAGCCGATCGAGTGATCTGCCTCGAGCAGCCGCTGGGATTCCAGGCGGTGGGCGACTCATACTGGAGCTTCGCGCAGACGACGGATGCCGACGTCATGCGGCTGCTCGAGAAAGCGGCGGCACGATCATGATCGGCCGCGATCGACGATCTGCCCAGCGAGTTCTGAGCGTGGCGGTGCGTGAAGGGTCAGTGGGCGGTGCGTGAAGGGTCAGTGCCCGAGTGACTCGCCGACCTCGAGCCAGCGCTCCTCGAGTGCCGCGAGGTCGACCTCGAGCGTGTGCAGCTCGGCGTTCAGCCTGCCGATGCCGACGTAGTCCGACTGGTCGTGGGCGGCCAGGTCGTCGTGCGCGGCCGTGATGCGCTTCGCGATCTTGGCGAGCTGCCGCTCGATCGCGCTGAACTCCTTCTCGACGCTGCGGCGATCCGCACCGGTGAGCCCTTCGACGGCGGATGCCGCCACCCCTGACCCCGCGCCGGCCGCGTCCCGTGCAGCGGCGCGTCGGCGCAGGTACTCGTCCACACCGCCCGGCAGGTGCCGCAGCCCGCCGCTCTCGATCGCGTACTGCTGGTCGGTCACGCGCTCGATGAGGTACCGGTCGTGCGAGACGACCAACAGGGTGCCCGGCCACGAGTCGAGCAGGTCTTCGAGCGCGGCGAGCATGTCGGTGTCGAGGTCGTTGGAGGGCTCGTCGAGGATCAGCACGTTCGGCTCGCCGAGGAGCACCAGCAGCAACTGCAGCCGGCGCTTCTGCCCGCCGGACAGATCGCGCACCGGCGTCGACAGCTCCGACGAGCGGAACCCGAGCCGCTCGAGCAGCTGGGTCGGGCTGAGCTCCTTGCCGCCGGAGACGTACGAGGTCTTCTGCAGTGCGAGGACGTCGCGCACGCGCTCGTCGGCGTACTGGTCCAGCTCGGTGAGGCGCTGGCTGAGCACCGCGACCTGCACGGTCTTGCCGCGCTTGACGCGGCCCGACGTCGGCTGCACTGCGCCCGACACCAGGCCGAGCAGCGTCGACTTGCCGACGCCGTTGGGTCCCAGGATGCCGGTGCGCTCGCCCGGTGCGATGCGCCACTCGACGTCTTTCAGCACCGGTCCGCCGCCGTAGTCGACCCCGGCGTCGAGCAGGTCGACGACGTCCTTGCCCAGCCGCGCGGTGGCGAGCTTGGCGAGTTCGACGTTGTCGCGCGGCGGCGGCTCGTCCTCGATGAGCTGAGTGGCGGCCTCGATCCGGAACTTCGGCTTGGCGGTGCGCGCGGGCGCTCCGCGGCGCAGCCACGCGAGCTCCTTGCGCAGGATGTTGCGGCGCTTGGTCTCGGCGAGATTCGACTGGCGCTGCCGCTCGACCCGCTGCAGGACGTAGGCCGCATACCCGCCTTCGAAGGGGTCGACCGCGCCGTCGTGGACCTCCCACATGCGCGTGCAGACCGCATCGAGGAACCACCGGTCGTGCGTCACGAGCAGCAGTCCGCCGGAGTTTCGCGCCCACCGCTGTGCCAGGTGGCCTGCGAGCCAGGCGATGCCCTCCACGTCGAGGTGGTTCGTGGGCTCGTCGAGGGCGACCACCTCCCACTCGCCGACCAGCAGCCGGGCGAGCCCGACGCGGCGGCGCTGGCCGCCCGAAAGCGACGAGACGACGGTGTCCAGGGGCACATCGCGCAGCAGACCGTCGAGCACATCGCGCACCCGTGCATCCCCGAGCCACTCGTGCTCGGGCCGCTCGCCGACGATCGCGTGGCGGACGGTCTCGTCATCGGGCAGGTCGTCGTCCTGGGCGAGCATCCCGACCCGCACTCCGCCGCGCAGGGTGACGCGGCCACCGTCGGGCTGCAGACGTCCGGTGAGCACTTTCATGAGCGTGGACTTGCCATCGCCGTTGCGTCCCACGATGCCGATCCGGTCGCCGCCGTCGACGCCGACCGTGACGTCTTCGAGCACGACTTTCGCGGGGAATTCGACGCGCAGATGCTCTCCGCCGAGGAGGTGGGCCATCCGTCCAGCCTAGGCCCGGGGGATCGGGCGGCCTGTCCGCGGGGGCGGAGGAGGCGGCACCTGCTTCGCCGCGATCACCGTCGCCAGCACCACGGTGTCGAGTCCGCGCTTCGTCTCGATCACCACGTGCTCGTCATCCCGCGATCGGAGATACCCCAGCGCGTCGGTCGCCTGACCTGTCTCCAGCAGGTACCGGGCCACCACCCGCGCGCCGATCGGCGCTGCACGCAGGAACTCCGCCGGCGCGCTATTCACTGGGGCTCCGCCCCAGACCCCCGGCTCGCTTGCGCGTCACCAGCTGCCGACCGAATAGTCCTTCAGGAACACACCGAACACGTCCTCGCCGGCCTCGCCCCGCACGATCGGGTCGTACACGCGCGCCGCGCCGTCGACCAGGTCCAACGGAGCGTGAAAGCCCTCCTCGGCCAGCCGCACCTTGGTGGGGTGTGGGCGCTCGTCGGTGATCCAGCCGGTGTCGACGCTCGTCATCAGGATGCCGTCGGTCTCGAACATCTCCCGCGCGCTCGTGCGGGTCAGCATGTTCACGGCGGCCTTGGCCATGTTCGTGTGCGGGTGGCCGGGACCCTTGTAGCCTCGGCCGAACACGCCCTCCATGGCGCTGACGTTGACGACGTACTTCCGTCGGGCGGGGCTCGCGGCCATCGACGGGCGCAGCAGCGAGACGAGCAGGAACGGTGCGGTGGTGTTCGCCAGCTGCACCTCGAGCATCTCGAGCGGATCGACCTGCTGCACGTGCTGGGTCCACGAGTTCGAGTCGTGCAGGTCGGGCACGAGGCCTCCGGCGTCGATCGCCGTGCCGGCCGAGAGCCGGTCCAGCGAGCTGGACCCGGCCGCCATCGCCTGCTCGGTGAGCTCGTCCGCGCGCGCGGCGGCTGCGGCCAGGATGGGGTGCGCGCTCACCGACTGAGCCAGGGCGAGCGGGTGCGGGTCGTTGGTGTGGCCGAAGGTCTTCAGCTCGGGGAGCGGGCCGTCGGGCAGCGGCGCGAGCTCGGCATCGACCAGGGGCTGGTACGCCCCGGGAGATCGGCGGACGGTCTGCGTCGCGTTGTTGATCAGGATCTCCAGCGGCCCCTGGGCGGCGACCGAGTCGGCCAGCGCGATGACTTGCGCGGGATCGCGCAGGTCGATGCCCACAACGCGCAGCCGGTCGATCCACTCGTGCGAGTCGGGCAGGCTCGTGAAGCGGCGTACCGCATCGCGCGGGAAGCGCGTCGTGATCGTGGTGTGCGCGCCGTCGCGCAGCAGGCGCAGCGCGATGTACATGCCGATCTTGGCGCGGCCGCCGGTCAGCAGTGCGCGCTTGCCGGTGAGGTCGGTGCGCGCCTCGCGCTTCGCGTGGCTCAGCGCCGCGCATCTCGGGCAGAGCTGGTGGTAGAACGCGTCCACGTGCGTGTACGGCTGCTTGCAGATGTAGCACGGCCGTGCCTTCAGGAGCGTGCCGGCCGTCGGTGCGGCCGCTCGCGTCTGGAGCGGGATGCCGCGCGTCTCGTCGTCGATGCGGTCGGGCGCCCCGGTCGCGGTTGCGGCGATCACCGAGCGGTCGGCATCCGCGATCTGCGCGCGCCTGTGCAGGCGGCGCTCCTTCTTGGCCGACTTGAACATGCTCGCCGTCGCGCGCCGGACGGTTCTGTAGTCCGGGTGCTCGGGGTCGACCTCATGCAGCTGGGCGAGCACTCTCAGGGTGATCTCGAGCTCGGTCGGGTCGATCCCGCTCGGATCCATCTCAGGAAGGTCGGCGGCGGATTCGGCGGAGGGCACACGGAATTCTACGCCGGAAGACCCGGGCAGCGCGTCGGCGGGAGTTCAGGCGTCGAAGCCGAGGCTGAGCTTGCGCAGCAGGCCGGCCAGCCGCTCGCGATCGGCGCGCGAGAGGGTGTCCAGCAGCTGGGCCTCGGCATCCACGAGGCGGGTGATCGCGGCGTCAACCCGCGTGCGGCCATCGCCGGTGAGGGTGACCAGAATGCTGCGCCCGTCGGCAGGGTCGGCCTCGCGGCGCGCGAGCCGGCGCCCGACGAGCCGGTCGATGCGGTTGGTCATCGTTCCGCTCGAGACGAGCGTCTGCTGCAGCAGGGCTTTCGGGCTCAATTGAAACGGCTCGCCGGCACGACGCAGCGCCGACAGCACGTCCCACTCCCACGGCTCGAGGTCGCTGCGGCGGAAGGCGTCGCGACGCGCGCGGTCGAGATGACGTGAGAGCCGGTCGACGCGGGAGAGCACCTCGAGGGGTGAGAAGTCGAGATCGGGTCGCTGCGCGATCCACGCTTCGACGATCCGATCGACCTCGTCCGACTCGTGCGCCATGAGCCCATTATCGCGTTCGCCTCCTCGCCTCCGGTTTCGCGGGCGTCACGGTGGACAGCGTCGCCCGAGCGGCCGTCTGGCAGACTTGACAGGCGGCCGTTCCCAGCGCGGCGGGGTCGCGGTCCGCCGTGGTGTAATGGCAGCACGACAGCCTTTGGAGCTGTGAGGTCTAGGTTCGAATCCTGGCGGCGGAGCATGTCTGAGAACACCACCGAACCGCAGCTCGCCGTCATCATCCTGGCGGCCGGTCAGGGAACACGGATGAAGTCCACGCTCCCCAAGGTGCTGCATTCGATCGGCGGGCGGCCTCTGCTCGGACACGTCCTCGCCACTGCACGCGGCCTGCAGCCCGAGAGCGTGCTCGTGGTCGTGCGGCACGAGCGCGACCTCGTCGTCGCAACGGTGCTGGACGATGCCCCCGATGTGGTCGTTGTCGACCAGGACGAGGTGCCCGGCACCGGTCGCGCCGTCGAGATGGCGATCGCGCAGCTGCCCGACTTCACCGGCGATGTGCTGGTGCTCAGCGGCGATGTGCCCCTGCTCGAAGACGAGACCCTGACCCGCCTGATCCACACGCACCGCGAGAGCGGTGCCGCCGCGACCGTGCTGAGCGCGGTCGTCGGCGACGCGACCGGCTACGGCCGGGTCATCCGCGATCCGGCGGGCGGCGTGGAGCGGATCGTCGAGCAGAAGGATGCCACCGGCGACGAGGCATCCGTCACCGAGATCAACGCGGGAGTCTACGTCTTCCAGTCCGCGCCCCTGCGGGCCCACATCTCCCTGGTCGGCACGGCCAACGCGCAGGGCGAGCGCTACCTCACCGACGTCGTCGCCCTGATGCGCGACTCGCAGCTCACGGTCGGCATCTCGCAGGCACCGGATGCGGCGGCCGTGCTGGGTGTGAATGACCGGGTTCAGCTCTCGGAGGCGGCGCGCACGCTCAATGCGCGCACCGTGCGCCGCTGGCAGCTCGAGGGGGCGTCGATCCTCGACCCGGCGTCCACCTGGATCGATGTGACCGCGAGCCTCGCAGTCGATGTCACGGTGCTTCCCAACACGCACATCCTGCGAGCCACGACGATCGCCGAAGGAGCCACGGTCGGCCCCGACACCAGCCTGGTCGACTGCGAGGTCGGCAGCAACGCCACCGTGCGCCGGGCGGACGCGACACTCGCGGTGATCGGCGCCGGTGCGACCGTCGGTCCCTTCGCCTACCTGCGTCCGGGAACGTATCTCGGCGACGGCGGAAAGATCGGCACGTTCGTCGAGACGAAGAACGCGACGATCGGCGAGCGCAGCAAGGTCCCGCACCTCTCGTACATCGGCGACACGACGATCGGCAGGGGAGTCAACCTCGGCGCCGGGGCCATCACGGCCAACTACGATGACATCGCCAAGCACCGCACCGAGATCGGCGACCACGTGCACACCGGGTCCCACAACGTCTTCGTGGCGCCGGTTAGGATCGGGGAAGGCGCGAAGACCGGGGCCGGAGCGGTGATCCGCAAGGATGTGCCCGCCGGTGCTCTGGCGCTCAGCGTGGCTCCTCAGCGCAACGTCGAGGGGTGGGTCGAGACGAACCGACCGGGCACCGCTGCGGCTGACGCTGCGGCGAGATCCCGGTCCGCACAGAAGGCGGACGATGGCGCGCAAGAGCAAGACGGTTGATCTCGACCGCGAGAACGACATCGCCCCCGGTCTCGTAGCCAAGACCAAGAAGCGGCTCGTCGTCGCTGGCGGCCGTTCGCACCCTGCGCTGTCGGCGGAGGTAGCCGAGGCCATCGGCACCGAGCTCGTGCCGACCGAGTACCGCACCTTCGCCTCCGGCGAGATCCTCACCCGGTTCGAGGTGTCGATCCGCGGCTGCGACTTCTTCCTCATCCAGAGCTTCGGGCCGCCGGTGAACGAATGGCTGATGGAGACGCTGATCATGCTCGATGCGGCCAAGCGGGCCTCCGCGAAGCGCATCACGGTCGTGGCGCCGTACTACCCGTACTCACGCCAGGACAAGAAGAGCCGCGGGCGCGAGCCGATCAGCGCCCGGCTGGTCGCCGACCTGCTCAAGACCGCAGGTGCCGACCGCATCATGAGCGTCGATCTGCACGCCGCGCAGATCCAGGGCTTCTTCGACGGACCCGTCGATCATCTGTTCGCCAAGCCGGTGCTGCTGGAGTACTTCGAGCGCACCCTGACCGGCGATGACCGCGCCAAGCTGACGGTCGTCTCGCCCGATACCGGCCGCGTGCGCGTGGCTGACACATGGTCCGACAGCCTCGGCGCTCCGCTCGCGATCATCCACAAGCGCCGTGATCCGAACGTCGCGAACGAGGTGACGGTCAACGAGATCGTCGGTGAGGTCGACGGCCGGGTGTGCCTGCTGGTCGACGACATGATCGACACCGGCGGCACGATCGTCAAGGCCGCCGAAGCGCTGAAGAAGAGCGGCGCGGAGCGCGTGATCGTGGCGGCCACCCACGCGATCTTCAGCGATCCCGCCGCTGAGCGCCTGCAGTCCGAGGCGATCGACGAGGTCGTGGTCACCGACACCGTGCCGATCCCTCCCGGGAAACGCTTCGCGTCGCTCACGGTCCTGCCGATCGCGCCCCTGCTCGCCCGGGCGATCCACGAGGTCTTCGAGGACGGGTCGGTCACGAGCATGTTCGACGGCGCCGCGTAGCCGGGCATACCGCCATGACCGCACCCGCGGACGAGGCATCCCTCTCCGTCGACCGTCCGTTCGCGGTGGGCGTTCCCGCGGTCGAGACCGCGCTGAAGACCGACATCGGCGGGATCTCCTCGACCGAGGCCGCTGTCCGCCTGGCAGCAGTGGGGCCGAATGTCCTCCCCGCGCCGCCCCGCAAGCCGGCGGTCCTGCGATTCCTGGCGCACTTCAACGACACCCTCATCTACATCCTCCTGGGCGCCGGCGCTGTCAAGGCGATCATGGGCGACTGGCTGGACTTCTGGGTCATCATGGCGGTCGCGGTGATCAATGCGCTCATCGGCTTCGTTCAGGAGGGGCGCGCAGAGACGGCGCTCGCCGGCATCCGCGGAATGCTGTCGGTGGATGCGAGCGTGCGTCGCGACGGCGGATGGACGACGGTTCCCGCAGCCGGCCTGGTGCCCGGCGACGTCATCCGGCTCGTGCCCGGCGACAAGGTCCCCGCCGATGTCCGCCTGTTCCAGGCGTTCCAGCTCCGCATCGACGAATCGGCGCTCACCGGCGAGTCGGTGCCGTCCTCGAAGGACTCCGACCCGGTTCCCGCCGACGCGGGAGTGGGCGACCGCGCCTCGATGGGCTTCTCGGGCACCATCGTCTCGGCAGGACAGGGGCGCGGTATCGTCACCGCCACAGGCGCCTCGACCGAGCTCGGCAGGATCCAGGCGCTCGTCGGCGACGCTGGAGCCCTGGCGACGCCGCTCACGAAGCAGCTCGACGACTTCGGCAGGAAGCTCACGCTGCTCATCCTCGGCATGGCCGTGCTCATGCTCGCGATCGGGCGCTTTGCGCACGGGATGCCGTTCGCCGACCTCATCTCGGCGACGATCGGATTCGCAGTGGCGGCGATCCCGGAGGGGCTGCCCGCACTGGTCACGATCACCCTCGCGATCGGCGTGCAGCAGATGGCCCGCCGCAACGCGATCACCCGCAAGCTGGCGGCGGTCGAAGCCCTCGGTTCGGTGACCACGGTGTGCTCCGACAAGACCGGCACGCTGACCAGGAACGAGATGACCGTGCGGCGCATCGTCACGCCGGTCGGCGCGTATGACGTGACGGGTCAGGGCTACCAGCCCGACGGTGAGATCATCGCCGAGGGCGGGCGTGCGGGCGGAGCCGATCTCGCCGCGATCCTGTCGGTGGCGACGCTCTGCAACGACGCGCACATCGTGCAGCAGGACGATGTGTGGACCTTGGTGGGTGAGCCCACGGAGGGTGCGCTCAAGGTCGCCGCGGTCAAGGGCGGTGTCCGCTCGGACGGCGCCCGTCGCGTCGGCATCGTGCCGTTCGACTCGGCGAACAAGCTCATGGCGACGCTCAACGAAGCAGCCGACGGCTCGCGTGCGATCCTCGTGAAGGGGGCGCCCGACCGGCTGCTGGAGCGATCGACCGCCCAGCGCGGTGCGGCCGGCCGCGAAGCGCTCGATATCGTGCGCTGGGAGGCGGTGATCTCCGACCTGAGCGGAGAGGGCCTGCGCGTGCTCGCGGCCGCACGCCTGCCGGTGGCCTCATCCCGTGACGAGATCGAACTGGATGACCTCACGGGCCTGGAGTTCCTCGGGGTGTGGGGCATTCTCGATCCACCCCGACCCGAGGCGATCGAGGCGATCGCGGATTGCCGCACCGCCGGCATCCGCGTGAAGATGATCACGGGTGACCACGCCGGCACGGCGCTCGCGATCAGTCGCGAGATGGGACTCGTGCACGACGCCGACGCGCGCGTGCTCACCGGCGCGGAGCTCGAGGAGATGACCCAGGAGCAGCTCAAGGCCGTCGTGCGTGACGTCGATGTGTACGCGCGGACGAGCCCCGAGCACAAGATCCGCATCGTGCGCGCGCTGCAGTCGCACGGCGAAGTGGTCGCGATGACCGGTGACGGCGTGAACGACGCGCCCGCGCTCACTCGCGCGGACGTCGGGATCGCGATGGGCATCAAGGGCACCGAGGCGACGAAGGAAGCCGCCGAGATCGTCCTCGCCGACGACAACTTCGCGACGATCCGCGGCGCGATCCGCGAGGGACGCCGCATCTACGACAACATCCGCAAGTCGGTCGTGTTCCTGCTGCCCACCAACGGTGCCCAGGCGCTCGTGATCCTCGTGGCCGTGGTGTTCGGCCTCGCCCTGCCGCTGACACCCGTGCAGGTGCTGTGGGTGAACATGGTCACGGCCCTCACGCTCTCGCTCGCACTCGCGTACGAGCCCGCCGAGAGGGGCATCATGAGCCGGCCGCCGCGGGCGGTCGGCGGATCGATCGTCTCGGCCCGCGAGCTCGGCTTCGTGCTTCTCGTGTCGCTGCTGATCGGCGGGGCGACGCTCGGGGTCTTCTACGGCGCCGGAGCCACGGGAGTGGACGTCGCCTACGCTCGCACCGAGGCGGTGGCGATGCTCGCGCTCGGTCAGCTCGCCTACCTGTTCAACTGCCGCTTCCTGAGCCGCTCGAGCCTCACTGTCGATGTGCTGCGGGGCAACCCGGCCGTGTGGTGGTCGGTCGGGGCGCTGCTGGCGCTGCAGCTCATCTACACCTACGTGCCGCTGATGAACGACCTGTTCGGCTCGCGCCCCCTCGCGATCTGGTCGTGGGGCCCGCCGATCGTGCTGTCGATCGTCATCTTCCTCACGGTCGAAGCACTCAAGGCCGTGCGCCGCCGCGGCGAGGCATTCGCGGGGTCTTCATAGCCCGGACGGGCTCGGCGCGCCGAAGGTCCTCGTATTAGCGTGGGAGCATCTGAGGCACTGCAGAGGGAGGACCCATGATCCGAACCGTCGCCGTACCCCGTACCGTGCGCATCGGCGTCGCCGCGCTCGGTGTCGCGGGTGCGTTCGCCCTGGCAGGATGCACCGCAGCCGACGCCGGGCGAGGAGGCATCGACACCGATTCCGACACCGGCCCGTCCGCGGCCTCCGACGCGGGCGCGACCGGTTCCTCCGGCGACGGCTCGTACACCGATGGCACCTACACTGCGGAAGGGTCGTACGCGACGCCCGAATCGGTGGAGACGATCATCGTGACCGTCACGCTGGAGGGCGATGAGATCACCGACGTCGAGGTCACCGGTGATCCGCAGAAGAGCGAGTCGGCGCAGTACCAGGGTCAGTTCATCGGCGGCGTCGCCGACGAGGTCGTCGGGCAGGACATCGACGAGATCGCGGTGAGCCGCGTCGCCGGGTCCTCCCTCACGAGCGGCGGTTTCAACCAGGCGATCGAGGCGATCAAGTCCGAGGCCGCCGCGTAGCGCGGATCCTGTGCGCGCCTCACCCGAAGCCGACCCG
>NZ_WOYP01000003.1:29343-45929 GCF_011620715.1 Microbacterium sp. | reverse complement strand
TCCGAGGCCGCCGCGTAGCGCGGATCCTGTGCGCGCCTCACCCGAAGCCGACCCGCCGAGCGTGTGGCGGTTCGACGCGATCGGCGCCCCCTGGCAGATCGAGACCACCCGGCCGCTCGGTTCCGACGTCCGGCTCGCGGTCGAGGCCACGATCGCCGCCTTCGATCGGGAGTGGTCGCGATTCCGGTCGGACTCGCTGGTCGCCATGCTGGCGCAGGGCGCGGGAGAGCTTCCCGCCCCCTGCGACGCGGCGGACATGCTCGACGCGTTCGTCGCCCTCGACCGTGCCACCGCCGGCGCGGTCAACCCGCTCGTGGGGGCATCCCTCTCGGCGCGCGGATACGACGCCGGCTACGGCTTCATCGACCGCGGTGCACTCCCGGCACCCGCCGACTGGCGGGAGCGCCTCGCGTGGACCGACGAGCTGATCTCGCTCAGCGCGCCCGGCCTGATCGATGTCGGCGCGCTCGGAAAGGGGCGCCTCGTCGACAGGGTGCTCGACGTGCTCATGCCGCGCGTCGAGGGCGACGTCGTCGTCGACGCGAGCGGCGATCTCGCGGTGCGCGGCACGACGCAGCGCGTCGGGCTCGAGCATCCGTATGAACCGCGTCGCGCGATCGGGGTCGTCGAGCTGACGGATGCCGCGCTCTGCGCGTCGGCGACGAACCGTCGCGCGTGGGGCGCAGGTCTGCATCACGTTCTGGATGCGCGCACCGGTGAGCCGGTCCGCACGATCGCGGCGACCTGGGCGATCGCACCCAGCGCCATGCGTGCCGACGCCGTCGCGACCGCCCTGTTCTTCGACGGTGGTCCCGAACTGGCCTTCGAGTGGGGGATCGAGTGGGTGCGCATGAGCACCGACGGCCGCGTCGAGTGGTCGCCCGGGAGTAGGGCAGAGTTGTTCGTGTGATCGGAACCTTCACCTCGCTGTGGAATCGCGTCTTCGCGGTGCTCGGCCGCGTCTCCATGTACCGACTCGCTCTGCTCTCGCTCGCCGGACTCGCGCTGGTGGCGTTCGTCGTCTCCTTCTTCCAGCTCGTCGCCCCCACGCCCGCCGAGCTGCTCGCGAGCGCCGCGCTGCTGGCCGCCGTGTGTGCTCTGGTGGATGCCGCGGCCCAGGCCGTCGTACGCCTGCCGTGGCGGATCGAGTCCTCGCTGATCACCGCCGGCATCCTGCTGTTCATCCTCCGGCCGACGCTGGAGCCTGCGGGGCTGGCCGGTATCGCGCTCGCCGCCGCCGTCGCGTCGCTGTCGAAGTACGTGCTCGCCTGGCGCGGGCGCCACATCTTCAACCCCGCCGCCGCCGGCGCGGCGGTGCTGACGATCGTGAGCATCTGGCTCCCCGATCTCGGCGCCTCGTCCTGGTGGGTGGGCACCCCGGTGCTGGCCGCACCGGTGCTGATCCTCGGCCTGGCCGTGCTGGTGCGCACCGAGAAGGTGCGCGTCATCAGCGTGTTCCTCGTGGTCGCGGTCGCCGTCGGTGTCGCGCGCACGGCCACGCAGTACCAGCAGGCCGGCCTGCAGATCGAGACCATGGACATCCTGTGGCCCGTGCTGTGGTCATCGCCCTTCCTCTTCCTCGGCGCTTTCATGCTGTCCGAGCCGCTGACCATGCCGCCGCGCCGCTGGCAGCAGTTCACCGTGGCCGCGCTCGTCGGCGTGCTCGCCGGCTGGCCCATCGATCTGGGTGCGATCAGCCTCGGTCAGGAGCGCGCCCTGCTCGTCGGCAACCTGCTCGCGTTCGCGTTCGCGTTCTCGATGCGCTCCGCCGTGAAGCTGACCCTGGAATCGCGCGCCGAGCTCACCCCGACGGTGCAGGCGCTCACCTTCCGCGCGCGTCGCCGCCTGGCCTTCGTGCCGGGCCAGTATCTCGAGCTGGATGTTCCGCACCGGCATCCCGACGCCCGGGGAACCCGCCGCGAGTTCAGCATCGCGTCCGCGCCCGAGGACCTGCCTCTGCTCACCGTCGCATTCCGCGAGGTCCCCGGAGCGAAGTCCCAGAGTTCATACAAGAAGGCCCTTGCGCAGGTGACCGCCGGCGATGCGCTCGCCGTCACGGGTGTGTGGGGCGACTTCATCCTTCCGAAGAAGCCGTCCAGCGCCGTCCTGATGGTCGCGGCCGGCATCGGCATCACGCCCTTCGTCTCGCAGCTGCGGCATGTGCGTCTGGCCGAGCACGATCGCGACATCGTGCTGGTCTACGTCGCGTCCGAGGCATCGGAGCTCGCGTTCCGCGACGAACTCGAGGCGTCCGGCGTCCCGACGATCATCTTCACCCGCGATGAGCCGCAGAACCTGCCGCGGCACTGGCGCTGGGCGCGGGGCGTGCGGCTGGATGCCGCCGGCCTGGAGCAGGTCGTCCCCGACATCAGCGCGCGCCACGTGTACATCTCCGGGCCCGCCGGCCTGATCGCGGATCTCGCCCCGGCGCTCGAGCACGCCCGCTCGATCACGACCGACGCGTTCAGCGGCTACTGACGCGCGGCGGGCGCGGTGGGAGCGGCGGGAGCGAGCGGAAGCCGCACTTCGAACGTCGTGGAGCCCGGGGCGCTGTGCACCGAGAGCGAACCGCCGTGTGCGGTGACGATCGCCTGGGCGATCGACAGGCCGAGTCCGGTGCCGCCGGTCTTGCGCGCGCGTGACCGATCGGCGCGGGAGAACCGCTCGAACAGCTCGTCCGCGATCGCGGGGTCGATGCCGGGGCCGTCGTCGTGCACCCGCAGGACGGCATCCGCCTTCTCGCGGGCGACGCTGAGAGTCACGTTCGTTCCGGCCGGGGTGTGCGCGCGGGCGTTGGCCAGCAGGTTGCCGACGACCTGGTGCAGGCGCGCGCCGTCTCCCGTGATCACGACGGGCTCTTCGTCGAGGTCGAGCTCCCAGCCGTGATCAGGCCCGGCTGGAGTCGCATCGGCGATCGCCTCTATCGCCAGGCGCGACAGGTCGACTGTGCCGTAAACGAGTTCCTGGCCCTCGTCGAGGCGGGCGAGCAGCAGCAGGTCCTCGACCAGCCCCGTCATGCGGATCGACTGGGCCTGGATCCGCTCGAGTGAGGACTCGGTCGTCTCACTGAGCGTGGGATCGCGAAGGGACAGCTCCGAATACCCGCGGATCGACGCCAGCGGGGTGCGCAGCTCGTGGCTCGCATCGGCGACGAAGCGCCGCATCCGCTCTTCGTTGCGCTGCCGCGCGTCGAGGGATTCGCCCACATGGTCGAGCAGCGTGTTCAGCGCGTGGCCGACGCGGCCGATCTCGGTGTGCTCGTCGGTCTCGTCGTCGGGGACGCGCTCGGTGATCGACACAGCGCCCTGCGACAGAGGAAGCGAGGCGACGCGGGTCGCCGTGTCGGCGACCGCGCGCAGCGGCTTGAGCCCGGCGCGGATCACGAGCGCGATGGCCGCGGCCAGCAGCAGCAGGCCTGCGGCGGTCACGAGGGCGATCGTGGTGAGGGTCGCAGCGATCGTGCTGCGCACCTCGGAGATCGGCAGGCCCGCGATCGCGACGAACGAGTCGCCGCGAACGGGCACGATGCGGTAGTCGCCGATGCCGCCGGCGAGCGAGATGGTCGTGAAACCGCCCTGGCCGATGCCGTCGATGACGTGCTCGATCTGCGTGCCGGTCATGCGCACGACCTCGCCGTCTTCGCCCACATAGGCGCCGGTGACCTCGCCGTCGATGGGCTGCACGATGAAGAGGAACCCGGGCTCCTGGCGCCCCTCGTTGAGCACGTCGTACGCGTCGCGGGTGCCGCCCGGGAACTGCGGAATCTGCAGCGCGCGACCGGCCTGCTGGGCGGCGTTCTCGAGCCGGCTGTCGAGGTTCTTCTCCAGCACGCTGCCGAGCGCCGCGCTGGTGGCGATCGCGACGGTCACGAGGATCAGCGAGACGATCCCGATGACGGTCGCCATCAGCCGGGTCTGCAGGCTCCACGGTCGGCGGTGGCGCCGTGCGGATCGATCGGATGCCGCATCCGCGGGTGCCGGAGCGGCATCCGCCCGCGCCTCCACGGTCGGCGGCGAGTCCGCCGACGGGGCTGAGGTCACTGTGGAGCCTTGATCATGTAGCCGACGCCGCGGACGGTGTGGATGAGCGGCTCGCGGCCCTGATCGATCTTCTTGCGCAGGTACGAGATGTACAGCTCGACGACGCTGGAGCGCCCCCCGAAGTCGTAGTTCCAGACCCGGTCCAGGATCTGCGCCTTCGAGACGACGCGGCGCTGGTTGCGCATGAGGAAGCGCAGCAGCTCGAACTCGGTCGCGGTGAGCTCGAACTGATCTCCCGAGCGCTCCACCTCGTGGCTGTCCTCATTGAGGGTGAGATCGCCCACCCGCAGGATCGGCTCGGAGTCGGCGGACTGCGCGCTTCCGGCGCGGCGCATGAGTCCGCGCAGCCGTGCGACGACCTCTTCGAGGCTGAACGGCTTCGTGACGTAGTCGTCGCCGCCGGCGGTGAGTCCCGCGACGCGATCGCTGACCGCGTCCTTCGCGGTCAGGAACAGCACGGGCACGTCGTTGCCCGACTGGCGCAGCCGCTGCAGCACCGCCATGCCGTCGAGGTCGGGCATCATGACATCCAGCACCATCGCGTCGGGCTCGAACTCGCGTGCCGCCTGCAGGGCGTGGAATCCCGATCCCGCGGTGCGGACGTCCCATCCCTCCATCCGCAGTGCCATCGACAGCAGGTCGGTCAGCATCTGCTCGTCATCGACGACGAGGACGCGAAGAGCGGAACCGTCCAGGCGACGGAGTGCGGGTGCGGACGCGGTGGTGGTCATGTGTCCATTGTGCGCGCGTTCCTATGTGCTTCCTATGGAGCAAGTTATGCGGTGGCTGTGAAATCCGCGCAAGCGCGGCCGCGTCGTGAACGCGCTTCCGGTTCCGCCGATGTACAGGACTCGCTTCGCATTCATGGTGCCATCGTGCCCGATGCGGCGCCCGGCGGCCCGTAGAGTGTGCGCGGAGGTCACCATGACAGTCGTGGACAATGCCATCTATGTGGGCGGGCACCGCACTTCGGACCCTTCGTCACTGGATCAGACCTTCGAGGAGATGAGCGCTCGGCACGGCATGGCCTGGATCGGACTGTACCGGCCCGATGAGAGTGAGCTTCGCGAGATCGTCGAGGAGTTCGGCCTGCACTCGCTTGCAGTCGAGGATGCGCTGAGCGGGCATCAACGCCCCAAGCTCGACCATTACGGCGACTCGGTGTTCATCGTGCTGCGCCCGGCGCGCTACCTGGACTCTGAGGAGGAGGTTGAGTTCGGCGAGGTGCACGTCTTCGTCGGACCCGGGTTCATCGTGACGGTGCGCCACGCGGAGTCTCCCGATCTGGCGAAGGTGCGCAGCCGGCTGGAGGGCGATCCGGAGCTGCTCGCGAGGGGTCCGATGGCCGTGCTGTACGGGATCGTCGACGAGGTGGTCGACGAGTACGGGCCTGTCGTCGCGGGGCTCGAGAACGACATCGACGAGATCGAGGACCAGCTCTTCGCGAACGACCCGGCCGTCGCGCGCCGCATCTTCTCCCTCACCCGCGAGGTCATCGACTTCCAACGGGCGGTCGGCCCCTTGATCCCGATCTTGGAGAGGCTCCAGCTCGAGGCGGAGTCCTTCGGCATCGATGTCGAGGTCGGACGCGGATTCCGCGATGCGCACGACCACGTCATCCGCATCGTTGAGCGCTCGGCGAGCTTCCGCACCATCCTCGAGAACTCACTGCTGCTGCACGCCACCCTCGTCACTCAGCGCCAGAACGACGCGATGGCCGAGATGACCGAGTTCAGCCTCACGCAGAACGAGCAGGTCAAGAAGGTGTCGGGCTGGGCGGCGATCCTCTTCGCGCCGACGCTCGTGGGCACGGTCTACGGCATGAACTTCGACTACATGCCCGAGCTTCACTGGAGCTTGGGCTACCCCATGGCACTGGGGCTCATGGCGGCGACCAGCCTCACGCTGTACACGATCTTCAAGCGAAAAGGCTGGCTCTAGTCCGATTCCGGGGGCTCAACCGTGTCAGAGCCCCTGCTGACGGAACTCCGGTTCACGTCGCCGTCGGGGTCAGTGGTGGGTGTCTCCGGCTTCGATCTCGGTGCGGTCGCCAGACCAGAGCGTGTGGAAGGTGCCGGGCCTGTCGGTGCGCTCGTAGGTGTGCGCGCCGAAGAAGTCGCGCTGTCCCTGCACGAGTGCGGCGGGCAGGCGCTCGGCCCGCAGGCCGTCGTAATACGAGAGTGAGGAAGAGAACGCGGGGGCGGGGATGCCGGCGCCCGCAGCGACCTGGACGATCCGGCGCCACGATCCCTGGGCACGGCCGAGTGCCTCGACGAAGTACGGAGCGGTCAGCAGCACGGGCAGGTCAGGGGTCTGGCCGTAGGCGTCGGCGATCCGGTTGAGGAACTGGGCGCGGATGATGCAGCCGCCGCGCCAGATCTTCGAGATCGCACCGAGGTCGATGTTCCAGTCGTATTCGGCGGCTCCGGCGCGGATCTCATCGAACCCCTGCGAGTACGCGACGATCTTCGACGCGTAGAGAGCGAGGCGGACGTCTTCGACGAACGCGTCGGCGTCCCCCACAGTGAAGCCCTCGACCGGTCCGGGGAGTCCTCCCGAGACGGCGCGCTGCTCCGGGTGGCTCGAGAGCGAGCGGGCGAAGACGGCTTCGGCGATCCCCGAGACGGGGACCCCGAGGTTCAGGGCGGTCTGCACCGTCCACGCGCCGGTGCCCTTCGCGCCGGCCTGGTCGAGGATCATGTCCACGAGCGGCTTGCCGGTGGTGGCATCGACCTGACGGAGCACTTCGGCGGTGATCTCGATGAGGTAGGACTCGAGCTCTCCCTTGTTCCACTCGGCGAACACGTCGGCGATCTGGGCCGGGGTTTTTCCGGTGCCGCGCCGGATCAGGTCGTACGCCTCGGCGATCAGCTGCATGTCGGCGTACTCGATGCCGTTGTGCACCATCTTCACGAAGTGTCCGGCGCCGTCATGGCCGACGTGCGTGACACACGGCTCGCCCTCGGCGATCGCGGCGATCGAGCGGAGGATCGGTCCGAGCGTGACCCACGACTCGTCCGAACCGCCGGGCATGATCGACGGGCCCAGCAAGGCGCCCTCCTCACCGCCGGAGATTCCGGCGCCGACGAAGTTGATGCCGGTCTCGCGGACGGCCTTCTCGCGGCGGATCGTGTCGGTGAACAGGGAATTGCCGCCGTCCACGATGATGTCGCCCGGCTCGAAGACGTCCACGAGCGCGTCGATGACGGCATCCGTGCCCGCACCGGCCTTGACCATGATGATCGCCGTTCGGGGCTTGTGCAGCGAGGCGGCGAACTCTTCATACGTCGCCGCCGGGACGAACTCCGCCTCGGGGTGGGCGAGGACGAGGTGCTCGGTCTTGTCGTGGCTGCGATTGTAGACCGCTACGGTGTTGCCCTCACGGCTGGCGAGGTTGCGGGCCAGGTTCGAGCCCATCACCGCCAACCCGACGACACCGATGTTGGCGACTGGCTCTGTCAAGGTGCACTCCTCATGGTCACGCTGGGGGACGTCGTCGAGCCTAGATTCCGGCGCCTCCGCGTCACGCGGCGGTGGCGTGAGGCGCACACCCGCCTCTCAGGCGATGTGAGCGCGCATCAGTCCTTGCGGTAGCCCGCGCGGCCGATCGACCAGAACGCGAACACGGTTCCGATGAGGCCGAGCGCCGAGATGACACCGATCGTGCCGAGGAGCAATGCTGAGGCGGTCTGGCTGTCGAGCATGATTCCTCCGGGTCAGAGAGCGGGCGTCTTCATCGTAGCGGTGCTTTCCCCGACACTGCCGCTGGTAGACTCGGCGATTGAACTTCGGCGAGGGATGTCTCGTACCGGCTGAGAGGTCTGGGTGCGGCATCCGTGATCGACGCGGTGATGCAGGCTCACGGCTTTCCTCACGCGCTCGCGTTCGAGTCGAATGCAGACCCCATACCTGGGCCCCGTGGGGCCCCTAAATCAGAACGGGCCGTGTGCCCGCAAGGAGAATCACCATGGTTACCGAGATCGACACCAAGGTCCATGCCGAGGTTCGCGAGAACTTCGGCAAGGGCTTCGCCCGCCGCCTCCGCGCTGCCGGCAAGATCCCCGCCGTCATCTACGGCCACGGCACCACCCCGGTGCACGTCGCCCTGCCCGGCCACCAGGTCGCGTTGCTCATCCGCCGCGCGAACGCGGTGCTCGAGCTCGACGTGAACGGCACGAAGCAGCTGACGCTGGTCAAGGATGTCCAGAAGGATCCCGTACACCAGATCATCGAGCACATCGACCTTCTCGTGGTCAAGAAGGGCGAGAAGATCCAGGTCGACGTGCCTATCTCGATCATCGGCGAGTCCGCCCCCGGCACGATCGCGTCGCAGGACGCCAACACGGTGCTCCTCGAGGTCGAGGCCACGCACATCCCCGAGCGCATCGAGCTCGACGTCGAGGGCCTCGAGGACGGCACCCACATCACCGCCGCCGACCTACCGCTGCCCAAGGGCGCGTCGCTGATCGTCGACCCCGAAACGCTCATCGTCGCCATCTCGGTGCCGTCCTCGACGCTCGCCGCCGAGGGCGAGATCGCCGAGCTCGACGCCGCCGTGGCCGCCGCCCAGTCGGTCGAGTCCGAGATCGAGGCCGACTCCGAGTAGGACCCGCTTTCGGAGGGGGATGCGGCTGACGCATCCCTCCGCTTCTTCGGCCGCCCGCTGCCTGGCCGTGGCGGGCGGTTCCGGCAGAATGTGAGTCATGGCACAGACGTGGCTGATCGTCGGCCTGGGCAATCCCGGACCGCAGTATGAGCTGACCCGGCACAACGTCGGCCAGATGGTGCTCGACGAGCTCGCCGCGCGGCGCGGGGAGACCTTTCGCGCGCACAAGGCCAACGCACGTGTCGTAGAGACGTGGCTGCGCCCGGGTGGCGCCAAGCTCGTGCTCGCCAAGCCGAACACGTTCATGAACGTTTCAGGCGGCCCGGTCGCGGGGCTCGCGCGGTTCTACGGGGTCGAACCGGACCGGGTCGTCGTCGTGCACGACGAGCTCGACATCCCCTTCGACGCGATCAAGCTGAAGACCGGTGGCGGCCATGGCGGGCATAACGGCGTCCGCGACGTTGCGAAGGCGCTCGATTCGGCCGAGTTCGCACGGGTGCGGGTCGGCATCGGGCGCCCCGCCGGCCGGCAGGATCCCGCCGACTGGGTGCTCGAGCCGTTCGGCCCCGCGGAACGGAAGAACCTGCCTGTTCTGCTCGAAGACGCAGCGGATGCCGTCGAGCAGCTCGTCGAGGAGGGACTGCTCGCCGCGCAGCAGAAGCACCACGCCCCGCGGGTCTAGTGTCCGGTGCGGGCGCGGGCTCAGCCGCGGGCGAGGGCTCAGCCGCCGACGGACGCGCCGGAGGCGAATCCGGCGGCCAGGAGCACCTGCACGCCGGCCGCAAAGGCGATCGGGCCGATGACGGCGATCACGACCGCGGCGATGCCCCACCCTCGCCCGCGATTCCTGATGATCGCGACGGTGCCCTGCACCAGCGCCCAGATCCCGAGCATGGTTCCGGCCCAGAAGGCGATCTCGCCCAGCAGCACCGACTCGCGCACGGGGGTCAGGATCGACCAGTCGAAGTCGACGCCGGCGGGGTTCAGCACGATGCCGCGTCCGGTGCCGAGGCCGATGCGGTAGCCCGCGACGGCGCCGAGGATCGTCGCGCCGAGCGCGGCGGTCACAGCCAGCGCGAATGCGACGACGCCGACCCCCGATCCGCCGGCCGGCCGGGGCGGCTGAGGCGGGGGTGCGAAGGGGCCGTACCCCTGGGGCGGCAGCGCGTACCCGTGGGGCGGTGCGAACGTCGGCGCCGGTGCGGCGTAGCCCTGTGGCGCGGCGTACCCCTGCGGCGGTGCCGCGGCGGGTGCAACAGCGGGTGCGGCGTACGGGGGCATCGGCGGCATCGGCGGGATCCCACCGGCGGCCGGCGCGGGCGGTGCGGTCGGGGTCGTCTCGCCGGGCGTCGCCTGCCCGCTTGCCGCACTGTCGCTCACGAGCCTCATCCTACGAGGCCCGGCGCGATCGGCTCGGGCCCGAGAGGCGAGTGTCGGCCAGCGCCCGTAGACTCGTGCGGTGACAGTTCCCGGGATCGTGCGCGCCCTCGAACAGGCGGAGTCTTTCCGGGATGCCGTTGAAGCCGGGGCCGGGCCCACGCGCCGAGAGGGCGTGGGGGCCTTCGATGCAGACTTCTCGCTCGTCGAGGGTCTCGACGCCCCGCTTCTGGCCTCCCTGCTCGAGCGTCGCCGCGCAGCCGGTCGTGCCGGCGCTCTCTTGGTCATCGCCCCCACGGGGCGCCGCGCGGAATCGCTGGGTCCGGCGCTGGAGGCGCTCCTTCCCGGCGCGGAGGTCATGCACTTCCCCGCCTGGGAGACGCTTCCGCACGAGCGACTGAGTCCGAGCCCCGAAACCGTCGGGCACCGTCTCGACGTGCTGAAGCGGATCGCCCGCTGGACGGGTGAGAGGCCGCTCGTGGTGACCTCGTCGGTTCGCGGCGCGCTGCAGCCGCTCGCGGCCGGGCTGGCGGACGCGGTCGAGGTCCACCTCGCCGTCGGCGAACGCGGCCACGACCTCGCGCAGGTGTCGGCGCGACTGGTCGAGCTCGCCTATCACCGCGTCGACATGGTCTCTCGCCGCGGCGAGTTCGCGATGCGCGGCGGCATCCTCGACGTGTTCCCGCCGATCGCCGACCATCCTTTCCGCATCGAATTCTTCGGTGACGAGGTCGACCAGATACGTGCGTTCTCGGTCGCCGATCAGCGTTCGCTGCCGGGCGAGGTCGTCGCGGTGGACCTGCCGGCGAGCCGCGAGCTGCTGCTCACTCAGGCCGTGCGCGACCGGGCCCGTCAGCTCAAGGAGGAGTTCCCCGGCATCCGCGGGATGCTCGAGAAGATGGCCGAGGGCATTCCCGCCGAGGGCATGGAATCGCTCATCCCCGCGCTTGTCGACGACATCGTCACCGTGGTCGACTACCTGCCCGAGGGCTCCGCGATCGCCCTGGTCGATCCCGAGCGGGCGGTCACCCGCGCGGTCACGCTCCTGGAGACCAACCGCGAATTCCTCGAAGCGGCGTGGAGCGCAGCGACTGCCGGCGCGGCGAGCCCCGTCGACATCGGCTCGGGCGACTTCGTGAGCCTGCCCGCACTGCGCGAAGCAGCTGGACAGCACGGCATCGCATGGTGGACGCTGAGTGCGTTCGACTCGGGTGCGGCTGACGCTTCGGCCGAGGGTCTGCTCGAGGTCGCCGCCGGCGCCGTCGTGCGGGTGCCGGGAACGTCGGTGCCGTCGTTCCAGGGCAACCTCGACGGTGCGACTGCGCACGTCGGAGAGCTGCTCGCGGCCGGGTGGCGTGTCGTCGTGGCCGCTTCCGGCGCCGGGCTCGTCGAGCGCGCGCGCGACGTCATGGCCGAGCGCGGCATCGCCGCGCGGCGTGTCGACGAGGTGCTCGAGCCGCCCGAGCCCGGCGTCGCGCATGTGGTGCTCTCCGCACTCGAGCGCGGATTCGAGGCCCCCGACGCAAAGCTCGCGGTGCTCACCGAGACGGAGTTCTACGGGCGCACGATCGGCGGCGACCAGCGCCTCGTCAAGAAGCTCGCCTCGCGTCGTCGCAACGTCGTCGACCCGCTGCAGCTGAAGACCGGCGACTTCGTCGTGCACACGACCCACGGCATCGGCAGGTTCGTCGAACTCACCCAGCGCGAGGTCTCCAGCGGCGGCCGCAACCCCGTCAAGAGCGTCCGCGAATACCTCGTCCTCGAATACGCCCCCTCGAAGCGGGGATACCCCGGGGACAAGCTGTACGTGCCCACCGACCAGCTCGACCTGCTGTCGAAGTACGTGGGCGGCGAGGCGCCGGCGCTTTCGAAGATGGGCGGAAGCGACTGGGCCCAGGCGAAGGGTCGCGCCCGCCGCGCGGTGCGCGACATCGCGGTCGAGCTCGTCAAGCTGTACTCCGCCCGGATGGCGGCCAAGGGTCACGCGTTCGGCCCCGACACGCCCTGGCAGCGCGAGCTCGAAGAGGCGTTCCCGTTCGCGGAGACCCCTGATCAGCTCCAGACGATCGACGAGATCAAGGCCGACATGGAGAAGCCGATCCCGATGGACCGGCTGCTGTCGGGCGACGTCGGCTTCGGCAAGACGGAGGTCGCAGTGCGGGCCTCGTTCAAGGCGATTCAGGACGGCAAGCAGGTCGCGATGCTCGTGCCGACCACTCTGCTGGTCAAGCAGCACCTCGAGACGTTCACCGAGCGCTTCGCCGGCTTTCCCGTGCAGGTGCGCGCACTTTCGCGCTTCCAGACCGACAAGCAGGCCCGCGACACGCTCGCCGGGCTCACCGACGGCACCGTCGACATGGTGATCGGCACGCACCGCATCCTCACCGAGGGCGTGATCTTCAAGGATCTCGGGCTGCTGATCATCGACGAGGAGCAGCGCTTCGGCGTCGAGCACAAGGACAAGCTGAAGAAGCTCAAGACGAACGTCGACATCCTCGCGATGAGTGCGACCCCGATCCCGCGCACGCTCGAGATGGCGGTGACCGGCATCCGTGAGATGTCGACGCTGCAGACACCGCCCGAAGACCGGCATCCGATCCTCACGTACGTCGGCGCGCGCAACGACAAGCAGATCGCCGCCGCGATTCGCCGCGAGCTGCTGCGTGAAGGGCAGATCTTCTACGTGCACAACCGCGTGCAGTCCATCCAGCGGGTCGCGGCGCACCTGGCCGAGCTCGTGCCCGAGGCGCGCATCGCCGTCGCGCACGGGCAGATGGGCGAGCACGCGCTCGAGCAGGTCGTCGACGACTTCTGGGAGCGCCGCGCGGACGTGCTGGTCTCCACCACGATCATCGAGACCGGACTCGACATCGCGAATGCGAACACGATCATCATCGATCGCGCAGACAAGTACGGACTCTCGCAGCTGCACCAGCTGCGTGGCCGGGTCGGCCGTGCCCGCGAGCGCGCGTACGCATACTTCCTGTACGACGAGAACAAGCCGCTCTCCGAGACCGCGGCCGACCGCCTCGAGACGATCGCCGTGAACAACGACCTCGGCAGCGGCATGCAGGTCGCGCTGAAGGACCTCGAGCTGCGCGGCGCGGGCAATCTCCTCGGCGCCGAACAGGCCGGGCACATCGCCGGCGTCGGCTTCGACCTGTACCTGCGCATGATCGGAGAGGCCGTCGCCACCTTCCGCGGCGAAGAGACCGAGGGCCCGACCGAGCTGAGACTCGAGCTGCCCGTCCAGGCACGCATCCCCGAGTCGTACATCGACAGCGAGCGCCTGCGACTCGAGGCCTACCAGAAGCTTTCGGCCGCGGCATCCGCCACCGCCAAGGACGACGCGATCGACCTCGTGGTCGAGGAGCTGACAGACCGCTACGGCGAGCTGCCCGCCGAGACCGAGGGCCTTCTCGCGGTCGCCCGTCTGCGCCGCCGTGCCGCGCAGGCGGGCCTCGCGGATGTCGTCGCGATGGGTCCGAACCTGCGGATCGCGCCGGCGAACCTGGCCGATTCGATGCGCGTGCGCCTGCAGCGGCTCCACCCGGCCTCGAAGGTGCTGGCCGGGGGAGAGGCGATCGTCATCCCGATGCCCCGCGCCGGCGATGAGCGGCTCTCGGATGCCGCTCTGATCGCATGGGTGCACCAGCTGCTCGACCAGCTCTTTCCGCAGCCGGTCGCCGCTCCCGCCGTTGCCGCGTCCGCCGATACCGCGTCCTGATCTCGGCCACCCTCGACAGGTCGCACCGGAGCGCTACGCTGGCACCGACCGAGGAGGAACCGTGCAGTTCGAGCACCTCGGGGCTCGGCCCCGCATCCATCCCGCTGCCGTGATCTCCCCGACGGCGGTGATCAGCGGAGATGTCACCATCGGCGAGGACTGCCAGGTGCTGCACGGAGCGGTGATCACCGCTGAAGGCGGGCCGATCACGCTCGGCACGAACGTCATCGTGATGGAGAACGCGCTCATCCGCGCGAGCGCCGCGAATGCCGTGCACATCGGGGATCACACGCTCGTCGGTCCGATGGTGAGTCTCTCGGGTGCGACCGTCGGCGACGAGGTGTTCCTCGCGACCGGCACGCGCGTCTTCAACGGAGCGCGGATCGGCGAGCGAAGCGAAGTGCGCATCAACGCCGTCGTGCATCTGCGCTCGGTGCTGCCGCCCGACAGCGTCGTGCCGATCGGCTGGGTCGCTGTCGGCGATCCGGCGCAGATCCTGCCCGCCGAGCGCCACGAGCAGATCTGGGCGGCGCAGAAGGAGCTCGACTTTCCGGGCTACGTATTCGGCATCGATCGCGACACGCCCGACCTCATGGTGCAGCTCACGGAGCGCTACGGCCGCAGCCTGGCCCGGCACGAGCGCGACATCCGCCTGGACTGACGGCACGAGCCCTCTCGCGGGTCAGCCGGTGTTCTGCAGCCCGGCGGCGACCCCGCTGACCGACAGCAGCAGGAGGCGCTGCTGCTCCGGGTCGGTCGCAGCCCCGGATGCGGCATCGGCGCGCAGGGCGCGCAACGATCTCAGCTGCAGCAGTGACAGCGCATCCACGTACGGACTGCGCATCTTCACCGCACGCTGCAGCACGGGCTTGTTATCCAGCACGTCGGATCCGGCGGTGACACGCACGACCCACAGCCGCGTGAGCTCCATCTCATCCATCACGAGGTCGGCGAGGTCGTCGCGGTCGCCGAGGTCGAGGTAGCGGCGCGCGATGCGCGGGTCGGCCTTCGCCAGGCTCATCGCCACGTTGTCGACCATCGTCTGGAACAGCGGCCACTCCTGGTACGCCCGCCGCAGCATGTCTTCGTCGCCGACCGCCTCCAGCGCGGTGCCGAGACCGAACCAGCCGGCCAGGTTGATGCGCGCCTGCGTCCACGCGAACACCCAGGGGATCGCCCGGAGGTCTTCGAGCGACTCGACCGAGAGGCCGCGGCGCGCGGGCCGGGAGCCCAGTGCGAGCAGGCCGACCTCTTCCATCGGAGTGACCTGGGCGAACCACGGCGCGAAGCCGGGGGCCTTCACCAGTTCGAAGAAGCGGGTACGGGATGCCGTGTCCATCGTCGCTGCGACGCCGGCGTAGCGCTCGGCGGCGTCGCTGTTGCGCTCTTCGATCGACGGCGCCGAGGCCATCAGGACGGCCGCTGCGACCTGGTCGATGTGGCGCATCGCGATCGCCGCATCGCCGTAGCGCGCGAAGATGACCTCGCCCTGTTCGGTGAGCTTGAAGCGCCCGTCGACCGAATGCGGCGGCTGCGCCAGGATCGCCGAGTTCGCCGGCCCGCCGCCGCGGCCCAGGGCGCCGCCGCGGCCGTGGAACAGCGTCAGCTCGATGCGGTTCTCCTGCGCCCACGCGGCGATCGCGGCCTGCGCGACATACAGCGCGAGGTTCGCGGCGACCGGACCGACGTCCTTCGACGAGTCCGAGTATCCGAGCATGACCTCAAGACGTCGCCCGGTCGCGTCCAGCCGCGCGGCGAACTCGGGGTGCTCGACGATCTCAGCGAGGATGTGCGGGGCTGCCTGCAGGTCGGCGAAGGTTTCGAACAGCGGGATGACGTCGAGCACGGGGGCGGCAGAACCCGCGGCGGCGTACTCTGCGAGCCGGTGCACGTTCGCGAGGTCCTGCGCGGACTGCGTGAACGAGACGATGTAACGGCCGGCGGCACGCGGGCCGTAGCGCTTCTGGAGGAACGCGACGGCGCGGAAGACGTCGAGCACCTCCTCGGCGAGTTCGGAGCGCGGACCGCCGGCATCCAGCTCCGCGAGCACCTTCGCGTGCACGGCGGAATGCTGGCGCACCTCGAGTTCGGTGAGGTGGAAGCCGAACGTCTCGACCTGCCACAGCAGCTGCTGCAGGTGCCCGTAGGCATGGCGCGGGGCGCGTGCCTGCACCAGCGAGTCCTGCACGACGCGCAGGTCCGCGAGGAGCTCGTCGGGGTCTGTGTAGGCCAGGTCGGCGTCGCGGGCGCGGGTCGCCGAGATCTTGCGGGCGATCAGCAGCAGGATGCGGCGGTGCGGCTCGTTCGGCGAGCGCTTCGCGATCTCGGTCGCGGCGTCCTCATCGGCGGCCTTCAGCCGCTGCCACAGGGCGAGCAGAGCGTCGCTCGGGGGAGTGGCGGCGGCATCCAAGGTGAGACCGCGTCCGATGCGGTTGGCCGCGCGTTCGAGCCCGAGCAGCACATGCTCGCTCGCGATCGCAGCCGCCTTCCGGGTGACGGATGCCGTCACGAACGGGTTTCCGTCGCGGTCACCGCCGACCCACGAGCCCACGCGCACGAACGGACGTACGACCGGCGCACGGCCGCCCGCGCCCGGGCCCTGAAGTGCGTCGTCGACCTGGCGGTACACGTGCGGAATCGCGGTGAACAGCGTCTCGTCGAAGACGGCCATGACCGCACGCACCTCGTCGGTCGGTGAGGGCTTCTCGGGGCGGAGCGGCGCTGTGCGCCACAGCGTGTCGATCTCCTCGAGCATCCTCCGCTCGGCCCGACGCTGGTCGGCACGCTGTTGTTCGACACGCGGTTGTTCGACACGCGGTTGTTCGACACCGTTGCG
>NZ_WOYP01000003.1:14821-29243 GCF_011620715.1 Microbacterium sp. | reverse complement strand
GTTGTTCGACACGCGGTTGTTCGACACCGTTGCGCAGCAATGCGTCGTGCTCCTCCAGCAACGCTGCCAGACGCCGGATGCTGGTCGAGATCGCCCGGCGACGCGCCTCGGTGGGGTGCGCCGTGAAGACGGGGTGGAAGCGGAGAGCCTGCAGGCGGGACAGGGCGGTGTCGTCGCCGACTTCGGCGGCCAGCCGCACGAACGCGGCGGCGACCGAATCGGTGGCGTCCTCGCGGTCTGGTCGGCCGTCGCGCTCGCGGAGGATGCGAACGCGCTGGTGCTCCTCGGCGAGGTTCACGAGGTGGAAGTAGACCGTGAAGGCGCGGGCGACCTCATCGGCGCGCCCGATCGTGAGCGAGTCGGCGATCTCGGCGGCGCTCGCGAACGCTGCGGGGGTGTCGTCGGTGTAGGCGTGGATGGTCGCCACCCGCAGGCGTTCGACGTCTTCGTAGAGCCCCGGTGAGCCACTCTCGCGCAGGACCCGCCCGAGGAGTGCGCCGAGCATGCGCACATCCGCCCGCATCCGCTCGGGGATCTTCTGGCCGGCTTCGAATCGCCCGACGAGATCGATCGCTTCAGTCTGGCTGAACTCTCGCATGCGCTCCACGGTAGTGCCGCCATGTTTCCTGCTCGTCACAGCGCTCGGGCGCCAGGGCGCCGTGCCCGGTAGACTCGGATCCTGGAGTGCCGGGAAGTCTGGTCGGCGGCCGTGGGCGCGCGCCCACCGACCACCTCGATGAAAGGACCTGTGTGTCCCTGCTTCGCTCTGCCCGCTTCCCCGCCATCGTGCTCCTCGTCGCCGCGATCGCAGCGCTGCTGATCGCCAATTCGCCCCTCGGCGCGAGCGTGGTCGCTCTCAAGGACGTGTACATCGGCATTCCCGGCGTCTTCGAGATGTCTGTCGGGCACTGGATCCAGGACGGCCTGCTC
Organism: Microbacterium sp.; assembly: GCF_011620715.1. Taxonomy (GTDB): domain Bacteria; phylum Actinomycetota; class Actinomycetes; order Actinomycetales; family Microbacteriaceae; genus Microbacterium. Next base: position 28,313 of record NZ_WOYP01000003.1, on the reverse strand, counting down.
GCCGTCTTCTTCTTCATAGTGGCCGTCGAACTGCAGTTCGAGATGACCAACGGCGAGCTCAATTCGGCGCGCAAGGCACTGCAGCCTGCGATCGCCGCGGCGGGTGGCGTGATCGTGCCGATCGCAATCTTCCTCGTGTTCGCCGCGGGCTCGGACTCTGCGCGGGGCTGGCCGATCCCGACCGCGACCGACATCGCCTTCGCGCTCGGCGTGCTCGCCGTCTTCGGCAAGGGCCTGCCGTCCGGCATCCGCATCTTCCTTCTCGCGCTCGCGATCCTCGATGACATCGTCGGCATCGTGTTCATTGCGGTGCTGTTCACCGACGGCGTCAACCTCGCCATGCTGGCCCTCGCCGTGATCGCCGTGATCGTCTTCGGGGTGCTCAGCAGGCAGCTGGACACCCGGGCCCGGATCCCGATCGTGATCGCCCTGGTGATCGTCGGCATCGCGACGTGGGTGCTCGTCTACGAATCGGGCGTGCACGCGACGATCGCCGGAGTGGCTCTCGGGCTGGCGATGGCCCAGCAGCCGGCGCTGCGCACGCGCCACGTGCTCGAACCGTGGGTCAACGGCGTGGTGTTGCCGCTTTTCGCGTTCTCGGCGGCGCTCGTGATCATCCCTGCCGTTTCGCCGTCGCAGCTCGCTCCCGCGTTCTGGGGCGTGCTGATCGCGCTGCCGGTCGGCAAGATCATCGGCATCACGCTTTTCGGCTGGATCTCGCTGCGCATCGGCAACCGAGGCGCGGCGCCGCACCTGTCGTTCCTCGACCTGCTCGCGGCGGGCGCGTTGGGCGGAATCGGATTCACCGTGTCACTGCTGCTGTCCGAGCTCGCCTTCGCGGCCGACCCGCTGCTGCGCGACGAGGCCACTCTGGGCGTACTCGGTGGCTCGCTCGTCTCCCTGATCGTGGCCGGCGTGCTCGTGTCTCAGCGTGCGCACCACTATCGCCGCCTCGCCCGCACCCCGGACGTCGGCGAGGTGGCCCCGTCCACACCGGCCGGCGGGCAGCTCTCATGAGCTCAGCCGAGGCGCCGCGACCGGATGCTCTTCGTGCCGCGGCCGAGACGATGCACGAGGTGCGCGAGCGCTGCGTGTGGACGCAGCAGATCGACCATCGCGCGCTCGTTCCCTACCTCGTGGAGGAGAGTGCGGAGCTGATCGACGCCGTCGAGACCGGATCCCGTGCCGAGCTGCGCGAAGAGCTCGGCGATCTTCTCTGGCAGGTGCTCTTCCACGCCGAGATCGCCTCGCGCGACCCCGACGAGCCCTTCGACATCGACGATGTCGCCCGGGGCCTGACCGAGAAGATGGTGCGTCGGCATCCGCACGTCTTCGCCGGTGAGATCGCCGAGACGCCCGAGCAGGTGCTCGTGCTCTGGAACGCCGCGAAGGCGGCCGAGAAGCACGAGCGCACGAGCGTGCTCGACGGCGTGTCCGACCGGATGCCGTCGCTCTCCCTCGCACAGAAGCTCGTCGGCAAGGCCCGTGAGGTGGGTGTGGACGCACCGGAACGAGGCGCCGCCCCGGCGACGGAGGCGGACCTCGGGGACGCGCTGCTCGCGCTGGTCGCGACCGCGCGTGCGAACGGGTGGGATGCCGAGCGTGCGCTCCGCGAGCGGCTTCGCGCTCTCGAGGTCGAGGTCCGAGACGCCGAACGGGCCTGAGGGGCCCGAGGAAGGCAGCGTGAGCCGGTCGGCGGAGCCGACCTGGAAGAATGAGCCCGTGGCATCCGTCAATCCCCCGCGCGGCATGCGCGACTTCCTCCCCGCTGAGAAGGCCCGTCGCGAGCGCGTGCTCGCCGTCATCCGCCGGCGCTATCGCGCGCACGGGTTCGACGAGATCGAGACGCCCGTCATGGAGGATCACGCGCGGCTGCACGCGGGCGTCGGCGGCGACAACGAGAAGCTCGCGTACAACGTGCTCAGACGCGGCCTCGACGCCGAGGCGATCCGTGCCGCGGCCGACGACCCTGACGAACTCGCCGACCTCGGGCTGCGCTACGACCTGACGGTGCCGCTCGCCCGCTTTTACGCCAGCCACCGCGCCGAGCTGCCCGCCGTGTTCCGTGCGGTGCAGATCGCGCCGGTGTGGCGCGCCGAGCGGCCGCAGAAGGGCCGTTACCGGCAGTTCATGCAGTGCGACATCGACATCCTCGGGGATGCCTCCTCCCGTGCCGAGGCCGAGCTCATCGTCGCGACGCTCGACGCGGTCGATGCGCTCGGGCTCGACGGCGCGACTGTGCGGATCAACGACCGTCGTGCCCTGGAGTGGATGCTGGAGAGCTTCGGGTTCACTGCTGCGGAGCGCCCCGGCGTGCTGATCACCATCGACAAGCTCGACAAGGTCGGTCCCCTCGGGGTCATCGCCGAGCTGCACGAGCGCGAGGCGACACCCGCGGCTGTGGACCGCTTCGAGGCGTTCCTGCGCCGCCCGCAGACCCTGGAGCACAGCCCGTACGGAGAGCGCCAGATCCGCACGGCGCTGCCCGAGGGCGCACCCGAGGAGGTGGTCGCGCATCTGGTCGGCATCGGCGACGCGGTTGCCGCGACCCTCGTCTCCGATGACGCCGTGGGCGGCATCCCGCTGGTGTTCGATCCGTTCCTGGTGCGCGGGATGGGCTATTACACAGGCACGATCTTCGAGCTCGCCCACCCGGGCGTGGCTTACTCGCTGGGCGGCGGCGGCCGCTACGACGGCATGATCGGGCGATTCCTCGGGCAGGACGTGCCGGCGGTCGGCTTCTCCCTCGGCTTCGAGCGACTCGTCGATCTGGTCGCCGAGTCCGCCGAGGGTGAGGATCGGTCCGTCGTGCTCGTTCACGAGCACGACATGCCGCTCGGTGAACTGCTCGCTCTGAAGGTCGCCCTCGCCCGCGAGGGGGCGCGGGTGCGGCTCGAACAGCGCCCGAAGAATCTCAAGGCGCTGCTCGAACGAGCATCGTCCGACGGCTACACGTCCTTCGCGACGGTCTCACGCGGCGCGACGGTCGCCTCGCTGGATTTCAAGCCTCTGGCGTGATCGACGGGGTACGCGGCGCTTCTCGCGCACGTCGGGAGCGAATCGCCTGTGCCGATCACACAAGCGCGGACGGTTGACGCGCGGTCACCGGCGGGGTTGGCTGGAAGCATGACCGATCCCAGTCCCGAAGCATGGCGCCGCGTCGATGCGTACCTGACCGAGACGCTGGTCGGGCACGATCCCGATCTCGAGGCCGCGGTCGCTGAGCAGCAATCCGCCGGGCTGCCCGCGATCGAGGTGGCGCCGGTGTCCGGAAAGCTGCTGCATCTGCTTGCACGCATCTCCGGCTCCCGACGCGTGCTCGAGATCGGCACGCTCGGCGCGTACTCGACGATCTGGATGGCGCGCGGCATCCCCGTCGACGGAGTCGTCGTCACGATCGAGGCCGAGCCCGACATCGCCGCGATCGCGCGCGCGAACGTCGACCGGGCCGGCGTCGGGGCGAAGGTCGACATCCGAATCGGGCGCGGCGAGCACGTGCTGCCGACGCTGCAGGAAGAACCCCCGTTCGACCTCGTCTTCATCGACGCCGACAAGGAATCCAACACGATCTACCTCGACTGGGCGGCCCGACTCGGACACCCCGGCACGGTCGTCGTGGTCGACAACATCGGGCGCGGGGGAGAGGTCGCAGATCCCGCGACCACGGCGTCGAATGTGATCGGCACGCAGCGTGGGCTCGAGATGCTCGGACGCGACCCGCGCTTCGACGCCACCGCGCTGCAGACGCTGGACTCGAAGGGATGGGACGGCGTGGCGATCGCCGTGCTGACGGATGCCGCAGCGCTGCCCGTGACAGAGTGAGCAGCGCTACCCGGCGCCCGGCCGGCTCCGTTCCGCAGCATCCGCCTGGATAGACTGGCGAACGGACCGAAGACGCTCCCGATCCGCCCCTCCACCACACAAGGAGTCCCCTGTGGCACTCATCGAGGCAGCCAGCGCGCGCGAGATCTTGGATTCGCGCGGAAATCCGACCGTCGAAGTGGAGGTCCTGCTCGATGACGGCATCGTCCAGCGCGCGGCCGTCCCCTCCGGCGCGTCCACCGGCGCCTTCGAGGCGTACGAGCTGCGCGACGGCGACAAGACCCGCTACAGCGGCAAGGGCGTGCTCAAGGCCGTCGCGGCGGTGATCGACGAGCTCGGCCCCGCGATCGAGGGCGTGGATGCCGCCGAGCAGCGCATCATCGACGAGATCCTCATCGAGGTCGACGGCACCGACAACAAGGGGCGCGTCGGCGCGAACGCCATCCTCGGCGTGAGCCTGGCCGTTGCGAAGGCGGCGGCCGACAGCGCCGACCTGCCTCTGTTCCGCTACCTCGGCGGACCGAACGCGCACATCCTGCCGGTTCCGCTGTTCAACGTCATCAACGGCGGCTCGCACGCCGACAACGGCATCGACATGCAGGAGTTCTTCCTCGCGCCCATCGGCGCGTCCTCCTTCGCCGAGGCGCTGAGATGGGGCACCGAGACCTACCACGTGCTGAAGGGCGAGCTCCTCAAGGCCGGCTACGCCACCGGGCTCGGCGACGAGGGCGGCTTCGCTCCCGACCTGCCCAGCAACCGGGAGGGGCTGGACTTCCTCGTCACCGCGATCGAGAAGGCCGGCTTCACGCCCGGCACCGAGATCGCCCTGGGCATGGACGTCGCGGCGACCGAGTTCTTCACCGACGGCGCATACCAGTTCGAAGGCAAGGCGTGGACGGCCGAGAAGCTCACTGACTACTACATCGACCTCGCCGACAACTACCCGATCATCACGATCGAGGACGCGCTCGCCGAGGACGACTGGGACGCGTGGAAGCACCTCACCGAGAAGCTCGGATCGAAGGTCCAGCTCGTGGGCGACGACCTGTTCGTGACGAACCCCACCCGCCTGGCGGACGGCATCAAGCGAGGTGTCGCCAACTCGCTCCTGGTGAAGGTGAACCAGATCGGCACGCTGTCGGAGACGCTGGATGCCGTCGAGATGGCGCACCGCGCCGGATACACGACGATGTTCTCGCACCGCTCCGGTGAGACCGAGGACACCACGATCGCCGACCTCGTGGTCGCTGTGAACTCGGGTCAGATCAAGAGCGGCGCGCCCGCCCGCAGCGAGCGGGTCGCGAAATACAATCAGCTTCTGCGCATCGAGGAAGAGCTGGGCGATGCGGCGGAATTCGCCGGGCGCTCGGCGTTCCCGAGGTACACCGCGTAGGACAGTCGTTCAGGCCGCGCTGCGTAGCAGCCTGCGAACGGAAGGGGAGCCGTGGTCGAGACGTCGGCTCCCCCCTCCTCCGCCACGGCTCCCTCGGCAACGGTGCCGGCGGCGCGCCCACGCCGGCGGCCGGTGCGGCGGCCCGTCGACGTGCGGGGCTGGCTGGGCGGCATCCGTCTTTCGGGATTCATGGTGATCATGCTCGGCCTCGTGGTGCTCGCCGCCTTCGTGCTGGTGCCGACGATCGGCACCTACGTCGATCAGCGCCAGCAGATCGCCGCACTGCAGGCGTCCGTCGAGGTGAGTCGGCAAGACGTCGCCCGTCTCGAGGCTCAGCGCGACCGCTGGACCGATCCCGCGTACATCACGACCCAGGCGCGCGAGCGGCTGTACTACGTCAAGCCCGGAGAGGTCGTCTACCTGGTCGATGACGATCTGCCGCCCGCGCTGGCCCCGCAGGAGCAGGTGCCGGTCAGCGACGAGGTCGAGCAGACCCGCACCGACTGGATGTCGCAGTTCGTGCGCTCGCTCACGGAAGCCGGCATCGCCCAAACCGTCAAGGCGCCCACGATCGGTGTCCCCGATCCCGCTCCCAGCCAAACGCCGACGCAGTGAAGGTACCCTGGGCGGCGTGACCACACCGCCCTTCCGGCCTGTCAGCGAGACCGATCTGAGCGTCCTGCGCGCGCAGCTCGGTCGCCCGGCACGCGGCGTCGTGGGCATCGCGGCACGATGCGTCTGCGGAAATCCGACGGTGGCGGCAACGGCTCCGCGGCTCGAGGACGGCACCCCATTCCCGACGCTGTATTACCTGACCCACCCGGCCGCGACGGCCGCGATGTCGGGACTGGAAGCCGCCCAGGTGATGCGCACACTGAGCGACGAGCTGAGCGACGACCCCGGGGTGACCGAGGCCTACCGCCGCGCCCACGAGGCCTACCTCCGCGACCGCGCCCAGTTCGGCGAGGTCGACCAGATCGCCGGCATCTCGGCGGGTGGCATGCCGACGCGGGTGAAATGCCTGCATGCTCTCGCCGCCCACGCGCTCGCTGCGGGTCCGGGTGTGAATCCGATCGGCGACCGGGCCCTCGCCCTGTCGACGTGGTCGCCCGAGCGCTGCGTGTGCGCGGAGCCGGGAGCGAGTGGATGATCCGCCGGCTCGTCTCGGCCGCTGCCGCGCTCATGGCGGTCGCGTTCCTGTGCGGCGCCACCGTCGCGCCGGTGGCGCCGAATCCCGACCCGGTGCGCGCGGCCGAGTACTGGCTCGACGAATACGGCATTCGGGATGCATGGGCCACGACCCGCGGTGCGGGTGTGCGGATCGCGATCATCGATACCGGCATCGCGCGCGGGCCGGTCGAGTTCGACGGCGCCGTCGTCGGCGGCACGGACGTCTCGGGAATCGGATCGTCCGACGGCCGCACTCCGGTGGGAGCCGTCGACGCGAACCACGGCAGCTGGGTCGCCTCCCTGGCCGCAGCGAGAGGGACCGGTGCGAACACCGGCATGATCGGCGTCGCTCCCGAGGCGCAGCTGCTGGCTGTCTCGGTCGGCTTCGGCTCGTCCGTGAAGGTTCCGTTCGTCGATCAGATCGCAGAGGCGATCCGATGGTCGGTCGACAACGGCGCCGACGTCATCAACCTGTCGCTGACCACGAACACCCCCGACTGGGACGAGAGCTGGGACTCGGCGTTCCTGTATGCCTTCGATCACGACGTCGTGGTCGTCGTGGCCGCCGGCAACCGCGGCAGCGGCACATCCCGCGTGGGCGCGCCGGCGACGATCCCCGGAGTGCTGACCGTCGCCGGGGTCGATCCGCAGGGCAAGGCGAGCCTCGAGGCGTCGACGCAGGGGATCACGATCGGTGTCTCCGCCCCCAGCGAGAACCTCGTCGGCGTCTCCGCCGATGGGCGGCTGGTGCGCTGGAACGGCACGAGCGGTGCCGCTCCGATCGTGGCGGGCATCGCCGCCCTCGTGCGCTCCGCACACCCGGACCTCGACGCGGCCAACGTCATCAACCGGATCATCCGTACCGCGGATCCCGCCGCCGCGGCCAAGGCGGTGCCCGATCCGCTGTACGGCTACGGCCTGGTGGATGCCGCGGCCGCCGTCTCCGCGACGGTGCCGTCAGTGAGCGAGAACCCGATGGGAAGCCTCAAGGACTGGATCCGGCTGTACCGACGCGCCGATTCCGCTCCCGCACCCGTTCGGAGTGCAGGCCCCGTGGAGGTCGCACCGCTTCCCCCCGCCGATGTGGCGACCCGTGCGGAGTCGCCGCTGCTCCCGTCAGCGGACACGCTGCTCTACGGCACCCTTCCCCTGATGGGAGGGTCGGCGGCGGCTATACTGATGGCTCTCGGCGTCACCGCAGCTGTCCGACGTATCCGATTGGCGTCCCGGACGCCGAGCCGCTGACACCCCAGGAGTGTTCCACACTGTGAGCAAAAATGCGCCTGTGAAGAACCGTGTGCCGAAGATCCTGATCGTAGGCGGCGGTTACGCGGGGTTCTACACCGCCTGGAAGCTCGAGAAGCACCTGCGCAGGGGCGAGGCTGAGGTCACGGTCGTCGACCCGCTTCCCTACATGACATACCAGCCGTTCCTGCCCGAGGTCGCGTCCGGTTCGATCGAGGCGCGTCACTCGGTCGTCGCGCTGCGACGTCACCTGAAGAAGACGAAGATCGTCGCCGCCAAGGTCACCGGCATCAGCCACGCGAACAAGGTCGCGACGATCAGCCCGATCGCCGGCGAGCCCTACGAGTTCGGGTACGACCAGATCGTCGTCACGGCGGGCGCCGTCTCGCGCACGTTCCCGATCCCCGGCATCGCCGACAACGCGATCGGGCTCAAGACGATCGAGGAGGCCGTTGCGATCCGCGACCGCCTGATGTCGAACTTCGACAAGGCGTCGGTGCTGCCTCCCGGACCCGCTCGCGACCGTCTGCTCACCGTCGTCGTGATCGGCGGAGGCTTCGCCGGCATCGAGGTGTTCGCCGAGTTGCGCAACTTCGCGTCGGCACTGGTCGGCCACTATCCCGAGGTCACCTTCGGAGACACGCACTTCCACCTCGTCGAGGCGATGAGCCGGATCATGCCCGAGGTGTCGCTCAAGACGAGCGAGTGGGTGCTCAAGGACCTGGCAAAGCGCGGCGCGTCCGTGCACCTGGACACCCAGGTCACCGGTGCCGTCGACGGCAACGTCGAGCTGTCCACCGGCGAGATCATCCCGAGCGACCTGATCATCTGGGCGGCCGGCGTCATGGCGAACCCCACCGTCGTGCGCGGCGGCGACCTGCCGGTCGAAGAGCGCGGTCGCATCCGCACCCGCGCCGACCTGCGGGTGGGCACCGAAGACGAGATCGTCGAGGGCGCCTGGGCGGCCGGCGATGTCTCGGCGGTGCCCGACCTGACCGGCGCCGGTGTCGGCGGCTACTGCGTCCCGAACGCCCAGCACGCGGTTCGCCAGGCGAAGCTGCTCGCGAAGAACCTCATAGCGGTGCTGCGCGGCGAGCTGCCGCGGGAGTACTTCCACAAGAACCTCGGTGCGGTCGCGGGTCTGGGCCTGTACAACGGCGTGTTCCAGTCTGGCAAGATCGCGCTCAAGGGCTTCGTCGCCTGGGTCGCGCACCGGGGCTACCACGGGCTGGCGATGCCCTCCTGGGAGCGCAAGTTCCGCGTCGCCTGGGGCTGGTGGAACAACCTGTGGCTCGGCCGTGACCTGGTGAATCTGCAGGCCGTGCAGGATCCGCGCTACGTGTTCGAAGAATTCGCCGCGCGTCCGCGGCCGCCGCAGCCCGTCGAGGCTGCTCCGGCGAAGGCCGTGGCCGACGCGCCCACGCAGAAGGTCGCCGCGACCAGCTGACCGGTACCGTGGGCGCGTTCGCTCGCCCGTGCGCCCCCGTAGCCCAACCGGCAGAGGCAGGCGACTTAAAATCGCTCAAGTCTGGGTTCGAATCCCAGCGGGGGCACGGCCGACCGCACGGTCGGGAGTCATTCGAGAAGGCTTCTCGGGCAGGTAGGGCATCGCTGGGGTCGCCGGGGCGGGGGCAGTCGTAGGCTGGACGCCATGTGCGCTCACCTGCCGATGTGCGCTCACCCGCCGAAGAGCGTGACCCGATGACGATCGACCTGCTTGCGGGTGCGGAATCCCAGACCCCCTGGGCGGAGCCCGCCGGGTATTGGACGGCGATGACGGATGCCGTCAGCGGCGTGTCCGGCCCGGTTGCGGCGCTGAACCTCGCCGCGCTGCGCTACAACGCGCTGGATCTGGTCGTCCGCTCCGGCGGTGTGCCGATCCGTGTCGCGAGCAAGTCCGTCCGTGTGCGCAAGGTGCTCGAGGCCACGCTTGCGGTTCCGGGGTACCACGGCATCCTCGCGTTCACGCTCCCCGAAGCGCTCTGGCTAGCCGAGATGCACAACGACGTGGTCCTGGGGTATCCGAGCGTCGACCGGGCCGCCTTGGCCGCGCTGGGCGGCGACGAGCAGGCCGCATCCCGCGTGACGCTGATGGTCGATGACATCGCTCAGCTCGACCTGATCGACGCGGTCGCCCCGCCCGCCGGGCGCGAGGAACTGCGGGTCGCGATCGATGCGGACGCCTCCTGGCGCGCGCCGGGCCTCGGCCACATCGGGGTGCGCCGCTCGCCCGTCCGTCAGCCGGGCGAAGTCGCGAACCTCGCCCGGGCAATCACCGCTCGGGCCGGATTCCGCCTCGTCGGCCTCATGATGTACGAAGCCCAGATCGCCGGGCAAGGCGATGCGACCGGATCGGGCGACGGCGCGATCCGCTGGATGCAGCGCCGCTCCGGCCAGGAGCTCCTCGGCCGACGTGCCGCGATCGTCGGCGCACTGCGCGATATCGCCCCGCTCGAGTTCGTCAACGGCGGGGGAACGGGGTCGCTCGAGCTGACGGCATCCGATCTCGCCGTGACCGAGCTCACTGCCGGCAGCGGGCTGCTGGCCGGCCACCTCTTCGACGGGTATCGCGCCTTCGACCCGGCGCCGGCCGCCGCGTTCGCGCTCGAGGTCGTGCGCAAGCCGCTGCCGGATATCGTGACGGTGCTCGGCGGGGGGTGGATCGCCTCGGGCCCACCGGTCGCATCCCGGCAGCCGCTGCCGGTCTGGCCCGCGGGCTTGAAGACACTCCGGCGCGAGGGCGCCGGAGAAGTGCAGACGCCCTTGCAGGGCGAGTCCGCCCGAGCGCTTCGGGTCGGCGACCGGGTTTGGTTCCGCCACTCCAAGAGCGGTGAGCTCGCCGAGCGGGTCGACCGGTATCACCTCGTCGACGGCGACCGGGTGGTCGGCGATGCACCGACGTATCGAGGCGAAGGAAAGGCGTTCCTGTGACCCGTCCCGGAGCGGAATGGCAGAACTGGGGTCGGACTGCGCGGGTGCGGCCGCAGCGCGTCGAGTTCCCGAGCACGCGCGCTGCGGTCCAGCGGGCGGTGAAAGCCGCCGCCGCACGGGGCATGCAGGTCAAGGCGGTCGGCGCGGGCCACAGTTTCACCGGCATCGCCGTCGCCCCCGGCGTGCTGCTGGACCTGACCGATCTCGCCGGGCTCGTCGAGGCCGATCGCGAGCGCGTTCGGGTCACCCTCCTCGCCGGCACTCGGCTGAACAAGATCCCGCAGCTGCTCGCGCCTTACGGGCTCGCGATGCCGAACCTGGGCGACATCGACCGGCAGTCCATCTCGGGTGCCATCTCGACGGGAACGCACGGCACCGGCGCGCGCTTCGGCGGCATCGCCACGCAGGTGACCGGCGCGACCCTGGTGACCGCCGACGGCGAGCTGCTCGTCGTGGACGAGGGGCACAACAGCGACCTGCTGCCGGCGGTCGCCCTCGGTCTCGGGGCGCTCGGCATCCTGGTCGATGTCACTCTCCAATGCGTCCCGGCGTTCCTGCTGCACGCAGTGGAGCTGCCCGAAGATCTGGGTGCTGTCCTGGACGGGCTGGATGCCCGCGTAGCCGCATCCGATCATTTCGAGCTCTACTGGTTCCCGCACACCGACCGGGCCATGACCAAGACCAACGTGCGCCTGCCCGAGAGCGCCGTGCGTCATCCGCTCCCGCGAGTGGGCAAGTGGATCGACGACGTCGTGGTGGGAAACGGGCTGCACCAGATCGCCTGCAGCCTCGCGCGCATGCTGCCCCCCACGGTCCCCGCGATCAGTCGCGCGTCGGTGCGAGTGTGGGGCGACCGCGAGTTCACCGACGTCTCGCACCGCGTCTTCACGACCGAGCGATCGGTGCGCTTCCGCGAGATGGAGTATGCGCTGCCCGTCGAGAACGTGCGTCCCGCGTTCGACGCCCTGCGTGCTCTGATCGACGAGAAGGGGTGGCGCATCTCGTTCCCCATCGAGGTGCGGTTCGCGGCCGCCGACCAGCTGTGGCTCTCGACCGCATACGGCCGCGCGTCCGGTTACATCGCCGTGCACCGGTACTGGCGCGAAGACCCCACCGAGTACTTCGAGGCGGTCGAGCAGATCATGCTCGGGTACGGCGGCCGGCCGCACTGGGGAAAGATGCACACCCTGGATGCCGCTCTCCTGCGAGACCGCTATCCCCGGTTCGACGACTTCGTCGCGCTGCGCGACCGTCTCGACCCCGATCGCATGTTCCAGAACCGCTATCTCGAGCGCGTCCTCGGTGAGTAAGGACTGAGAGTCGTGAGACGGCTCTCATCTGCGGCCGCACCGATGGCTAGGATGAGGGAAACCTCGAACGGAGTCACAGGCATGTGGGAATGGCTGATCCCGGTACTGATCGTCGTGGCGCTCGTCGTCGTAGCCGGCATCTACCTGTGGGCGACGTACAACTCGCTCGTCACGCTCAACGTGCGCGTCGACGAGGCGTGGAGCGACATCACGGTGCAGCTGAAGCGTCGCGCTGATCTGCTGCCCAACCTCATCGAGGCGGTGAAGGGCTACGCGGCGCATGAGAAAGCGGTCTTCGAGAACGTCACGCGGGCCAGAGCCGAGACATTGACAGCCGGCGGGCCCGCTGAGGCGGGGGTCGCCGAAGGTCACATGCAGCAGGCGCTCAAATCGCTCTTCGCCGTCGCAGAGGCCTATCCGCAGCTGCAGGCGAGTCAGAACTTCCTCCAGCTCCAGCAGTCGATCGTCGACACCGAAGACAAGATCCAGGCTTCCCGTCGTTTCTACAACGGCGGGGTGCGCGAGCTGAACACGAAGATCAAGGTGTTCCCGAACAACATGTTCGCCCGCAACCTCGGCTTCACCGAGCGGGAGTTCTTCGAGGTCGTCGACGGCGCGGCCATCTCAGAGCCCCCGCGCGTGCAATTTTGAGGTTGCTGCGGCTCAATATCGAGTAGGAGCGCCGGCGCCGTATCGAGATCCCGGGAGCACGTGATGTACAGCGCCATCGCGCGCAACAAGCGCAACACCTGGGTCATCCTGGGTGCGTTCATCCTCCTGTTGGCCGCGATCGGCCTGCTGGCCGGGTGGCTCGCCGGCAACAACTGGTGGATCACGGCGTTCATCATCGTCTTCGCCGCCGGATACGCCACGTTCCAGTACTTCTTCGCCGACCGCGAGGCGCTCGCGATGTCGGGCGCCACCCAGGTCACCCAGGCTGACGCGCCGCGCTTCTACAGGATCGTGGAGAACCTGTGCATCACCACCGGCACTCCGATGCCGAAGCTGTACGTCGTCGACGACCCGGCCCCCAACGCGTTCGCCATGGGACGCAACCCCGAGGAGGCCTCGATCACCGTGACGACGGGGCTGTTCGAGCTGATGACCGATCGCGAACTCGAGGGCGTGCTCGGTCACGAACTCGGTCACATCCGCAACTACGACATCCGCGTCTCGCTCATCGTCTTCGGCCTCGTCGTGGCCGTCGGCATCCTGGCTGACATCTTCATGCGGTTTGCGTTCTTCGGGGGCGGACGCCGCGGCGGAGGCGGCCGGTCGCAGCTGCTGTTCCTGATCTTCGGCGTCATCGCCGCTCTGGTCGCACCCCTGCTGGCGGGCGCGGTGCAGGCCGCCATCTCCCGGCAGCGCGAGTACCTCGCCGATGCGACCAGCGCGATGACCACCCGCGACCCGGACGGTCTCGCCTCAGCCCTGGCCAAGCTCGGTGAGTACGGACGGCCGCTGAAGAAGGCGAACACCTCGATGGCGCACCTCTGGATCACCGACCCGCTCCACCCCAACGCGCTGGCCCGCATGTTCGCGACGCACCCCCCGATCCCCGAGCGCATCGAGCGGCTGAAGACCATGGGAGCCGGGTTCTGATGCACGTGACGCTCGTCGG
>NZ_WOYP01000003.1:0-14721 GCF_011620715.1 Microbacterium sp. | reverse complement strand
ATCGAGCGGCTGAAGACCATGGGAGCCGGGTTCTGATGCACGTGACGCTCGTCGGATCCTCAGCCGCGGGCAGCCGCTGACAGAACCGGATCCGGTTCGTCGGGTGCCGGCGAGACCGGCTCCGCGGCGCGGGCTTCGTGGCGGCGCGCCTCCGGCAGGGCGTCTGCCAGGTCGTCGGTGGCGTTTCCCCATCGGGAGACCGATATCGCCTCCAATCCCTGCCACCGCGCGGCGGCACACACCTCGTCGGCGAGCCGGGATGCGGCATCCGCCGGTCGTCCGTGCTCCCACCACGCCGACTGCACGAGCAGTGTGGAGGAGCCGCGGTCGGCTTTGAGGTCGACGCGCCCGACGATGTCGTCTCCGATCAGCACGGGCAGTGAGTAATAGCCGAAGCGCCGCTGCGGCCCGGGTGTGTAGATCTCGATGCGGTACTCGAAATCGAACAGCCGCTGCGCGCGATCGCGGAACCAGACCACCGGGTCGAAGGGGGTGAGAATCGCCGCCGCATCCACTCGGCGCGGCAGCACGGCGTCCTGGTGCACCCACGCCTTCGCCGGCCTTCCCGCCGACTCCCAGCCGTGCACCGTGACCGGCCGCAGCACGCCCGAGTCCTGCAGTTCGCGGATCGCGGCCATCACGGCGCGGCGGTCCTTGAGGCGCCAATAGTCGGCCAGATCGGATGCCGTACCGACCCCGTGCGCCCGTGCCGCTCGTGCGATGAGTTCGCGGATGGCGGTGTCGCGGGGCACCGGCGCGGCGAGCACGTCGGCCGGCAAGACGTGCTCGGCGAGGCCGTAGCGGCGTTCGAAGCCGCGCCGGCCCGCGATCGCGACCTCGCCGAAGAGCCAGAGGTACTCCAGGGCGTTCTTGACCGCGTCCCAGTCCCACCAGGGTCCTCGCGCCGCCTTGTTCGCGTCGCGCTCGATCTCGGCGGGGCGCAGCGGGCCGCGCTCTGCGAGCTCCGAGCGCACCCAGTCGACGGTCTCGCGATTGGCCTGGAACCAGCCGTCCGGCTTCGTGCCGTACTTCGCGCGCATATCGTCCATGCGGAAGCGGAACAAGGCCCAGTCCGCCGCCGGGATGAACGATGCGACGTGCGCCCAGGATTCGACATACGGAGCCCGGCCGGCAAACAGCAGACGGTCCAGAGCCGAGGTGTCGTACGGCCCGAGCCTCGAGAACAGGGGCATGTAGTGCGAGCGGGCGTAGACGTTGACCGAGTCGATCTGCAGCGTCGCCATGCGCGCCATGGCCAGGTTGAGCTGACGCGTGCCGGCCACCGTCGGTCTCGGCTGCGCGAAACCCTGCGCGGCGAGGGCGATCCGGCGCGCCTCGGCGGCGGTCAGCGAGTCCTTCATGCCGGCAAGCCTATGCGCGCGCGCCGACACGACGACTCGACTCTAGACTGGCGTGATGACCGGCCCAGAAGACAAGCCCCGCGGCTCCCTCTTCGAAGCTCTCCGCGACCGCAGCCGTGTCGTCTCCACCGACGTGTCGGGCACGATCCCGCGGGGTCTGAAGGTCGCGACAGCGTATTCCTGGCGCTTCCTCGTGGTGGCTGCGGCCATCGGGGTGGCGGTCTGGCTCGTCATCCAGCTGAAGCTCCTGGTGATCCCGCTCCTGGTGGCCATTCTCGTGACCGCCTTGCTGTGGCCCGCGTTCAGCTGGATGCTGCGCCACCGCGTCCCGCGTTGGCTGGCGATCGTCATCTCCGTGATCGGCGCGCTCGCGATCGTCGCCGGCCTGCTCTGGCTGGTCATCTGGCAGGTGACCAGGCAATGGTCCTCGGTGCAGGCCCGCACGGTCGATGCGATCGAGCAGTTCCGTCAGTACCTGATCGACGGTCCGCTGCACCTGACGTCGGCGCAGATCGACGACCTGCTCTCGCAGCTCGGCGAGCTGATCCAGCAGCAGGCTCAGCTGCTGTGGTCGGGTGCCCTGGCGCTCGGCTCGACCGTCGGTCATGTCGTGGTCGGGGCGCTGCTGGTGCTTTTCATACTGCTCACCCTCCTGGCCGACGGCGGCGGCATCTGGCGCTGGACAACGCGGTTGTTCCCCGTGCGGGCGCGGCCCGCTGTCGACGGCGCGGCCCGGTCGGGGTGGGTGATGGTGGTCAACTATGCCCGCACGCAGTTGCTGGTGGCTACGATCGACGCGGTCGGCATCGGCCTGGGCGCGTTCCTCCTCGGCGTGCCGCTGGCGATCCCGGTCGCAGTCCTGGTCTTCCTCGGCGCGTTCGTGCCGATCGTCGGCGCCGTCGTGACCGGTGCGGTCGCCGTCTTTCTCGCACTCGTCTACAACGGCCCGTGGATCGCCCTGTGGATGCTGGTGGTCGTGCTGGGCGTCCAGCAGATCGAGGGTCATGTGCTCCAGCCTCTGCTGATGGGTTCGGCCGTGAAGGTCCACCCGCTTGCCGTCGTGCTCGTCGTCGCCGGCGGCGCGATGATCGCCGGCATCCCGGGCGCCCTGTTCGCGGTGCCGCTCGCCGCGTTCGTCAACGTCGTCGTCGTCTACATCGGCAACCGCGCGTGGGAGGGCGGGGCGGGAGCTCCGTCCGGAGACTACATCTGGACCACCGTCCCGCGCCCCAGGAAGGTTCGTTCGTGAGCATCCCCACCCTGGCCGAGTTCGAGGATGCCGCCGCCTACCTGGACGGCGTCATCACCCGCACTCCGATCGACGAGTCGCAGTACCTGTCTGCGCTGCTCGGCGTTCCCGTGTACCTGAAGCTCGAGAACCTCCAGCGCACCGGCTCGTTCAAGATCCGCGGCGCCACCTATCGGCTGTCCCGCCTCACCGCCGAAGAGCGCGCACGCGGCGTCGTGGCCGCATCCGCCGGCAATCACGCGCAGGGTGTCGCGATGGCGGCCCAGGCCCTCGGCATCCCGGCCACGATCTTCATGCCGCTCGGCGTTCCCGTGCCCAAGCTGCTTGCCACGCGCGGCTACGGCGCCGAGGTCGTGCTCGAGGGCGCGACCGTCGAGACGCCCCTGCGGCTGGCTGCGGAGTTCGCGCAGCGCACAGGTGCGGTGCTGATCCACCCGTTCGACCACCGTGACATCATCATCGGCCAGGGCACCCTCGGCCTCGAGCTGTTCGACGCGGTGCCCGATCTGGACACGGTCCTGCTGGGCATCGGCGGAGGCGGGCTCATCGCGGGCGTCGCGGCCGCAGTCAAAGCGCGCGCGGCCGCGGTCGGCCGCACCGTGCGGATCATCGGAGTCCAGGCCGAGAACTCCGCCGCGTACCCGTCCTCCCTCGCCGCGGGCCACCCGATCGAAGTCGAGACACTCCCCACGATCGCCGACGGGATCGCCGTCGCGCGACCAGGAGACCTCCCGTTCGAGATCATCCACCAGCTCGTGGACGAGGTCGTCACGGTCACCGACGACGACATCGCCCGTGCGCTGCTCATGCTGCTCGAGCGCGCGAAGCAGGTCGTCGAACCCGCCGGCGCAGTCGGGGTCGCGGCGATCCTCGCCGGCAAGGTGAAGGCCGCCGGACCGACCGTGGCCGTGCTGTCCGGAGGCAACATCGACCCGCTGCTGCTGCAGCGCGTCGTCTCGCACGGGCTCGCGGCATCCGGTCGGTACATGACGTTGCGCATCCCGCTGCCCGATCGTCCCGGTCAGCTCGCACGGGTGTCCGAACTCCTCGCGCAGGCTGGCGCCAACGTCATCGAGGTCATGCACACACGGCACGGTCAGGGCCTGCAGATCAGCGAGGTGATCCTGCAGCTGAGCGTTGAGACGCGCGGCGAGGAGCACCGTGCCCACGTCATCGAGATCCTCGGCGGCGCGGGCTTCACCCCGGCCGTTGTAGCAGACTGACCCGCGGGCTACTGGCCCGAGTACGTCTCGACCGTGATGATCTCGACCGAGATCTCGCGCCCGTTGGGGGCCGTGTACGAGGTCTTATCGCCCTCCTTGAGGCCGAGGATGGCAGCGCCCAGAGGCGACGCCTCGCTGTAGACGTCCAGCTCCGAGTCCGCGGCGATCTCGCGGTTGCCGAGCAGGAAGACCTCCTCGCCGCCCGCGACGATCGCGGTCACGACGGTGCCGGGCTCGACGACGCCGGTGCTCTCCGGCGCCTCGCTCACGGTGGCGCCTTTCAGCAGGTGCTGGAGCGTGCGGATGCGGGCCTCCTGCTTGCCCTGTTCGTCCTTGGCCGCATGATAGCCGCCGTTCTCCTTGAGGTCGCCTTCTTCGCGGGCGGACTCGATGCGCTTGGCGATCTCTTCGCGTCCCGTCGTCGAAAGGCGCTCCAACTCGGCGGCGAGTCGGTCGTACGCGTCCTGGGTCAGGAATGTCACCGGTGCATCGCCAGTCACAAGTGTCTCCTTCGGTCGGCCGGGGCGGTCATGTCGAAACGCCCCGGCTCCGGCCAGGGCGTCTGTCGACTGCGGTCACGACAGACTACGTCACCCAGCAGTCGCTCACCAAACCTGTCGTAGCCTCCGCGGTCGTCGGAATCGACTCGAGGAGTGCGCGGGCGCGCACGTCGGATGCCGCGTACTCCACGATCTTCCAACCGACGACGCCGTGATCCTCATCCTGCGCCTCGAGGGCGCACGCGACCGTTCGGCCTTCCGGCACCGAAATCTGGAACGCGAGCGTGACGGAGCGCGGATCCTCGACCGTGAACCCCGTCGTGTCGACGCTGATGTCGTCCACGCTGTCCGCGATCGTCATCCACGCGAAGAGGCCCACCAGCACAGCGGCGATCGCGACGACGATGCCGATCGTCCACCGCCTGCGCGGCGAACTCGTGCGGCCGTATCGCTCGTCGAGCATGTCCTGTGTAGTCATCGTGCCCTGTCGGAATGTGTGCGCCGCCCGAGGATCGGGGGAAGATTAGGCTGGAGACTCCAGGCTATGCGCTCCCGCGCGGAACGAGGACACCCATGCATGATCTGTTCGCCGCTCTCGCGCACGCCGGCTCGGCGACGCCGGTCCCCGAGCAGACAGTCGACCCCACCCTCGTGACGCCTGGCCCGGCCGGTTTCGTCGTGATCGCTGTGATCGCGCTCGCGGTCATCGCCCTTGTCTGGGACATGATGCGCCGCATCCGTCGAGGACGGGTGCGCGCCGACATCAACGAGGAGCTGGACGCCGAGCAGCAGGCGGCTGCAGCGGCGGAGGCCACCGGTGTCGAACACCAGGCCGCCGATGCGGATCAGCAGGTCGAGACCCCGGGCGACGAGACGCCGCAAGCCCCCTAGGTCGTGTCCCATATCAGGCTGACTCGATCAGCGACGTGACGGGGCTGAAGCCAGCCCCGTCACGTCGCGACGGTTGAGCGCACCCGCCGCCCCGCTCCCTCGCGCGAACGGTCAGGACATCCGGGACGTGCCGAAAGCGCTCCGGTATTCCGCCGAACGAGTCGCTGCGTTTCCGATGGCGACCGTGGTCAGGCGTAGGTGCCGTCCGGGTTCAGGTAGCCCTCGGCGATGTGCCCATCGGCGATCGCCTGCTGATATTCGGCATCCGTGAGTCCGATGACCTCCTTGTAGACGTACTCGTTGTCGAGCCCCATGCCGCTGATGGGCTCCCACTTGAGGTCGGGACCCGTCCAGTGCCAGTGGTGCGCGGGGTACTTGTAGGTACCTGCATGGGCGGACTCGATCTCGCGGAGCATGCCGCGGGCCGCGACGTGCGGATCGTTGAACACGTCCTCCTCGTTGTAGAGCGGGCCGGCCGGAACGCCCCGTGACTGGAGGGCATGGAAGGTGTCCTCCCGACTGCGGCCCGAGGTCCACGTCCGGATCTGCTCGTCGATCTCGTCCTGGGCCGCAAGCCGGCCGGCCTGCGTGGTGAACCGGTCATCGGCGGCCCACGCGGGATTCCCCATCTCGGCGATCAGCTCGGCCCAGTCCGCGTCGCCGCGAATCGTGATGCTCACCCACTTGTCCTCGCCTGCGGCGGGGTACGCGCCTTGAAGGTAGTTGCGGTCCCGGTTGCCCATCGGTGCGCTGGGATTTCCCGTGGAGGCGGCGTCGAGGTACATTTCACCCAGATGCTGCATCTCGTTCTCGACCTGGGGGAGCGCGATCACCTCGCCCTTTCCGGTCTGCGCGCGGCGGCGCAGCGCCGCGACCACAGCGAAGGCCCCGGTGGCTCCCGCGGCGGGGTCCATCTGGAACACGCTCGTGGTGGTCGCCGGAGCGCTGTCGGCATAGCCGCGGACCGCAGTGACGCCGGCGAGCGCTTCGAAGTGCGCGCCCAGGCCGAGGTAGGTGGAGTAGGGGCCGTCCTGCCCCAGCGGGGGCAGTCGCAGGATCACCAGTTTCGGATTGCGTTTGTGGAGGGTTTCGGGGTCGATCCCGAGGTGCTCGAGCACGGTGATGTTGTTGTTCTCCACGAGCACGTCGGACTTCTCGACGAGGCTCAGAAAATGCTCCCGCCCCGACTCCTTCCTCAGATCCAGCGTCGCGAGCTTCTTTCCCCGCGCATGCATGTTGAACATGGCTGCCCGGTCCCACGGCCTCTCGCCGGGGTCGCGGTCCGGGTAGGCACCGCCCATGATGCCCATCATCGCCATCATCTGTGGAGAAGGGCGGGCGACCAGGCCGCGGGTGCTGCTGGGGAACACCCACGGGTTGTCCACCCGGATCACCTCCGCGCCCAGATCACCCAGATACATCGTCACGGACGGGCCCGACCACACCACGGTGAAGTCGATGACCCGCACGCCTTGCAACGGCAGGTGCGCCATGATCACTCCTTTGTCATCATTGTCGGCAGTGCGCGGTTCACAGCGATCCGAGGACCGCCTCGGTGTCGGCGCCGAGCTTCGGCGCCTGCGCGATGTCCCACCCCGCGTCGACGTTGAACGGGGCGCCCATGTGCGTCACCGGACCGACGGCGGGATAGTCCACGGTGTGGAAGAAGCCGCGGGCGGCGAAGTGCTTGTTGTGGATCACCTCGGCGGGGGAGTTGATGGAGGTCACCGGCCACTTGTGCTCCTGGGCCTGCTCCATGACCTCCTCCTTCGTGCGTGACAGCAGCCAGGGGTACATCCCGGCGTCGATCGCCTCCTTGGTTTCGATCCGCGGGAACAGCGCCGGGTTCGCGGCCACCTCGCCGAAGTACGCGTTCATGTCGGGATCCTGGACCGTCGCGAGCATGCGCGGCAGCCACGCCTGTGTGATCATGATCTGGACGTACCCGTCGTCGGTGGGGTACGCGCCGTTGGGAAGGATGCCGCCCAGCAGGTCGCCGCGAACGCTGCTCTCGCCGTTGAAGGCGTAGTTGACCAGGAAGGTCGTGCGCCGGTCAGGGGATGTCAGGCCCACTTCGAATCCGGAGATGTCGACGTGGCTCGGTTCGCCCTGCTCCTCCGCCACCATATGGGCGGCCAGTGTTGCCAGTGCCGCGACATTGCCGGTCTGATACACCTGCATGTAGCCGCCCAGCTTGAGCGGTTCGCGGTCGGCGGATCCGTTGCCGAGCATCGGTCCGCCCATGCCGTAGTAGATCAGCTCCGAACCCTCGTAGTCGGCGTACGGGCCGTTCTGTCCGAACGGGGTGATGCTGGTGAGCACGAGAGTCGGCTGCACGGCCAGCAGATCCTCGTACCCGAGTCCCCATCCCGCCAGAACTCCCGGCTTGAACGACTCGACCACGATGCCGGCCGTCGCGACGAGCTTCTTCAGGCTCTCGCGATCGCTCTCCCGGTTCAGGTCGAGCACGACGGACTTCTTGCCGGTGTTGTTGTGCAGGTACACCGCGGAGCGATCGATCCCCTCCTCGTCGCCGATGAACGGCGCCATGCGGCGGGTCTCATCGCCCTCCGGGGGTTCGATCTTGATGACCTCGGCCCCGTAGTCCGCGAACATCTTCGTCGCGTAGGAGCCGGCGATTCCACCCCCCAGCTCGATGACGCGGATGCCTTCAAGTAGCCTCATTGCTCCTCCTTCGTCGCCCGTTGCGCGGGCTCCGTCCGTTACGATCCGGCGCCTCATTGCGCCGGATCGGTGCCGCCTCGACGGCTATGCCGCGCCGGAACGGCATCTCAAGCGGTCGGTGCCATCGCGCCGACCGCAGGCCTCATCCTCAGCAGGTCATCCCATGCCGGCCAGGCCCTGGCGATCGGGATGGAACGTCTTCGGCATCTGCTCGAAGATCGTCTCGATCGTCCACGGCTCCACCGAACTGACAGCCTGCTCCGGGTGATAGTTCTCGTAGAGCGTCAGCTTTCCGCCCTGAGCCCCGACGACCCGGCCGTTGAGCCAACTCGACTCCTCGCTCGCGATATACGCGACCGGGTAGGCCACGGCCTCCGGTTCCATGCCGCGCAGGTCCACTCCCATCTCGGCCGCCCGCTCAGGGGGGATCGACATGGTCATGCGAGTCGCCGCGCCCGGGGCGATCGCGTTCGAGGTGACGCCGTAGCGGTTGAGAGCGTTGGCGCAGGAGAGCGTGAACCCCACGATCCCGAGCTTGGCGGCCGCGTAGTTCGGCTGTCCCGGAGAGCCGAACAACCCCGCGGCGGACGTGAAATTGATCAGTCGATACTGGCCCTCGCCGCGGTGCTCGCGCCAATACACGGCGGCGTGCTTGCTGGTGTTGAACGTGCCGGTCAGGTGCACGTTCAACACCGCGTTCCACTCGTCCGGAGTCATGTTCACCAGCATCCGGTCGCGCAGGATTCCCGCGACGTTGACCAGGATGTCGAGCTTGCCGAAAGCATCGATCGCGGAATGCACCAACTCGCCTGCGGAGTCGTAGTCGCTGACGTCCCCGCCGTTGACGATCGCCTCGCCGCCGTTGGCGGTGATCTCCTCGACCACCTGCTGGGCGGGGCCGACGTCGGCGCCCGTGCCGTCGACGCTTGCTCCCAGATCGTTGACGACGACTTTCGCACCCTCCGCCGCGAACAGCTTCGCGATCCCGGCGCCGATGCCCCGACCTGATCCCGTGACGACGGCGACCCGCCCGTCCAATCGACCCATCCTGCACCTCCATGTGCATCGAGGTCCTCTTCGGTGAGTCCTCGGGATGACGTCCCTGCGTGATCGTCCTTGGGCTGGGAGGTCACCGTTAGCAGAAACCTAGTGGGAAGGACCTGCATTGTAAAGGCTGTGACGTGACTCCACGTCACAGCTCCGGTACCGGCTCCAGAGCCTGACGGACGACCAGGGTGCCGCGATACGTCTGGCTATCCCGCCGGAAGCAGCCGGCTGACGAACTCGCCGAGCTGCTCGATGGAACGACATTCACGCATCTCGACGACATCGGCGTAGTCGAACGCCGCGGAGTCGCCGGTACCCCATGTCTTTTCCGGTTCGGGATTGAGCCAGAACGTCCGCTTCGATCGCGCTGCGATCTCGCGCACGTCGTCGAGGCCCGGATCCCGGTAGTTGGTGCGTGCATCTCCGAGGATGAGCACCGAGCTGCGCGGACCGATCGACTCCAGGTCACGGGCCACGAAATCAGCGAAGGCAGCACCGTAGTCGCTGCTCGAGGTCCCCCGATGGACGCGCGCCTGCTCGACGATTCGGGCATGCAGCCCTTCTCCGTCTTCGTCGCCGTCCACGGAGATGAGTTCGGTCACTTCCGCCATCGCATTGACGAATGCGTAGACCTTGATCTTCTTGAACTGGTTCTTCATCGCCTGCACGAGCAGCATCGTGAAACCTGAGAAGCCCGACACCGAGCTCGACACGTCGCACAGCAGAACCAGGTCCGGCCTGCTTGGGTGTGGCTTGGCGAAGACAAGGTCGATCGGCGTTCCACCGGTCGACATGGACTTGCGCATCGTCCTTCGGATGTCGATGGTGTTGCGGAAGGTGCGGCGCCGCTTCACGGCGAGCCGCGTCGCAAGCCGGCGAGCAAGCGGACGCACGCCGCGCCGCATCTCGTCGAACTGTTCGGCATTGGCGCTGAGGAAGTCGACGTGCTCGGTCTGCGCCTGCACCGCGGTGAGCACCATCCGCTCGCGTCCACGCGTCTCGCTCGTACGCCGCCTGGCTTCGTCATCGACCCTTCCTCGGAACTGGCCGATCAACTCTCGCACCTGGTCTCGGGGCGAAACACCCCCCAGTTCGATGACCGCGCCGTCGTCACCTCGCACGCCCATGGCGCGGGCGAGCAGGCTCTGCGGCTCCACCCGATCGAGCGTCTGCTTCGCGGACCACCCGGGAGGATCACCGCCGATCTCACCGAATCGGTCGACGGCGATCTCGGCGAGTTCGCCCAGAGCGTCGAGGTCCGCGGCGGCAAGCGTTTCGACGAGCATGTCGCGCAGTGTCTCGACGCCGAAGTCATCTGGCACCTGTTCGGCTGACCGGGGTCGGCCTACGCGTGGCGGGAAGTAGATGTCGAAGACCTCGTCGAAGGTTCCGCGCTGGCTGTGCTTCCGGGTGAGGGTGCCCGCGAGTCCTTCGCGGAGGATGCTCCTCTCGTCGAGCCCGAGCCTGGTGATCGCATCTGCGGCGTCGACCGTCTC
The DNA here is from genome assembly GCF_011620715.1 of Microbacterium sp. Classification (GTDB taxonomy): domain Bacteria; phylum Actinomycetota; class Actinomycetes; order Actinomycetales; family Microbacteriaceae; genus Microbacterium. The sequence continues at coordinate 4,269 of NZ_WOYP01000003.1, read as the reverse complement.
GCCGGTGCCGACCATGATCCCCTTGGTCCGCAGCGCGGTGACGAAATCGACGAGCCGTTCCTGCAGGCCGTAGGGGTCAGCGACGGCTTCGGGCCCTTCTGTCATCGCGCGAGCGCGCTTTCCATGTCGAGCAGCTTCTGAGCCTTCTCGTGATCCGAGCGGTGCTTGAGAATGACTCCGAGCGAGTCGCGCATCGTGTCGTCGTCGAGCTCGACGGCGCCCAGAGCGAGCAGGGTGTGGGCCCAGTCGATCGTCTCCGAGACGGAAGGGGCCTTGCGCAATGGGAAGCCGCGCAGGGCGTTGATCACGCGCACGATGGACTGGGTGAGCGAGTGCTCGAGGCCGGGGACCTTGGCCTGGACGATGCGTTCTTCGAGGTCGCTGTCGGGATAGTCCACGTGCAGGAAGATGCAGCGCCTCCGGAGCGCCTCCGACAACTCGCGACTGGCGTTCGAGGTGAGTACCACGAACGGACGATGGAGTGCCCGCACCGTGCCCAACTCCGGGATCGTGATCTGGAAGTCCCCGAGCACCTCCAGCAGCAGTCCCTCGATCTCGATGTCCGCCTTGTCGGTCTCATCGATGAGCAGCACCGTCGGCTCCTCGTTGCGGATGGCGGTCAAGAGAGGCCGGGCCAGAAGGAATTCCTCGCTGAAGATGTCGGCGCGGGTCTCGTCCCAGTCTCCGTCCTTCGAGGCGGTGATGCGCAGCAGCTGCTTCGCGTGATTCCACTCGTACAGCGCGCGCGCCTCATCCACGCCTTCGTAGCACTGCAGCCGGACCAGCGGGGAACCGGTCGCGTCGGCAACGGCTTGCGCGAGCGCCGTCTTGCCCACTCCCGCCGGGCCTTCGATGAGCAGCGGCTTGCCCAATTCGCTCGCCAGGAAGACCGTGGTCGCAATGGCGTCGGAGGGAAGATAGCCGACGGCGGCCAGACGCTCGGAAACGTCGGCGACAGAGGTGAAAGGCATGGTTCGGGTCATGTGATGGGTCCCTCGGATCGGGCGACTTGCTGTGGGGGGGAGTTCATTGGACGTCGCGGTTGAGCTGGGTATGTGCGTCACCGCGCGCGGAACTGGTCCGCGCGCGGTGACATTGACTTAGCCGACGCTACTATGCGACGGGGCGGAACCGAGGCAGGGCCGCCTCGGCCTCGGTCTTGTGGAAGACGACCTCCACCCGGTCCCCGATCTGCAGCGCGTCAACGTCGCATTCGACGATGTTGGTGAGCATCGTGGGGCCTTCGTCGAGAGTCACGAACGCGAGCACATATGGTCCGACGCCGCCATAGTGGCCGAGGCCCTTGCGGGTGATCGCGAACGTGTAGATCGTGCCCTTGCCGGCTGTCTCCAGCCATTCGGTCTCGACCGATCCGCAGAACGGGCACATCGTGCGCGGGTACCAGTGATTCTCGCCGCACGCGTTGCAGCGCCGGATGATGAGCTTGCCCTCGAGGGTCGCGTCCCAGTAGGGCTTGGTCTCGGGGTCGATCGAGGGCGCCGGGTTCGGCAGCACAGCTGACTCGGTCATGCGTCTTCCCTTCCAAGAATGACGGTCGCCGCACCCATGCGGGTCGGCAGGCTTCCGCCGGTGCCGTGTGCGAGTGCGATCTGGGTGTTGGGCACCTGCACTGCAGGGTGTGCCTCGTCACGGAGCTGACGCACCGCTTCGAGCACCTTGGTCATCCCGCCGCGGTTCGCGGGGTGGTTGTTGGCCAGGCCGCCGCCGTCGGTGTTGAACGGCAGCTTCCCGAACGGCGCCTGGAGCGCCCCGTCGAGCACGAACTCGCCGCCCTTGCCCTTCTCGCAGAAGCCGAGGTCCTCGATGGTCTCGAGCACGGTGATGGTGAAGGAATCGTAGATCGATGCGTAGTCGATGTCCTTCGGTGTGACTCCGGCTTCGGCGAACGCGGCCGGGCCCGACCAGCGCGCACCGGTGAAGGTGACGTCTACCTTGCCGCCGTTGGTGTGCTTGGGTGCTTCACCATGACCGAGCACCTTCACCACGGAGCGGTCGAGGTCGCGGGCGATCTCCGGGGAGACCACGATCAGCGCGCCGCCGCCGTCGGTGACGACGCAGCAGTCCAGACGATGCAGCGGGTCGCTGACCATCGGTGAGTTGACCACATCTTCAACGGTCACCGGCTTGGGGAGCATGGCGTTCGGGTTGTACTGCGCGTGGATGGACGCAGCGACCTTGATCTCAGCGAGCTGCTCGCTCGTCGTTCCGAACTCATACATGTGGCGCCGGGCAGCCAGGGCGTAGAGGCCGTGAACGGTGGGTCCGAACGGCCCTTCGAAGGCGTCCTCAGGGGCTCCGCCGCCTTCCATCACGAGATTGCCGCTCATCTGCCGGGGCAGGCCCGCGAGCGTGATCAGCGCGACCGATGCTTTGCCTGCCTTGATGGCGGCGGCGGCGTGACCGATGTGAGCGATATATGAAGAACCGCCGGTTTCGGTCGAGTCGATGTGCCGCAGTTTCAGGCCCATGTAGTCGGCCATGGAGATGCCGCCCAGCCCCGGTGCGTCGCCCGCGCAATAGTACGCGTCCACGTCCGAGAAGCTCAGGCCGGCGTCTGCGAGGGCGCCGGCGGCGACCTCCGCGTGAACCTGGCCCAGAGACTTATCGGGTATGACACGCTGGGGATGCTCGTAGGCGCCTGCGATGAACGCAGCTCCGCGAATGCTCATTGATTACCTTTCTCGGTCTTCTTTGACGTGCGTGCGCGGTTCCGTGAGGGGAGCGCAACCGCACGAGGGATTCGGCTGGTCGTGAAGCAGAGTCCGAATTGACCTGAGTTGAACCAGACGGTTCAACTCTACGCCACTGGTCGCTTCAAGGAAAGCAGTCAGCCGCGTGAACCTCCCATAGACGCTCTCGCTGCTGTGATCAACCGCCCAGCCGAATGCTTCGTACTCTACAAACATCCGGCGTCAGGTGCCGAGCACGCGCGCTGTCCCGGTCACCGGTGACACCCAGCGAGAGGTCATCGCGCGGAGAGCGGCCGGGTGTACTTTCAGAGGAGCGCGGTCGAACCCTGTGCGCGCCGATCATCTCCCGCCGTCGAGGAGCAGCCGTGGCCAAACCGCATGCCGAGTGGAACCAGCCGATCATCGACGAGTTCCGCGCGTCCGGCGGAACCGTCACGACGCGTGGATATGGACGCAATCTCGTGCTCGTCCACAACATCGGCGCCAAGAGCGGCGAAAGGCGGATCGCCCCCGTGCTGGCGGTGCGTGAGAGTCCCGACGCGTGGATCATCGCAGCGGCCAAGGGGGGCGCGCCCGAGAATCCGGCCTGGTACCACAATCTCCGCGCCCACCCGGACGTGGATATCGAAGTCCCCGACGAGGGTGTGATCCCCGTGCACGTCGAGGAACTCGCGGGCGCGGCACGGGAGCGCGCAATGGCGCTGTTCACGCCGTTCGGCGGACTCGATGGCATCCAGGCGAAGACCACCCGGGCCATCCCCATGCTGCGCCTGAGACGCCGCCCGGCGTGATCTTCGGTGAACCGGCTGGTTCGGTTCACGTTCCGGACCGATGGTGCGAAGCCCCTACCATGTCATCATGCCCGCATATTTTCAACGGCTCAGCAGCGAGCGCTTTCGGATCGACGACGCAGTGCGTGGCTCCTGGAGCCCGAACGACGCCCACATCGCTCCCGTCCTGGGGCTGATCGCCCACATCGTGGAGTGTCACCGCGATCATCGCCGGAGCGACGGACTCCAACTCGGCCGGATCGCATACGACATCTTCGGAACCATGGACACCACGGTCAGCGACATCATCGACGCCGACGTGCGGATCGTCCGGCCGGGACGCACGATCGAACTCGTCGAGGTGGCGCTCACCCATCGGGATCGGATCTCGGTGTTGGCACACGCGTGGCTCATGCACCCATACGAAACCGCTCACCTGGCGGGCAGCGGCGCGCCGCCCATGCCGAGCCGCGATGCGATGGGTGCGGAGTCGCCGATGGCGGGTGACAAGTCGTTCGGGTTCGTCAGCACGATCGACATGCACCGGATGTCGGACAAGCCTGGTCACGGGTGGGCATGGATGCGGCCGCATCTGCCGCTGCTGGAGGGTGAGCCCGTCAGCGCGACCGCACGCGCGCTCGGCGTGGTCGACGTGGCCAATGGTGTCGGCCCCCTGATCCACCCGAAGCTTGCCACATACCCCAACATCGACCTCACTGCGCATGTATTCGCTGAGCCGAAGGGCCAGTGGATCGGCTTCGAGACGACGGCGAGCTTCGGTCCGACCG
>NZ_WOYP01000111.1 GCF_011620715.1 Microbacterium sp. | reverse complement strand
AGCGACGGGTCGCAGCGCACGCCGTAGTAGTTCTGCACCCGGCGCTCGGTCGGCAGCCCGTTGTCGTCCCAGCCCATCGGGTAGAACACGGACTTGCCGCGCATGCGCTCGTAGCGCACCTTGATGTCGGTGTGCGTGAACGAGAAGACGTGCCCGATGTGAAGGCTTCCGCTGGCCGTCGGCGGCGGGGTGTCCACCGAGTAGATTCCAACTCGACCGACCGCGGCAGCGCGCACGCGGTCGAAGAGGTAGGTTCCCTCGACATCCCACTTCTGCGACCATTTCGCCTCGAGACCTTCAAGGGCCGGCTTGTCGGGAATCTGCGCGTCGGTCATGGGGGTCTCCTGTGCGATATGTGCGGCACTGTGTGAGCGTGCCTGAGTGTGGGATGCTCATCGATTCTACCGCTGACCACCGCGCCTCTGCGCGATCATGGATCGCCGGAAGGAGGTGACGTGACGGGCAAGAGCTCCATCCCAATGGAAGAAATTCCCGCGAGAAGGCTGCGGGCCGGCGCACCACGCTACGTGCCCGCGGCATGCGGGTAGAATCGAGTGACCAGCATCGATCCGGCCATCACCGGGGAGCTTCCGGAGGAACAGGGCGCGAGCCCCCAGTAGAACCGGACGGGTCAGGCCCGTCATAGCCGCAGTGAAAGCGGCTTCGACCCGTGACCGGGACCGAGGCAACGCGGGGTGGTACCGCGGTCCTTCCGAACGGGAGGGTCGTCCTCGCAGGAAGCATCGCGACCTGCTGGAGTGACATGACCTATCCCAAGACCGGCCCCGACGTCCCGCCGAGCCCGCGGTTCCCCGCGATCGAGCGCGAGGTCATCGACTTCTGGACGGCCGATGACACGTTCCGCGCGTCGATCGAGAACCGCGAGGGCGCGCCGGAGTGGGTCTTCTACGACGGCCCGCCGTTCGCGAATGGGCTCCCGCACTACGGCCACCTGCTCACCGGCTACGCGAAGGACCTCTTCCCGCGCTTCCAGACGATGCGCGGCAAGCGCGTCGACCGCGTCTTCGGATGGGACACGCACGGGCTACCCGCCGAGCTCGAGGCGATGAAGCAGCTCGGGATCACCGAGAAGGAGCAGATCGAGCGCATGGGCGTCGCGACCTTCAACGCGAAGGCGCGCGAATCGGTGCTGGCGTACACGCGCGAGTGGAAGGAGTACGTCACCCGCCAGGCGCGCTGGGTCGACTTCGATCGCGGGTACAAGACCCTCGACACCGACTATATGGAGAGCGTGCTCTGGGCGTTCAAGACCCTGTTCGACAAGGGTCTTGCATACGAGGGCTACCGCGTCCTGCCGTACTGCTGGCGAGACCAGACGCCCCTGTCGACCCACGAGCTGCGCATGGACGACGACGTCTACAAGATGCGCCAGGATCCGTCCGTGACGGTGACGTTCCCCCTCGTCGGAGTCAAGGCCGAAGCCATGGGCCTCACCGCAGTCCGCGCGCTCGCGTGGACCACGACGCCATGGACGCTGCCCACCAACCTCGCTCTGGCCGTGGGACCCGGCATCCGGTACGTCGTCGTACCCGGGGGACCGCTCGGCGCTGCCGATGTGCACCATGGACCCGATGGGCGCAGCGACGAACCGACCGAGGCGGAGTCGCACCGCTACCTGCTCGCGGAAGACCTGCTGCCGAACTACGCGAAGGATCTCGGTTACGAGACCGCCGCGGATGCCGCCGCCGCGGTCGACGCGGTGCACCTCGGCGCCGATCTGGCCGAGGTGCACTACGACCGGCTCTTCGACTACTACGCGGATGCGGAGACATGGGGGACGCAGAACGCGTGGCGCATCCTCGTCGATGACTATGTCACGACCACCGACGGCACCGGCATCGTCCACCAGGCGCCTGCGTTCGGTGAGGATGACCAGCGGGTTGCCGAAGCCGCCGGCATCCCGACGATCCTGAGTCTCGACGACGGCGGGCGCTTCCTGCCCGCCGTGACCGACGTCGCCGGGCAGTTGTGGATGGACGCCAACACCCCGCTCATCCGCATCCTTCGCCAGGACGGGCGACTGCTGCGCCTGGCAAGCTACGAGCACTCGTACCCGCACTGCTGGCGCTGCCGCAACCCGCTGATCTACAAGGCCGTCTCGAGCTGGTTCGTACGCGTCACCGAGATCAAGGACCGCCTGATCGAGAACAACGAGCAGATCACCTGGGTGCCCGAGAACGTCAAGCACGGGCAGTTCGGCAAATGGCTCGAGGGAGCGCGCGACTGGTCGATCAGCCGCAACCGCTACTGGGGTTCGCCGATCCCGGTCTGGACGAGCGACGATCCCGAACACCCCCGCGTCGATGCGTACGGCTCGCTGGCTGAGCTCGAGCGCGATTTCGGTCGCCTGCCGCGCAACTCCGCCGGCGAGGTGGATCTGCACCGGCCCTACATCGACGAGCTCACGCGGCCCAACCCGGACGACCCGACCGGTCGCAGCACGATGCGCCGCATCGAAGACGTTCTGGATGTGTGGTTCGACTCGGCCTCGATGCCCTACGCGCAGGTGCACTACCCGTTCGAGAACCACGACTGGTTCGATGAGCACTCGCCGGCCGACTTCATCGTCGAATACATCGGGCAGACCCGCGGCTGGTTCTACGTCATGCACGTGCTTTCGACGGCCCTGTTCGACCGGCCGGCCTTCACCGGCGTGAGCTGCCACGGCATCGTGCTGGGCAGCGACGGGCAGAAGATGTCCAAATCGCTGCGCAACTACCCGGACGTCAGCGAGGTCTTCGATCGCGACGGCTCCGACGCGATGCGCTGGTTCCTGATGGGCAGCTCGGTGCTGCGCGGCGGCAACCTCGTGGTGACCGAGGAAGGCATCCGACAGGGCGTGCGCGAGTTCATGCTGCCGCTGTGGAATGCGTGGTACTTCTTCTCGACATACGCGAACGCCGCCGACGGCCAGGACGGCGCCGGCTACGACGCGAAGTGGCGAACCGATTCGACCGACGTCCTCGACCGCTACATCCTTGCGCTCACTGGCGAGCTTGTGAGCGAGGTGGCGGCCGACCTCGAGGGGCTCGACTCGACGACGGCCGCGACGAGACTGCGCGACTTCGGGGAGGCGCTCACCAACTGGTACATCCGCCGTTCGCGCGATCGGTTCTGGATCGGCGTCACCGACGACCCGAAGAGCCGCGAGGCCTTCGACACGCTCTACACCGTGCTCGAGACGCTGTCCCGCGTCGCCGCCCCGCTCATCCCGCTCGTGTCCGAGCGGATCTGGCAGGGGCTGACAGGCGGACGCAGCGTGCACCTGCAGGACTGGCCAGATGCCGGCGCGTTCCCCGTCGCGGACGACATCCGCTCGGCGATGGATGCCGTGCGCGAGGTCTCGTCCGTGGCCAACGCGCTGCGCAAGCGCGAGGGCAAGCGCGTTCGCCTGCCGCTCGCCCGTCTCACGGTGGTGGTGCCCGATGCCGCCGCTCTCGCACAGTTCGAGGAGATCCTGCGGGAGGAGCTGAACGTGAAAACGGTCGAGCTCGTCGACCTGCGCGATGACACGGCGAGTGTCTACGGCATCTCGCACCGCCTTTCGGTCAACGCCCGCGCGGCCGGACCGCGCCTGGGCAAGCAGGTTCAGCAGGCCATCCAGGCGGCCCGGGCCGGTGACTGGACGGACCTCGGCGGCGTTGTGACCGCCGGAGCGATCGTGCTCGAGCCCGGGGAGTACGACCTCGTTCTCGAGACCACCGGCCGGCCCGAAGGCGAGGCGCTCGCGGTGCTGCCGAGCGGGGGCTTCGTACTCCTGGATACCACCGGCACGCCGGAGCTGGAGGCGGAGGGCCTCGCCCGCGACGTCATCCGCGCCGTGCAGGACACGCGCAAGGCTGCGGGCCTCGATGTGAGCGATCGCATCAGGCTGACGCTCTCGTTCTCGTCGCCGGCCGACGGTGCGGCAGTCGCGTCGGCGTTCGACGTGGCGGACGTCGCGGGCGAGACGCTCGCGGTCCAGTACGCGGTGACGGATGCCGATGCCACGGCGATCCTCGGCGACGGCTCACTGACCGCTGTCGGCGCCGATCACTCCGCCACCTTCGTGAAGGGCACATTTGCCAATGCGGGAGACTTCACGGTCTCGGTCACCAGAGCAGTGACGAAGGTCGAGGCATCCGCATGAGCGATCGCAGTCGTGCCGACAGAGTGTACGCCGCCCTGCTCGAACGGCAGGGCGAGCTGTGGGTGCAGCCGCGAGTCGAGCGCACGCGCCGGGTTCTCGAGCTGCTCGATGACCCGCAGCGCACCTACCGGGTGATCCACGTCACCGGCACGAACGGCAAGACCTCGACGAGCCGCATCATCGAGAGCCTGATCCGGGCCCACGGTCTGCGCACGGGACTGTTCACGAGCCCGCACCTGGAGCGCTTCACCGAGCGCATCACGATCGACGGGCAGCCGGTCGCGGATGCCGCCGTCGCCGACGCCTGGGACGAGATCGCCCCATTCGTGGACCTCGTCGACGCCGAGCTCGCCGAAGCGGGCGACGCGCCGCTCACCTTCTTCGAGCTTCTGACCGTCCTCGCCTTCGTTGCGTTCGCGGATGCGCCGATCGACGTTCTCGTGCTCGAGGTGGGCATGGGCGGAGCGTGGGATTCGACCAACACCGCCGACGGCGACGTCGCGGTCTTCGCCCCGATCGACATCGACCACGCCGACCGGCTCGGCGACACGATTCGCGAGATAGCCGCAGTCAAGTCGGGGATCATCAAGACCGGCGCCGCCGTCGTCTCGGCACGGCAGGATCCTGCCGCGGCGGCGGTGCTGCGCGCCGCCGCCGCCGATCGCGATGCGACGATCGCCTTCGAAGGCGACGAGTTCGCCCTCAGCGACGCTCGGCTCGCCGTCGGCGGCCAGCTGATCTCGGTGCGCGGCCTGGCGGCCCGGTACGACGACGAGTACCTGCCCCTCTTCGGTGCGCATCAGGCGCAGAACGCCGCCCTTGCGATTGCGGCGGTCGAGTCGCTCATCGGCGGCGGAACCCAGCCCATCACCGCTGAGATCATGGCCGAGGGGCTCGCGCAGTCGAGCTCTCCCGGTCGACTCCAGCTCGTAGGGGTCAGTCCGACCGTGATCGTGGACGCGGCCCACAACCCGCACGGCGCCCGTGCGCTGTCGGCCGCGCTGGGCTCGTCCTTCGACTTCGACGAGTGGGGTGTCATCCTCGGCGTCCTCGCCGACAAGGATGCCGCCGGCATCGTCGCGGAGTTGGCGCCGCTCGCCGCGCAGGTGTTCGCCACCGCCCCAGATTCCGAACGCGCCGAAGACGCGGACCGCATCGCGGATCTGGCGGAGGCCCACGGGCTTCCGGTCAGCGTGCATCCGAACGTCGCCGACGCTGCGGAGTCGGCACGGGCGTGGGCCGCGGCATCGGATCGACGCGCGGTGGTGATCGCCGGGTCGGTCGTGCTGGCCGGCGAAGCGGTCGTACTCTCGGCCGCAGAAGACTGGAAGGCCGGGTGGAGTGAATGACCGACGTGACTGAGCCCGCACCCGCACCTGCTCCCAGACCGCGCCGTACGCGGGGCGCTGCGGAGTCGCTGGGGTCGATCGTGCTTGCGTTCGAGTCGATGATCGTCTTCCTCGGCGGACTCGCCGTGTTCGGGCTCAAGGCGCTTCCCGAGCCCATTCCGCAGTGGTGGGGGATCGTCGGCGGCACAGTTCTGGCGGTTGTCATGGTGCTCACCGGGCGCGTGCTGCGCTACCGATGGGGAATCGTGCTCGGTTGGGTGCTGCAGGGCATCGTCGCGCTCGGCGGGTTCCTCGTTCCGGCGCTCTCCCTGGTCGCCGTCATTTTCGGCGGGATGTGGGGGTATGCGACGATCAAGGGGGCTTCGCTCGACGCGCGGAACGCGCGACTCGCCGCCGAAGCCGACACCCCGAACGGAGACTGACAAATGCCCACGCAAGAGACTCTGGTCCTGGTGAAGCCTGACGGCGTGGCGCGCGGACTGACCGGCGCGATCCTCGCCCGCATCGAGGCGAAGGGTTATTCTCTCGTCGACATCCGACTGGTCGAGCCCGATCGCGAGACACTCGAGCGCCACTACGCGGAGCACGAGGGCAAGCCCTTCTACGAGCCGCTCCTCGAGTTCATGCTGTCGGGGCCGTCGGTGGCGATCCGCCTCGCAGGCGACCGGGTGATCGAAGGCTTCCGCTCACTCGCCGGAACGACCGACCCGACAACGGCGGCACCCGGAACCATCCGCGGCGACTTCGGCCGGGACTGGGGACTCAAGGTGCAGCAGAACCTGGTGCACGGCTCGGACAGCCCCGAGTCGGCCGCGCGCGAACTCGAGGTCTGGTTCTCGCAGCCGATCTAGAAGAGGGCGCCGAGCACGTCCAGTCGCAGCTGGGCGAGGACGGCCACGATCGCGTAGCTGATCACCGCGAGAAGGGGCACCCAGCCCATCAGCCTGTCGGCGCCGCTGCGGATGACAGCCGGCGCCGGCAGAATTCCGGTGCGCAGAATGTGAAGGGTCACCGCGTAGAAGGTCGGGATCGTGACGGCCCAGGTCACCATGCACCAGGGACAGAGGGTTCCGAGGACGAAGATGCTCTGACCGATGAGCCAGATGACGAACACGAAAGCGAGTGTGACGCCGGCTTCGAACATCCACCAGAACCATCTCGCGAACCGGGCTCCGGCGAGGATCGCGACGCCGACGACGATCGGCGCCATCCAGCCCGTCAGCCCCAGGATCGGGTTGGGGAAGCCGAACAGGCTGCCCTGCCACGATGCCAGGTTCTTCCCGCACTGAACGAGCGGGCTGATATCGCAGCCGAGGATCGCATCGGGGTTGGCGAGCAGATGGATCCGCTCCATGGTGAGCGAGAAGGCCGCCCACCACCCGATCACGCCGGCGATGATGAGCCACACCGCCAGAGCCGTCGGTCGGGTGCGGGTCACAGGGTGTGTCATGCCTCGGATTATGGCACCGAGGACTGAGCGGATGCCGCGTGCCGGCGCCGTCGAAATCGGGATCGGGGCGTCGTCCGCACATTCGCGCGGGGAAAGTGCGATAATGGTCGATGATGCTTCGCGGCCGCGCCGCCAACGCGTCACCCAGAAGACTTCGGGCGATGAGCGCCCTTCGCAGTATGAGCCACGGGCCGGCTGCAGACCGAGTGAGTTCGCGGCACCGCAGGTGCGGCACCGCACGAGATTTCGCCGGACGACGCGCGGTGTCGTTCGCAGGGAGTACGCCAGCGATGGCCGATGAAACCGACGCACACCTCGAACCCCGCGACGAATCAGACACACCGGTAGCGCCGCGCGCGCCGGAGGCCGATGCGTCCTCCGGGAACCAGCCACCCACCGATGCGTCCCTGCTCGGCGAGCTCGTCGAGGTCGAGCAGCCCGCTGGCGAGGCAGCTGACGCTGAGTCCGCGGCATCGCCCGTCGAGGCCGTCGCCGAGGTGGCTGAGCCCGCCGAAGAGAGCATTCCCAAGACGGCGGTCGACCTGGGGCTGCTGCCCGAGGTCTTCGTCTCGGCCGTCTCGACGCAGCTGCTCTTCTACGCCCCGCCCGAGATCGCTGCTCTGCCGCCGCTGCCCGAGCACGAGGAAGCCCCCGCCGAGCAGTCGTCCTCGGCCAGCGCGCGCCGGCGCAACCGTCGCCGCACCGGCGAGGGACGTGATGAGGCGTCCGGCCCCACTGAGCCGCAGCAGCCCCGCCAGCGCGCTGTCGAGCTCATCACCGAGCCCCAGCGCGTCAAGGGCTCGACCCGGCTGGAGGCCAAGAAGCAGCGCCGCCGTGACGGTCGTGAGGCCGGCCGTCGCCGCCCCGTGGTCACCGAGGCCGAGTTCCTCGCGCGCCGCGAAGCCGTCGACCGGGAGATGATCGTCCGCTCCAAGGACGGACGCATCCAGATCGCCGTGCTCGAGGACAACGTGCTCGTCGAGCATTACGTCGCGCGCAACCAGGAAGCCTCGCTCATCGGCAACGTCTACCTCGGCCGCGTGCAGAATGTGCTGCCCAGCATGGAGGCCGCGTTCGTCGACATCGGTCGCGGGCGCAATGCCGTGCTCTACTCCGGCGAGGTCGACTGGGACGCGGTCGAGACCGGCAACCAGCCCCGCCGCATCGAGCTCGCCCTCAAGAGCGGTGACCGCGTGCTGGTTCAGGTCACCAAGGACCCGGTGGGCCACAAGGGCGCCCGGCTCACCAGCCAGATCTCGCTGCCCGGCCGCTATCTCGTGTACGTGCCCGGCGGCGCCATGAACGGAATCTCGCGAAAGCTTCCCGACACCGAGCGCGCGCGCTTGAAGAAGATCCTCAAGGAGGTTCTTCCCGAGTCCTCCGGCGTCATCGTGCGCACGGCGGCCGAGGGCGCGACCGAGGACCAGCTCACACGCGACGTGCAGCGACTCACGACCCAGTGGGAGCACATCAGCCGCCAGGTCGAATCCATCCAGGCGCCGGCTCTGCTGCACTCCGAGCCGGATCTGCTGGTCAAGATCGTCCGCGACGTCTTCAACGAGGACTTCACGAAGATGCTGATCCAGGGAGAGGACGCGCATCAGACGATCACCGCGTACCTCGAGAGCGTGGCCCCGGATCTGCTCGACCGCATCGCCGTGTACGAGGGCGAGGCCGATCCGTTCGACCGGTTCCGCGTCACCGAGCAGATCGAGAAGGCGCTGGAGCGCAAGGTCTGGCTGCCCTCCGGCGGCTCACTCGTGATCGACCGCACCGAGGCGATGACCGTCGTCGACGTCAACACCGGCAAGTTCGTGGGATCGGGCGGAAACCTCGAGGAGACCGTCACCAAGAACAACCTCGAGGCCGCAGAGGAGATCGTCCGACAGCTGCGTCTTCGCGACATCGGAGGCATCATCGTCGTGGACTTCATCGACATGGTGCTCGAATCCAACCGCGACCTCGTGCTGCGTCGGCTGGTGGAATGCCTCAGCCGTGATCGGACGAAGCACCAGGTCGCCGAGGTCACCTCGCTCGGCCTCGTGCAGATGACCCGAAAGAAGCTCGGCCTCGGCCTGCTCGAGACCTTCAGCGAGGCGTGCGAGGTCTGCGCGGGTCGCGGTGTGATCGTTCATCACGATCCCGTTGTCAAGCACCGTGCGCCGATCGGCAACGGCCAGCCTCCGGGGCGCCGACCCCGCGCCGCGGCGCCGACGACCAACGGCAGCACGGGTGGCACCCACGTGATCACAGAGGGCGTCAAATCCGCACTCGCCCAGATCGCCGCCTCTACCATCCACTCACACCAGGAGGAGGAGGCGGCTCCGGTCGCGGCATCCGCCGAGGACGTCGTCATGGAGCGGCCGAAGAAGCAGCGGAAGAAGCGCCCGGATGCCGCATCCAAAGCACCCCTCACCGAGAAGGACCTTCTTCTCGACTCGGTCCTGAGCGCCCTTCCCGAGCCGAAGGCACCGGGTCAGGGACGCTCGCGGCGCCGCGTGACGACGGCGGCCCTCACCGGCACGCCGGTCTCGCACGCACCGTCGGAAGACTGAAGCAGGACGATCTGCCTGGTCAGCGGCCGCGGCGTTCGCGTGCCGTGACCCGCAGGCCCGACGCGATGAGCGCGCGGACGAGCGTGTGACCATCGACGTGGTGCGCGCCGGCGGCGACGAGCCGCGCGTGCGCCTCGCGCGGCACGTCGTAGTGGTCGAGATCGAAGCCGCGAAGCGGGATGCCGTTCGCCGCGGCGAATTCGTGAAGTTCGCCCAGATTCGCGTCGCTGACCAGGTGAGCCCACAGTAGGCCGTGCGCCGGCCAGCGAGGATCGTCGATCAGGATCGCCACATGCCGATCCTACGCACGAGCAGCGACACGCGGTTCTGGGCATCTGCCTGAGCTTCCGGGCGCGCTTTTGCTTGTGACCCCGGCATCCGGTAAAGTATTCCTTTGGTGCGTTGACGACATTTCTGCTCCGTACCGAGTCTTTGCTCAGGCATCCGGAGCCGCGCGCTCCCCGAAGAAACAGGTATGAAGTGGTCTACGCAGTTGTGCGTGCCGGTGGCCGGCAGGAGAAGGTGGAGGTCGGCACGATCGTCGTCCTCGACCGTCAGTCCGCGAAGGTCGGAGACAAGATAGAGCTCGCTGCCGTTCTGCTCGTGGACGGCGACGCCGTCACGACGGATGCCGACAAGCTTGCGAAGGTGAGCGTCACCGCCGAGGTCATCGGCGAAGAGCGCGGTCCCAAGATCGTCATCCAGAAGTTCAAGAACAAGACCGGCTACAAGAAGCGCCAGGGGCACCGTCAGGACCTCACGCGCGTCAAGGTCACCGGAATCAAGTAAGCACGGAAGAGACGCAGACATGGCACATAAAAAGGGCGCAAGCTCCACCCGCAATGGTCGTGACTCCAACGCACAGCGCCTCGGCGTGAAGCGTTTCGGCGGGCAGAAGGTGCTCGCCGGCGAGATCATCGTCCGTCAGCGCGGAACCCACTTCCACCCCGGCGCCAACGTCGGTCGCGGTGGCGACGACACGCTGTTCGCCCTCGAGGCCGGCGCTGTCGAGTTCGGAGCGAAGGGCGGCCGCAAGGTCGTCAACATCGTGGTGCCGGCGGAGTAATCCGCCGCACGCAGATTTCTGTGGAGGGGGCGGGCTTCGGCTCGCCCCCTCCACTCAGTTCAGGCAACATTTCACACAAGCACGGCGAACCGTAAGGGGGAGCGCATGGTCACATTCGTCGACCGGGTGACGCTGCACCTGTCCGCAGGCAAAGGCGGCAACGGTTGCGTGTCGGTGAAGCGCGAAAAGTTCAAGCCGCTGGCCGGCCCGGATGGCGCCAACGGCGGCCATGGCGGCGACATCGTGCTGGTCGCCGACCCGCAGGTGACGACGTTGCTTTCGTACCATCATGCGCCGCACCGCTCGGCGGGCAACGGCGGGTTCGGCATGGGCGACCACCGCTCGGGAGCTGCGGGAGAGAACCTCGAACTGCCTGTGCCCGTCGGCACCGTCGTCAAGGACGCCTCGGGCGAGATGCTCGTGGACATGATCGAACCCGGCATGCGGTTCGTCGTCGCCCCGGGCGGAATCGGCGGACTCGGCAACGCGACGCTCGCCAACCCGAAGCGAAAGGCACCCGGGTTCGCACTGCTGGGCACGCCAGGCTGGGAGGGCGATGTCCTCCTCGAACTCAAGACCGTCGCCGATGTCGCGCTCGTCGGCTATCCGTCGGCCGGCAAGTCGAGCCTGATCGCCGCGATCTCCGCCGCGCGGCCCAAGATCGCCGACTACCCGTTCACGACCCTGCACCCGAACCTCGGTGTCGTGCAGGCAGGTGAAGTGCGCTACACCGTCGCCGATGTGCCCGGTCTCATCGAGGGCGCCAGCGAAGGGAAAGGGCTCGGACTCGAGTTCCTCCGTCACGTGGAGCGCTGCACCGCTCTGGTGCACGTGCTGGACTGCGCGACGCTCGAGCCCGGCCGTGACCCGCTCAGCGACCTCGAGGTCATCCTCGCCGAACTGGCCGCCTATCCCGTTCCCGACGGCCAGCTGCCCCTGCTGGAGAGGCCCCAGATCATTGCCCTGAACAAGATCGACGTGCCCGAGGCGCGAGAGCTCGCCGAACTGGTGCGCCCCGACCTCGAGGCGCGCGGGTTCCGCGTGTTCGAGATCTCCACGGTCAGCCACGAAGGACTCCGCCAGCTCACGTTCGCGCTCGGCGACGTCGTCGCGGCGCACCGGATCGCCGAGGCGGCCAAGCCGGTCGTCGAGCGCATCGTCATCCGCCCCCGCGGATCGGAGCGGGAGTTCACGATCCGCGTCGAGGGCGGAACCTATGGCGACATCTACCGCGTGCTCGGCGAGAAGCCCGTCCGCTGGGTGCAGCAGACAGACTTCCAGAACGAAGAGGCCGTGGGCTACCTGGCCGACCGGCTCGAGAAGCTCGGCGTCGAGGACGGCCTGTTCAAGGCTGGCGCTCAGCCCGGCTCCACCGTGGTGATCGGGGAGGGCGACGGCGTCGTGTTCGACTGGCAGCCCTCCCTCGGCTCGGTCGCCGAGCTCATGACCGCACCGCGCGGAACCGACCCGCGCCTGGACATGAATCCGCGGCGCACGACGTCGCAGCGACGCGAGAAGTACTACGCCAGCATGGACGCCAAGGCCGAGGCGCGCGCCGAGCTCGAAGCCGAGCGCATCGCCACCAAGTCGGCGCAGAGCGCCGCGCATCCCGCACAGATCGGCCTGGACGACGAGGAGACGGAGTGACCGCTCGCAGGCGCGACGACATCGCGACCGCGCGCCGGGTCGTCGTCAAGGTCGGCTCGTCCTCGATCAGCGGTGAGAACTCCGCGAAGATCGACTCGATCGTGCAGGCACTGGCCGCAGCCCACGCGCGCGGCACCGAGATCGTCCTGGTTTCGTCGGGCGCGATCGCCACGGCCATCCCGTTCCTGAACCTGGAGGGACGCCCGAACGATCTTGCGACTCAGCAGGCAGCGGCAGCGGTGGGCCAGAACGTGCTGATGTGGCGGTATCAGACCAGCCTCGACCGGTTCGCCATCCTCGCCGGCCAGGTGCTGCTGACTGCGGGCGATCTCGACAATGCGACGCCGCGCTCGAACGCTCGAAGGGCGATGGAGAGACTCCTCGGCCTGCGCATCCTGCCGATCGTCAACGAGAACGACACCGTCGCAACGCACGAGATCCGCTTCGGGGACAATGATCGACTGGCGGCCCTGGTGGCTCAGCTGATCGGTGCGGACGCGCTCATCCTGCTCAGCGACATCGAATGCCTCTACACCCGGCCGCCCGGGGAGCCCGGTGCGCGACCGATCCGCCGCGTCGAGTACGGCGACGACCTCGGCGGCTACGAATTCGGATCGGTCGTCGTGAACAGCGTCGGAACCGGTGGCGCGGCGACCAAGGTGTCGGCCGCACGTGTGGCAACGGCATCCGGAGTCGGCGTGCTCGTCACGAGCGCCGACCTCGTCGACGGAGCACTGCGCGGCGAGGCCATCGGCACATGGTTCGACCCGAACCCCGAGCCGATCTCCGTGCCTGTCACCGGCCCGATCCGCCGCCCCGCCTTCACGCCCTCCGCCGATACACTGGGCGGATGACCACCACCGCGACGACCGCACGCGAACGGATGCTGCTCGCCCAGTCGGCGGCGCGTACGATCGGCCTTCTCGGCGACGCGGAAAAGCGCGATGCGCTCCTTGCGATCGCCGAGGCGATCGACGAGGCCGCTGCCGAGATCGTCGCCGCAAACGGCGAAGACCTCGAACGCAGCAGCGCGAGCGGACTCTCGATCGCCCTGCAGGATCGCCTGCGGCTCGACGAGCCGCGTGTCGCCGCCCTCGCAGCCGCCGTCCGCGACATCGCCGCCCTGCCCGACCCCGTCGGACGCGTACTCGATGAGCGCACGCTGCCCAACGGCGTGGAGCTGACCAAGGTGAGCGTGCCGTTCGGGGTCGTCGGCTCGATCTACGAAGCGCGCCCGAACGTGACTGTCGACATCGCCGCTCTGGCCTTGCGGTCGGGCAACGCTGTCGTGCTGCGTGGCGGATCGGCGGCAGAGTTGACGAACGCCGCGCTGGTGCGTGCCATGCGGGGCGCACTCGCCGCGCGCGGCGTCGATCCCGAAGCCATCCAGACTGTGGACGAGTTCGGCCGCGAAGGGGCACGCGAACTCATGCAGGCGCGCGGCATCGTCGATGTGCTCGTGCCGCGGGGCAGCGCCCAGCTGATCGAGACCGTGGTCACCGAGTCCTCGGTGCCGGTGATCGAGACCGGAGCGGGCGTGGTGCACATCGTCCTGGATGAGTCGGCCCCGTTGGATTGGGCCCGCGACATCGTCGTGAACGCGAAGGTGCAGCGCCCGAGCGTCTGCAACTCGGTCGAGACCGTCCTCGTGCACCGTGCCGCCGCACAGCGCCTCGTCCCGCCCGTGGTCGCAGCGCTGCGCGAACAGGGCGTCACCGTGCACGGCGACCCCGACGTCGTCGGCTTCGACGCAGCGGTCGTCGCCGCGACCGAAGAGGACTGGAGCACCGAGTACCTCAGCCTCGATGTCGCGATGCGCGTCGTCGACGACCTGGACCAGGCACTTGCGCACATCCGGCGCTACTCGACCCACCACACCGAGTCGATCATCACGCAAGACGCCGCGAACACCGAGCGGTTCCTGGCCGAGGTCGACTCGGCGGTCGTGATGGTGAACACCTCGACACGCTTCACGGACGGCGGCGAGTTCGGCTTCGGCGCCGAGGTCGGCATCTCGACCCAGAAGCTGCATGCGCGGGGTCCGATGGGACTGGCCGAGCTGACGAGTACGAAGTGGCTGGCGCGAGGTTTCGGACAAGTCCGGTCGTGACAGATAAACTGACAGCGCGCTGCATCGCGACGCGAACCCGAACGGAGCACGTATGACCCTGGCCACGATTGTCGTCCTCGCCGCCGAAGAGTCCGGGCACGGCAATGTCGCACTCGAGACGGTGGTGTTCGGCATCGTCGCCCTCGTCGTCTTCGGATCCCTGGCTTTGGTCACACTGTCGTACCGTAACGTGGCCAACCGACACGCGCGCAAGGCGGATGCGTACGCGGCCAAGCACGCGAACGATGTTCAGCAGGCGGGGCACGGCCACTAGGCCGACTGCATGTCGGTGACACGAACCCCGAGAATCGGGGTCATGGGTGGAACGTTCGACCCCATCCACCACGGTCACCTGGTCGCGGCCAGCGAGGTCGCGCAGTCGTTCGATCTGGATGAGGTCGTCTTCGTCCCGACCGGGCACCCATGGCAGAAGTACGGCGTCTCGCCCAGCGAGCACCGCTACCTGATGACCGTGATCGCCACGGCTTCCAACCCGCGATTCACGGTCAGCAGGGTCGACATCGACCGGGCGGGGCCCACCTACACGATAGACACGCTGCGCGAATTGAAGAAGCAGCGACCGTCCGCCGAACTGTTCTTCATCACCGGTGCCGACGCCATAGCGCAAATTCTCAGTTGGAGGGATCATGATGAGTTGTGGGATCTGGCCCACTTCGTCGCCGTGTCCCGACCCGGACACGTGCTCAGCACGGCGGGCCTGCCGAGTGACGACGTGAGCCAACTCGAGATTCCCGCACTCGCCATCTCGTCGACGGATTGTCGCAGACGCGTGGAGCACGGGAATCCCGTGTGGTACCTCGTTCCCGACGGGGTTGTCCAATACATTGCCAAGCACCACCTCTACCGGAGCAAGGAATGAGCACACCCGAGCAGCCGGCGACACCAGCCCTCACCCGCAAGCAGCTGCGGGACATCCGAAACACCGGCGCGACCCCGATCGTTTCGGGCGAAGCGCCCCCCGCCGAGCCGGCGACCGCGGCGCCCCCGACCGTGGATCCCGTCGTCGACAGAGCCGCGGAGTCCGTGGAAGAAGCCATCGAGGCGCCGGTCGAGACGCCGGCCCAGCCGGTCGCCGCCCCGCTGCCCCGAGCGGCGGTTCCTGCGGTCGTCCACGATCTTCCCGGCGCGGACGCGAGCGTCGACTTGGGTGTATCGCCCCTCACGCGGCGACAGGCGCGCCAGCAGGAGCGCATCCGCACTGCGTCGGTGCCCGTGATCACGCCCGAGGTCGCGGCAGCCCATGGCGCTTCCGCGGCGCCTGCGTCGATGTCCTCGACCGCGGAAGTGGAGCATCCCGCCGAGCCGGCGACCGACCGGACGCCGTCGGCAGATGTGAGTCTCGCACAGCTCTTCGGGAGGCATGCCGCAGCATCCGCGGTCGAGGAGGAGCATGCCGCGGCATCCGCGGTCGAGGAGGAGCAGGCCCCTGCCGACGGGGAGGACGTCCCTGCGGCACACGACGACCGCGCACAGGAGGACGAAGGCGCTGAATCCGACTCGGAACAGGCCGAACGGGCTGTCGTGAATCCGCGATTCGGTGCCGAGCTGCTGGCCGGAGACGTGGGAGTCGTCGAGCTTCCGCCGTCGTTCGACCAGCTCATCTCGCGGTCGGTCACGGGAGCGATCGGCACCGGCAATGCGCTGATCCTGTCGCAGACTCCGTCGCCGCCGCTGGGGGCGCCGGTCGCTGCAACGGGCGAGGTTCTGATCACCGGCTCCTTCAAGCTTCCCGAGGGACTCGGTTCGACCGGCCATGCGCCGGGAACCGCCGACGGCAAGGAGGTCGACGCCGTCCTGGTCGACGGAGAGCTCCCGGCACACTCCTCACCCACGCCGATAGCCGCCAGCGCGGCAATCAGCACGGTCAAGAACGGGGGAGACATCATCCAGCCGCCGACCCCCGAAAAGGGCGGCCGGCTCATGCTGACGCTCGCGATCACCGCGGGAGTGCTCGCGCTCGCTCTCGTCGGCGTGCTCATCCTGGCGTTTGTGACAGGAGTCTTCTGATGACCGCGACCGACCAATCACGCGAGATGCTGCGCATCGCGGCACTGGCCGCCGACTCGAAGGGCGGCGAGGATCTCGTCGCGCTCGATGTCTCCGGACCCCTTCCGCTGGTGGACATCTTCCTGCTGGTGACCGGTCGCAGCGAGCGCAACGTCGCCGCTATCGCGGACGAGATCGAGGACAAGCTCCTCGAATCCGGCCACAAGCGCCTCCGCCGCGAGGGTAGACAGGAGTCGCGTTGGATTCTGCTGGACTTCGGCGACCTCGTCGTGCACGTCTTCCACGAACAGGAGCGCATTTACTATGGGCTCGAACGCCTGTGGAAGGACTGCCCGGTCGTGCCGATCGAGCTCGCAGCCGCCTCGCAGCTCGACTGATCGATAGTGCTGCTCCCGCGTGGGTGGTCCCGATCGTAGCCGCACCCGCGACATCGGCAGCGGGTCGAGGCGGGCGAAACGATGTAGTAATCTAGTTGGGTTGCCTCCGATTCGGAGGTCGCATCCGGGCCTGTGGCGCAGCTGGTAGCGCACCTGCATGGCATGCAGGGGGTCAG
>NZ_WOYP01000084.1:51095-152787 GCF_011620715.1 Microbacterium sp. | reverse complement strand
ACCTGCGGCCTCCCGCTCCCAAAGCGGGCGCTCTACCAAGCTGAGCTACGCCCCGGGCAGGTGCGCACGTGAATTCGTGCTGATCGGCCCCGAGAAGTCTAGCCGACGGCCCTCTGAGCACAGGCATCGCTGCGTCATGCCATAGAATCGTGGATGCCGCGGCCTTGCGCTGCGGAGCACGATCGACCAGAACTCAAACGATCGGCCAGAACTGAACAGACACATCTCGGCGGATGCCCGCCGAGTGTGGGGCTGTAGCTTAGTGGTAAAGCCTCTGTCTTCCAAACAGATGATGCGAGTTCGATTCTCGTCAGCCCCTCCACATCACGACCGAACCCCACCTCACCCTTCGAGGGCGACGCCCTGGCCGCAAGCCCCGGCCACTATTGACACGACGCCACCGCCCGGCACTTTCCGGGCCATTGCGTAGTCCGGTGGGGAGAGAGCAGGCCGTGGTCAAGAACGCCGAGAAGGAGTCGTACCGCCATCGGGCGAGGATGACTCCGCGCAAGCCCGCGTCCGCCCTGGCCGAACGGTGGACGATGATCGACGGCGTCGACGTGTTCTACCGCGAATCCGCCAACCCTCCGGACGCGCGGGTCATGACGCACCTGCACGGATTCGGCCTGTCGGGCCGCTACCTGCTGCCGACCGCAGAGCTGCTGGCCGACGAGTTCCACACGTATGTGCCCGACCTGCCGGGGTTCGGCCGCAGCGGCAAAGCCGGCGCCGCACTCGACATCCCCGATCTCGCCCATGCGGCGGTGCGATTCCTCGACGAGCGCGGTGTCGAGAAGACCAGCGTGGTGGGCAACTCGATGGGCTGCCCGGTGATCGTCGAACTGGCGCATCGCTACCCCGAGCGCATCGAGCGCGCCGTGCTCGTCTCTCCCGCGGGAGGGATCCAGAACCAGCCGCTGCGGCGGGCGATCGGTCAACTCGCGAAGGACGGCGGGCGCGAGCCGCGCAAGATGATCACCGTCGCGACACCCGACTACCTGCGCTTCGGGGTTCCCAGCACCTTCAAGATGTTCAACGCACTCACGCAATACCCCTCGCTGCAGCGGCTTCTGGAGCTGAAGGTGCCCACTCTCGTCGTGATGGGGACGAAGGATCCGCTCATGCCCGGTCCTGAGCGCGTCAAGCAGGTCTTCGCGCAGGACCAGAACCATGTCCTGCTCGTGGTGCTCGACGGAGCCGCACATGCGATCAACTTCAGTCACCCGCGGGAGCTGGCCCACGTGATCCGTCGCTTCATGGACGACAAGCCGATCACGGATCTGCCGGGCTCCGCCGGTGCGCGCGTCTTCGAGAGCTTCCGAGGCGCCTATCACCCGGTTGCGGTCGACAGCTGAAGCACGCGAGCCCCCTACGCCGGGCGGGCACCCTCGTGCTCGACGACGTGCGCGCGGTACGCCAGGGCATTGCCGAGTATGCCGGCCCGCTCGTCTGCGGTGAGTTCGCGCCTGACCTTCGCCGGAACGCCCGCGACGAGCGACCCGGGCGGGATCACTGCCCCTTCCAGGACGACGGCGCCGCCCGCGATCAGGCAGCCCTCACCGATCACCGCCCCGCTCAGCACTACGGCGCCCATGCCGATGAGCGACCCGTCGCCGACCGTGCACCCGTGCACCACGGCGTTGTGGCCCACCGAGACGTTCTCGCCGATCAGGACGGGGCGCCCACTGTCGACATGGACCGACACGTTGTCCTGCAGGTTGCTGCCCGCCCCGACGGTGATCGTGTCGCCGTCGGCGCGGAGGACGGCGTTGTACCAGACGCTGGAGCCCTCGCCGAGGACCACTCCGCCGATCACCCGCGCTCCAGCGGCGACGAACGCGCTGGGGTCGAGGACCGGCGAGCGGCCGGCGGCGGACAGGACAGAGGCACCCGTGGCGATCGTCATGACCCGACCATACCGCGAGGCGCGACACGCCCGCGGGGTTACCCAGGAGCCACATCGCTGTAACGCATGCGGGTTGTCGTGGGCCACGTGAGCATCTCCGAGCACGTTGACCTCATTCGGGATATGACCGATGCCGCGCGGCGCACTATCGAGATCGCCCGGCGCTGCCGCGAACTCTCGGACGAGCTCGGCCGGGTGCTGGGACGAAGCGATCTGAACTGGTCACGCTGACCGCTACGGAGTGGACTGACCCAGCGCCGAGACGATCGCCGCGGTGTACCAGGGTGCCAGCGTGTCGGTGAATGTCACCGTGAGGTGATCCTGGTCGCGGTATACATTCGCGCCGCCCACGACCGGGGCGCAGAGGTCGGGGCCGCAGAAGACATCGGTGAAGTCGAGCAGGGTGGCCCCGGTCAGGCCGGATGCGGCATCCCTCAGTGGATCATCGGCGACGAGAAGCTCGGCCCGCAGCCCGTCGCACGCGCCCGACCCGCGGGTGCGCAGGCACTTGTTGGGGTCGGTCTCCCACACCGGATTATCCACGACCGTGATGACGGGGATGCCGCGATCGAGCACTTCGCTCCAGGCGTCGCGGTATCCGGCGACGGCGGCGTCATGCGCCGAGTCGTACCCGGCAGGCGAATAGGGCGTCGTGGAGATCGCCGCGGTGAAGACCGCGTCGAGGTCGGCGTCCGCCAGCGCGTCGCGCACACCGTCCCGCCATTCGGTGCACGCTGCGCCGAACTCCCCGGGAGTCGAGAGCGGTGTCGTGTTCCATGGGCACGCGCCTTTGAAGTACGTCGTGAGATGCCAGCCGTTCTCGTCTGCCATTCGCTGGAAGGTGGAAAGCAGCTGGTAGGCGTGGCTGTCGCCGATGAGCGCCACGCGCGGCGCGTCGGCGGAGCGCGATCCGAACTCGCACGAAACTGTCCGCGAGTCGTTCAACTGCACGAAGCACTGCTCGTCGCCGGGCCGATCCACGCCCGCGAAACCCGGTGCGGGCAGGATCGTGTCGCCGAAGTCGGTCCCGGCGCAGGCCTCGTCGAGCACGACGGCCGCGCCGAAGCAGTCCGGCGGGTTCTCACGCAGCTCCTGGATGGCACGAACGCCCTCCGTGTAGGCGGGGGCGTTGATGGCCCACGCGATGCCGGCGGTGCTGCCGACGACGACCATCGCCGCGAGCGACGACCAGAGCGTCACCCGGGCCGGCCGTGAGGTCAGCACCTTCCACCCGCGGACCGGGTCTTCGACGAACCGCTTCGTCAGCCACGCCAGCACGAAGCAGATTCCCAGCAGGGCGACACGATGGTAGATCGTGAGGCCCCAGAACGGAACCGACGGCGCGATGATGATGAGCGGCCAGTGCCAGAGGTACAGCGAGTACGAGATGTCGCCGATGAACTGCGCGGGGCGGACCGCGAGCAGGCGCGTCGGGTACCACCAGCGCTCGGTGTTCGATGCGGCGATCACTGCCGCCGCGGCGAGGGTGGGGATCGCGGCCATGTAGCCGGGGAACGGGGTCTGCCCGTCGAAGCGGAAGATCACGAACACCAGCACGACGACCCCGGCCCAGCCGAGCACGAAGCTGCCGACCGCGTTGCGGATCCTCAGTGCGGGAACGAGCGCCACCATGGCGCCCACCCCGAACTGCCACATGCGCCCGAACGTGACGAAGTACGCCGGCGCGGGATTGGTGATCGTGAAGATCACGCCGAAGAGGAATGATGCCGCGGTCACGATTCCGAGGGCGGTGATGACTGCCCGCCTCCGGCGGCCGCGGAACCACTTCACCGCGATCCATGCCGCGAGCAGCATGATGAGCGGCCACATGACGTAGAACTGCTCTTCGAGCGAGAGCGACCAGTAATGCTGCACCGTCGTGGGGTCGCCCGCGTGGTTGAGGTAGTCGGCGGAGTTGAGAGCGAGGTACCAGTTCTCGACGTAGAACGTCGACGCGAGGATCTCGCGCACTTCGTTGGGCAGCGCAGAGGTCGGGGTCAGGTATGGCGACATGGCGACCAGGGCGCAGAACAGCAGCACGAGCAGGGATGCCGGCAGCAGGCGTCGCGCGCGTCGCGCCCAGAACTGGCCGAGCCGCACGGTTCCGGTCGCCGTCAGTTCCCGCATCAGATGCGCAGTGATCAGGAAGCCTGAGATCACGAAGAAGATGTCGACCCCGACGTAGCCGCCCGAGAACCGTGCGGGCCAGAAGTGATAGAGCACGACCGCGAGCACGGCTATCGCGCGCAGTCCCTGAACGTGCGGAATGAACCGCGACGGCTCCGAATGCTCCGGCGAGCTGCTGATCGGCTCGCGCAGGACAGGGCGAGAAGGCTCGTTCAGGTGCTGCGGTCCGAGGTCGTGGTCGGCGGAGGGCACCCCTCGACGCTAGTCGGTGGGTCGCGGCATCCGAAGCCGACCCGTCGGCGGGTCGGGGCTGCGTCGTCGGGGCTGCGTCGTCGCGGCATGTCGATCGGCGGTGCTGACCCCCGCGTCAGATCAGGTGGGTGACGCGGCCGGCGAGGAGCGTCGCTGAGACCCTCATCGCCCGCAGCTCCGGTTCCGTGGCTGCGAGCGGGTCGCGCTCGCACAGCGCCAGATCGGCCCCGGCGCCGGGCTCGATGAGCGTGCCGGAGGTCGAACCGCCGTGGGTCGAAGCAGCCAGCGCGGTTGCAGCATCCACCCCCTGGTCGGGTCGCCAGGCCGGGCGGCCGTCGCGGGTGCGGAACACCGCTGCGGCCATCGCCGCCCAGGGATCGAGCGGCGAGACCGGGGCGTCAGAGCCGAAGAGCAGATTCGCGCCGGTGTCGGCGAGGCCGCGCAGCGGGTAGGGCAGCGCCGTCTGCTGCGCCCAGATCGTGTCGGTCAGGTCACGGTCATCGACCGCGTGCTCGGGCTGAACGCTCGCCCCGATGCCGAGACGGCCGAATCGCGGGATGTCGGCGTGCGCGACCAGCTGCGCATGCTCGATCGTGCCCACCGCGCCGGTGGTCGCGTACGCGTCGAGCGCGTAGGAGTTGGCGATGTCGCCGATCGCATGGATCGCGCACGCCAGCCCCCCGCCGGTCGCGGCGGTCATGAGCTCGAGCAGTGCCTCGGGAGCAACCGCGAGCACCCCGTGATCGCGCGGGTCACCCGGGTAGGCGTGCGAGCACGCGGCTGTCCGGGTGCCGAGCGAGCCGTCCGTGATGACCTTGAGCGATCCGACCCGCGCGAGAGACGATGCGGCACCGCGCGCGGCGTCGCCGGTGCGCAGACCCTCGACGATCGCCCGCTCGAGGAACTCCGGATAAATGCCGAACTCGACCTGCAGCGAGTCGAAGCCGCCGTTCAGCCGACGCTCCCACGCGCTCTCGTTCCACGCCATGTCGAGATCGACGAGTCCGACGACGCCGCGGGATGCCGCATCCCGCGCCATCTCAGCGACCAGCTGGTCACCCAGCACGGGGTCGACGTCATTGAGGCGTCGGGAGATCTCGAACGCCGGACCCTCGCGCAGGATGCCGATCCCGTCGGGCTCGTGACCCTCACGGCGCAGCGCGGACGTGTTCAGCCACACGCTGTGGACATCGGCACTGATCAGGTAGGTCGGCACGTCGCCGGTGGCGGCGTCGAGCACGGCGAGGCTCGGTGGGTCGCTCCACAGCGCATCGCGGAATCCGGTGCCCACGCGGCGGCCGTCGGCCAGCACTGGAGCCGCAGCCACGAGGCGCGCAGCGTGGGCGGCCGACTCGGCGCGCCCCAGCGCCTGGCGCTGGGCGATGAGCGCCCACTGCAAGACATGCACGTGGTGGTCCCAGAGACCCGGGATGAGCCATGCGCCGTCGGCATCGAGCACTTCACCGCGGGGGCGGAGGACGCCTGCCGGGGCGATGTCGGCGATGACTCCTCCGAAGAGGAAGACGTCGACCGGCCCCTCGGTCGGAAGCAGCTCACGCCCTGCGCCGCCGACCCGGGCGTTTGTGATCGTGCCGACGCGGTCCCCGATCACGGGCGCACCATAGCGTCGTGCGCCCGGCGCATCTCGGCAGCCAGGACCGGGTTGCCGTACGGGCCGTCGCCCGTCAACTCGGCGATCACGGTCTCCACCACCTCGGCGGTCTTGTTCTGGCTCAGCTTGCGCTTGGCCACCACGCGCGTCGGCGTGAGCCTGAATCCGACGGTGCCGCGCTCGAGCCGCTCGATGTAGGCCGGATCGTTCGGCCGCTCCCACATCAGGCGAGGATCCGGCATCCGGCCCTCGAAGCGCGCGACCAGCCGGTCCAGTACGGCGAGGTTCTCTGTGGGGGTGAGGACTTCGGGCACGCCGCTGAGATGGGCGGAGACGAAGTTCCACGTGGGCACGGCGGCCACATCGCCGTACCAGCCGGGCGAGATGTAGCCGTGCGGGCCCTGCACCACGACCAGCAGTTCCCGCTCCCCCAGGCCGTGGATCATGTCGTCGGGCTTGCCGACGTGTCCGACGATGGTGAGGTCGTCGCGGTCCTCATCCAGCAGCATGGCGTAGTGCGAGGCGACGAGGCCGTCCGGCGTGTGGCTGACGAGGGTCATCCAGGGGTTGTCGTCGATCAGGCGACGTAACTCCGCCGCATCCGTCATCGCGAAGCTCGGGTTCTGGCGCATGGTTCCAGCCTACGAGAGCGTCATGCCTGGCACTTCGGGCACCAGTAGAGCATGCGGGCGGCCATCTCCTCGGCCGCGATCACCGTGCCGCAGACGCGACAGGGAAGCCCGGCGCGGTGATACACCCAGTGGCGGTCATCACGGCTGGCCATGGCGGCCCGATAGGCGGCAGGATCCAGGTCGTCCATCGTCATCATCTGACCGGTCTCGACTCCGATCGCGAGCAGTTTGACCCAATCACGCCAGAGCGCGCGCACGATCTCATCGCTCACCTCGCGGCCCGGTGTGTGCGGGTTCTGGCGCGCTCGAAACAGCAGTTCGGCGCGGTACACGTTGCCGATTCCACTGACGACGCTCTGATCCATCAGGAGCTGGCCGATCGGCGTCGGCTTGCGCCGCACCACCGCGGTGAACTGCTCCTCGCCCTCCGTGATGTCATCCACGAGCGGGTCAGGGCCGAGCTTCGCGATCGTCGCAGCGACCTCGTCGGGCGTCTGCAGCTCGCACGCCGTCGGACCTCGCAGATCCGCACAGGTGACCTCCGTGAGCAGGCGCAGCCGGACCTGCCCGACGACGGGTGGCGGCCAGCCCCCATCCTCGTCCGCGAGTCTGGTGGTCTGCTCGGACATGCGCACGCGGGCGCGGCGAGGTGCCCCGATCGAGGTCACCGAGTTCTCGCCGGCCGTGTCGAGGATGGGCACCTCGAGCTCGGCGCCGCGCTGATCGGTCTGGCCCTCCCCGTGCCCACTCCGCTCGCCGCTGTCGCGGCGGGCGGAGCCTCGGGGCGCGTGGGC
Organism: Microbacterium sp.; assembly: GCF_011620715.1. Lineage (GTDB taxonomy): Bacteria > Actinomycetota > Actinomycetes > Actinomycetales > Microbacteriaceae > Microbacterium. Next base: position 145,464 of record NZ_WOYP01000084.1, on the reverse strand, counting down.
CCGGCGGCCGTTGGCGGAGGCGATCGTCGGATCGACCATGACCTCGCCCGCGAAGTCCCATGCGCCGTACATCCCGAGGTGCACACGCAGCCACAGGTCGTCGTCGAACTCGAGGAACATCTGCTTGCCGACGGCACGCACCGCGGTCGCCGTGCGGCCGGAGATGACCCGCGCGCCCTCGGCGAAACGACCCTGCGGACTGGATGCCGCCACTTGACGACCGACGAAGTTGCGGTCGAACTGGCGGGCGATCCGATGGACGGAATGGCCCTCCGGCATCAGCCGGCTTCGGGGTCGAACGAGCTGTCCTCGGCCGCCAGGACGTCGGGCCGGCCCGAGGTCGAACGCGGGACGGGCTCGAGCGCGCCGTCATCTTCGAACGCCGCGATCTGCCCGATCCGGCGGACGTGCCGCTCCTCGCCCGAGAACGGGGTGGCGATGAACAGATCGATGAACGAAGCGGCCTCCTCGAACGTGTGCTGGCGCGCGCCGATCGCGATCACGTTCGCGTCGTTGTGCTCGCGCGCCAGCTCGGCCGTCGCCACGCTCCATACCAGCGCCGCCCTGATGCCGCGCACTTTGTTCGCGGCGATCTGCTCGCCGTTGCCCGAACCGCCGAAGACCACGCCCAGCGTCTCGATGCCCGCGTTCTGGTCAGCCGCGACCGCCTGAGCGGCGCGGATGCAGAACGCCGGGTAGTCATCGAGCGGCTCGTAGTCCACCGGTCCGTGATCGACGACATCGTGGCCCTGGCCGGCGAGGTGATGCTGCAACCGCGTGGAGAACTCGAGGCCGGCGTGGTCGGTCGCGATGTGGATGCGCATGCCCATCAGTCTATTGAGCATGGCCGTCTATCGAGCGTGGCCGTGCCGTCTATCGAGCGTGGCCGTGCCGGGGTTCAGCGAGCCAGTTCACGACGCGATATGATGGATCCATCATGTCGATAACCGTGGGTCAGCGTCCGCTCTACGAGGTGAAGGCGGGGCTGTTCAAAGGACTGTCGCACCCGCTGCGCATCCGCATCCTCGAACTGCTCTCCACGACGCCGGAGCGGTCGGTCGCCGACCTGCAGTCCGAGACGGAACTCGAGGCATCACACCTCTCCCAGCACCTCGCGGTGCTGCGACGCAACCGGCTCGTCGAGTCCGATCGTCGCGGCAGCAGCGTCTACTACCGGCTCGCCTACCCGGAGGTGGCCGAGTTGCTCACGATCGCCCGCCGTCTGCTGCTGCAGATCGTGACCACCGACGGAGAACGTGTGGCGGATGCCGCATCCCTCCCCGCCCTCGGTCCGAGCGCGTGAGCCGGGCGGGGAGCTACGTCCGCGCCCTCCTGCCCACCGGTCGGGACTACCGATCGATCGGCCGGACGTGGCGCGGAGACCTGCTGGCGGGGCTCACCGTCGGGATCGTCGCGCTGCCGCTCGCCCTCGGATTCGGCATCGCCTCCGGGGCGGGCGCGGCAGCCGGGCTGATCACCGCGATCGTCGCCGGAGTGATCGCTGCGGTGTTCGGCGGGTCGAACGTGCAGGTGTCGGGGCCGACCGGCGCGATGGTCGTCGTTCTCGCCCCGATCGTCGCCGCGCACGGCATGGCCGCCGTAGCCGTGGTGAGCGTGCTCGCGGGGATCATGGTGGTCATCGCCGGGGCCGCACGACTCGGGCGAGCAGTGTCGTTCATTCCATGGCCCGTGATCGAGGGGTTCACGCTCGGCATCGCGGTCATCATCTTCCTGCAGCAGGTGCCCGCACTCACCGGAGCCGATGCCGGCAGCATCCTGCACACCAACGTCGTGGTGACCGCGCTGTCGTCGCTCGCCGCGGCGGACCCGATCTATCTCGTCTGGTCGCTCGGCGCGGTGGCGATCGTCGCGGCCTGCATGTATCTGCTGCCGCTCGTGCACCGCTCGATCCCAGGATCGCTGGTGGGCATCGTCTTGGTCACGGTGCTGACGCTGGTGCTGCCGTCGCCGCTCGCCGTGATCGGCGCGCTGCCGACCGCTCTGCCCGCCATCGGGCTGCCCTCGTTCTCGCTCGAGACCCTGTCACAGCTCCTCCTGCCCGCGGTCGCCGTCGCGGCGCTCGCGGCGATCGAGTCGCTGCTGTCGGCGCGCGTCGCGGCCTCGCTCGCCGATACCGGACCGTATGACCCCGACCGCGAGCTGGTCGGGCAGGGACTCGCCTCGATCGGCGCCGGACTCTTCGGAGGCATGCCGGCGACGGGGGCGATCGCCCGTACGGCGGTGAATGTCCGTGCAGGGGCCAAGACGAGGGTCGCGGCGATCTTCCACGCGCTCGTGCTGCTGCTGGTGGTGCTGGTGGCGGCGGGGCCGGTCGGTGCGATCCCCCTCGCGGCACTGTCGGGCGTGCTCATGGTCACCGCAGTGCGCATGGTGCATCTCGCGACCGCGCGGTCGATCCTGCGTTCCACCAGGGCGGACGCGATCGCCTACGTCGTGACCGCGGTCGTCACGGTCTCGGTCGACCTGATCGTGGCGGTGGTCATCGGCATGGCGGTGGCCGGACTCTTCGCGATCCGAGGTCTCTCGCGGGCCACGGGCGTGCACCGCGAACCGATCGAGGGTGTCCCGGAGCCGGGCGATGATCGCATCGCGGTGATCCGCCTGGACGGACCGCTGTTCTTCGCGGCCGCGGACCGGGTGCTCGAGACCGTCACGTCGCTGCACGGGGTGACCGTGGTGATCCTGCGGATGTCTCAGCTGGAACTGGTCGACGCAACCGGTGCGCACGTGCTGTCCGAGATCGTCCAGCAGCTGGAACGACGCGGAGTGACCGTGCTCATCAAGGGCGTGCGCGAAGGTCATGTCGAACTCTTCAGGACGGTGGGGGTGCTCAGCTCGCTCCGCCACAGCAAACACCTCTTCGACGAGCTGGCTCCTGCTGTCGCCCATGCGCGCAGCCACGTCGCGCGGGCCGGCGACGGCACCTGACGGTGCCGGGTCCCCCGCGCGAGCCTGACGTAGGCTGGGGAGGTTGTCAGCGTCGGCCACCCGCCGGCCTCGCGACATCCGAACCCCCTACACGACCCCGTAGAACCTGGGAGCAGCAGTGCCTGGAGAGAACCTCACCCGCATCGAGGCGCAGGAGCGCCGCGCGATCGTCGACACCCACTCGTACGAAGTCAGTCTCGACCTGACGAGGGGTGCCGAGATCTTCGGATCCCGCACCGTCGCGCGCTTCTCCGCCACCGCGGGCGCGGACACCTTCATCGACCTGATCGCCCGCGATGTGCAGGCGATCACGCTGAACGGACGCGATGTTCCCGTCACAGCGTTCGCCGACTCGCGGATCGCCCTGCGGGGTCTGCAGAGCGAGAACGAGCTGATCGTCGAGGCGGACTGCCTGTACACGAACACCGGCGAGGGCCTGCACCGGTTCGTCGACCCCGTCGACGGCGAGGTCTACCTGTACTCGCAGTTCGAGGTTCCCGACTCCCGACGCGTGTTCGCCGTGTTCGAGCAGCCCGACCTCAAGGCCACATTCCAGTTCATCGTCACCGCGCCCGAGCCGTGGAAGGTCGTCTCGAACTCCCCTGCGCCCGACCCCGAGAAGCACGGCGACGGGCGCGCCACCTGGCGCTTCGAGCCGACGCCGCCGATCTCGTCGTACATCACGGCGATCATCGCCGGTCCGTACGAAGAAGTCTTCTCCGAGCTGACCAGTGCATCCGGACGCGTCGTCCCGCTGGGCGTCTACGGTCGCAAGAGCCTGTGGCGGCACCTCGACGCCGACTACATCTTCGACAAGACGCGTGAGGGCTTCGCGTACTACGAGGAGAAGTTCGACTACCCGTACCCCTTCGCCAAGTACGACCAGCTGTTCGTCCCCGAGTTCAACGCGGGCGCGATGGAGAACGCGGGCGCGGTCACCTTCACCGAGACGTACGTGTTCCGGTCGAAGGTGACGGATGCTGTCAAGGAGCGGCGCGTCGTCACGATCCTGCACGAGCTCGCGCACATGTGGTTCGGCGATCTCGTCACGATGAAGTGGTGGAACGGCCTCTGGCTGAATGAGTCCTTCGCCGAGTGGGCCTCCACGATCGCGACGGCCGAAGCCACCGAGTGGACCGAGGCGTGGACGACGTTCAACGCGATGGAGAAGACCTGGGCCTACCGTCAGGACCAGCTCCCGTCGACTCACCCCGTCGTCGCCGAGATCAACGACCTCGAAGATGTCCAGGTGAACTTCGACGGCATCACGTACGCCAAGGGCGGGTCCGTTCTCAAGCAGCTCGCGGCCTGGGTCGGCATCGAGGCCTTCTTCGCCGGCGTCGCCGAATACTTCAGGAAGAACGAGTGGGGCAACACCGAGCTGTCGGATCTGCTCTCGGAGCTGGAGAAGACAAGCGGCCGCGAGCTGGCCACCTGGTCGAAGAAGTGGCTCGAGACCGCGGGCGTCAACACCCTGGCGCCGGTGATCGATGAGGACGCGACCGGCACGATCACACGGTTCGCGATCACGCAGACCGCCCCCGCCGACTACCCGACGATCCGCCCGCATCGGCTGGGCGTCGGGTTCTACGACGTGACCGACGGTGCGCTCGCGCGGGTGCACCGCGTCGAGCTCGACGTGGACGGCGACCGCACCGAGGTGCCCGGGCTGAAGGGGCACAAGCGCCCCGATCTGATCCTCCTCAACGACGAAGACCTCGCGTACGCGAAGATCCGTCTCGACGCCCGATCGCTGAAGACGGCTGTAGAGCACCTCGGCGACATCGCCGACCCCCTGGCGCGTTCGCTCGTGTGGGGTGCCGCATGGGATCAGACGAGGGATGCCGAATCCTCACCGAGCGATTACGTCGACCTCGTGCTGCGCAACATCGGCCGCGAGACCGAGTCCACGACCGTGCGGACGACCTTGGCGCAGCTGCAGCTCGCGGCCAATTCGTACGTGGCCCCGGAGAAGCGCGAAGCGACCCGCGCGAAGGTGGCTGACGGTCTGTGGGCTCTCGCGCAGGCGGCCGAGGCCGGCAGCGACAGTCAGCTGCAGTTCGTCACGGCGTTCGCGACCGCGGCGTCGAGACCCGCGCACTGGTCGACGCTGCGGTCGCTGCGCGACGGTGCGACGGCCCTCGACGGTCTGGAGATCGACACCGACATGGCGTGGCAGCTGCTGATCTCGCTCGCCGCCGGCGGGGTGGCCGACGCGAAGGAGATCGAGGACGCACTCGCGGCGGACAACACCGCCAAGGGCGGCGAGTTCGCCGCGCAGGCCAAGGCCTCGATTCCGAACACGGCGTCGAAGCTGGCAGCCTGGGACTCGCTCATCGAGCGCGACGATCAGCCGAACACGATCGTCCGTTCCACGGCACTGGGGTTCCAGCATCCGGCCACCGTCGCGCAGCTGTCTGAATTCGTGAAGCCGTACTTCGACATGCTCCTCCCGATCTGGAATTCGCGTTCCTATCAGATCGCGCAATACCTCATCGTCGGGCTGTACCCCGCGCCGCTGGCGAATCTCGAGCTGCGCGACGCAACCCGTGCCTGGCTCAGTGCCAACGCGCAGGCGGCACCCGCGCTGCGCCGCCTGGTCGAGGAGAACCTCGCCGGCGTCGAGCGCGCGCTGGCCGTGCAGGACCGCGACGCATCGTAGTCGCCGATCGGATGCCCCGGACCGCGTCTCGCTGTGACCGGGGCATCCGCATCCCATCTCGCACACAGCTCTCGCAGCGGGCGGCGCAACTAGGATCGATCCGATGGACAGCCTCATCCTCGAAAACGCCGCTCCGGCTCCGACGCTGTGGGAGCAGTTCCTGAACGTCCTCGGCGATATCGGACTCATGGTGGCGAGCGCCGCCGGGATCGTGCTCGGCGCGTTCCTGCTGGCCTGGATCCTGAAGATCGTCATTCGGCGGGTCGTCAAGCGCATCGTCAACGGCGCGAAGAACAAGGCCAACGTCGACGACACCCAGGCGCTGGAACGCTCGCCGCTCGCGTCGATCCGCCTCGTGCAGCGGACCCGGACGCTGGGCTCGATCCTGCAGAACATCGTCAACGTGTCGATCGTGATCATCGCGCTGCTGCTCGTCGTCAATCTGCTGGCGCCGAGCGCACTGGCCTCACTGACTCTGCTCACCGCGGCGATCGGCGCCGGCCTCGGATTCGGCGCGCAGAACATCGTCAAGGATGTCCTGAACGGCATCTTCATCGTCGCCGAGGATCAGGTCGGGATCGGAGACGTGGTCGACCTGGGACTGGCGACCGGAATCGTCGAGTATGTGAGCGTGCGCATCACGACCGTCCGTGACGTCAACGGCACGCTCTGGTACGTCCGCAACGGCGAGATCACCCGAATCGGCAACATGTCGATGGGATGGTCGCGGGTGATCGTGGATCTGGCCCTCCCCGTGGATACCGACATCGGTGTCGTCGAGAACGCCATGCTCGAGACCATGAATGACCTCGCGAAGGACCCGAAGTGGCGCACCCGGATCATCGACAAGCCCGAGGTGTGGGGTCTCGAGTCGGTCTCCGGCGATGCACTGGTCATCCGGCTCGTCATGAAGACGCGCGCCAACGCCAAGGACGACGTCGGACGCGAACTGCGCATGCGCGTCCTGAACGCCGTGAACGTGCTGGGTCTGGAGCTCCCCCAGCTCAACTCGATCGTGCTCAGCGGGCTGGAGGGCGCCCAGCGGGTGCGCGGCGCCAACCCGCCCAAGACGAAGCCCACGACGGTCACCCAGCCTCCCCCGCCGCCCGAGCGCCCCGTGTGGCGGCCGAAGAAGACCCCGCAGAGCCCGCCCGAGACGCCCGAGGGGTCGGCATGAGCATCCCCTTCTACGACGAGGTAGGCGGTCACGAGACGTTCGTCCGCCTCGTCGACGCTTTCTACCGTGGAGTCGCGGACGACGAGGTGCTGCGGCCGATGTACCCGGAAGCGGATCTCGCCCCGGCCAAGGAGCGCCTCACACTGTTTCTCGAGCAGTACTGGGGAGGCCCGGGCACCTACAGCCAGCAGCGCGGACACCCGCGCCTGCGGATGCGGCACGCGGGGTTTCATGTGGACCCCGACGCCCGTGACCGCTGGCTCGCCCACATGCGCACCGCGGTGGACGAGCTCGAACTCCCGCCGCTGCACGAGGCGACGCTGTGGGACTACCTGCAGCGCGCCGCGTTCGCGATGGTGAACACGTTCGAGCCCTCCGGTATCGGCCCGTCCGCGGACGGGCGCGGAGCGGCATCCCTCCCGGTATCGTCGAGTCCTCCTCCGAACGCCGTTCCGCCGCCGTCCGCCCCGCACTGATCGCCGGAGGATGCCGACGAAGGGTAGCCTTTTCCGCACCGCCGACCGCGGAATCCACGGCTGTCCCGTCATCGGTTGGGGACTGGCAGCGCTCGTCGCCGCCACGGAAGCGGTCACCCGCCCGGTGGCCGTTCAGCCCTGGGGGCGTCCGGTCGCGCGCACCGGCGTCAGCCCGACGCCGGTCTGCCGACGCGTGAGCACATCCCCGCGGGCCAGCGAGACCCGGGTCCACGGTCCGTTCGTGCGCACCGCGGCGACCTCTTCGCCTGCGATGAAGCCCAGGGTGACGGCGGTGAAGGCGACACCCAGCGGCACCCCCGCCAGCTCATCGTCCGGCCGGCCCCAGATATCGCCGCGCACGGCGCGCACCACCTCTTCGCCCGCGTCTCGGGGCACGGCCTCAGCTACCGCAGCAATCCCCCACCGGGCGCGCGCGGCGAGCACCGACGCGGCAAGCTCGGCCCGCGGCATCCACGCCCCACGCGGTGCCGAAACGCCCGCCCACGCCGCCGTGAGCCCGATCGGCGGCAGCAGGATCGCGGCGGGGTTCGAGGCATCCCGAGCGAGCTCCCCCGCGCGCACGACGATGTCGCACACGAGCTCGGGGTCCACCGCGAGCGTGCGCATGCCGAGGATCGTGGGCGTCTCATCGAGAAGCCCACGCGGCACCAGCGACGGCGTCGACATCGCGAGCACGCCCCCCGCCGCCTGCAGGCGCACGGCGTCTTCAGTGAGCCGCGCGGCGCGGCCGGCGAACGTGAGCGCATCGGCGGCCGAGTCGCTGTCGACGAAGAGAAGGCGCTCTGACATCCCGCCTAAACTACCAAGTACCGGCACAGCGGTAGGCGCCGACGGATGACAGGAGACGCCGTGAACGATCTCGACGGCCCGCGCACCGGTGGCGACGAAGCCTCTGAAGACCCGATCGCGTCGCTGCTGGCGGTGCTCGAGCTCTCGGACTCCGCGGCGCGTACCAACGAAGACATCTTCACCGGCGTCTCTCAATGGATGCCGCTCGGCCGCGTGTACGGCGGCCAGGTGCTCGCGCAGTCGCTGATCGCGGCGGCGCGCACTCTGCCCGATGCGCGCACGGTGCACTCGATGCACGGGTACTTCCTCCGCCCGGGAGATTCGACCCAGGGGATCACCTTCGCTGTCGACCGGATCCACGACGGCCGCTCGTTCTCCACCCGCCGCACCCAGGCGTATCAGCAGGGCGTACCGATCTTCTCGATGATCGCCTCCTTCCAAGACGAGGAACCGGGTCTCGAACACCAGGAGGCGATGCCCGACGGTGTTCCCGAGCCGGATGACCTGCCCGACGTCGAAGATCACCTCAAGGGCGTGCACCCGCTGACCAAGCGCTTCTTCACCGATCGCCCGGTCGACCTGCGCCACATCCCTTCGCCGATCTATCTCACCGTCGACGGTGAGCGGATGCCGCGGCAGGCCGTGTGGATGCGCACACGGCGTGCCCTCCCCGACGATCCGCGGATGCACCGTGCGGCGCTGGCGTATATGAGCGACCTGACGATCCAGGAGTCGGTGCTGCGCGCCCACGGCGTCGGATGGGCGACTCGCGGCCTCAAAGTCGCGAGCCTCGACCACGGCATGTGGTGGCACCGATTCGGGCGGGTCGATGAGTGGATGCTCTACGTGCAGGAGTCTCCGAGCGCGCGCGGCGGCCGCGGACTGTCGACGGGGCGCATCTATGCCCGCGACGGCCGGCTGCTCGCCTCGGTCTCACAGGAGATCACGGTGCGTCTGCCGGTGGCGAAGGCCACGTAGCCCGGGCTAGCGCCGGTGCGTGTAGATCAGGGGCTCGCCCAGGTAGGGCTCCCACGCCGCGCGCTCCTCGGCGGACAGCCGCATCGGGCGGCCGGTCGCGGCATCCACCTTAACGCTCACCGTGGTCGCTCGGGCGTAGACCACCTGGGAGCCGACCTGGTCAGCGGTCTGGCGCGGTCCGCACACCTCGTAGCAGACCTCCATGCTGGAGCCGCCGAGCGCCCCGAACCACAGCTGCACATCGAGCGGGAACCGCTGGTACGGCACAGGGGCGAGGTACTCGACCTCCTGCCGGGCGATCAGGCTCAGGATGCCGCTGCCCTGGCTCGAATCCATGACCGCGGTCGTGGGGGCGTGCTCGCCGGGGAGCGGCTGCCGGAACGCGCGCACGCGTGCCTCCTCGAGCAGCTGGAGCATCGCCGTGTTGTTGACATGGTTGAACGCGTCGAGATCCCCCCAGCGGAGGTGGATGGGGATGTGAAGCCGCATGGCGCTCCGTTCAGTCGCTGAGTCGCACGGCCGGTCAGTCGCGCGTGAGCTTGCGATACGTCGAGCGGTGCGGGTTGGCAGCATCGGCGCCCAGACGCTCGATCTTGTTCTCCTCGTACGCCTCGAAATTGCCCTCGAACCAGTACCACTTGTCGGGCTCCTCTTCAGTGCCTTCATACGCGAGGATGTGCGTCGCGATGCGGTCGAGGAACCACCTGTCGTGAGTGATGACCACGGCGCAGCCGGGGAATTCGAGCAGGGCGTTCTCGAGGCTTCCGAGGGTCTCGACATCGAGGTCGTTGGTCGGCTCGTCGAGGAGGAGCAGGTTGCCGCCCTGCTTGAGCGTGAGTGCGAGGTTCAGCCGGTTGCGCTCACCGCCGGAGAGCACTCCTGCCTTCTTCTGCTGGTCGGGCCCCTTGAACCCGAACTGGGAGACGTAGGCGCGCGAGGGGATCTCGACCTTGCCGACCTGGATCCAGTCCAGGCCGTCGCTGACGACCTCCCACAGCGACTTGTTGGGGTCGATGCCGCCGCGGCTCTGGTCGACGTACGAGATCTCGACCGTCTCACCGACCTTCAGCTCGCCGCCGTCGAGTGGCTCGAGACCGACGATCGTCTTGAAGAGCGTGGTCTTGCCTACGCCGTTCGGGCCGATGATGCCGACGATGCCGTTGCGAGGAAGGCTGAAGCTCAGGCCGTCGATCAGGCTCCGGCCGTCGAAGCCCTTCTGCAGCTTCTTCGCCTCGAGCACCACCTGGCCCAGGCGCGGCCCGGGCGGGATGACGATCTCATCGAAGTCCAACTTGCGAGTGCGGTCGGCCTCGGCCGCCATCTCCTCGTAGCGTGCGAGACGGGACTTCGACTTGGTCTGGCGGCCCTTCGCGTTGCTGCGCACCCATTCGAGCTCGCCGGCCAAGCGCTTGGCGAGCTTCGCGTCCTTCTTGCCCTGCACCTGGAGCCGCTCCTGCTTCTTCTCGAGGTAGGTCGAGTAGTTGCCTTCATACGGATAGAGCCGACCGCGGTCGACCTCGCAGATCCACTCCGCGACGTGGTCGAGAAAGTACCTGTCGTGTGTCACGGCGAGCACGGCGCCAGGGTATTTCGCGAGGTGCTGCTCCAGCCACTGCACGCTCTCGGCGTCGAGGTGGTTGGTGGGCTCGTCCAGCAGCAGCAGGTCGGGCTTCTGCAGCAGCAGCTTGCACAGGGCGACGCGGCGCTTCTCGCCGCCGGACAGGTTGCTGACGATGGCCTCGGACGGCGGCGTGCGCAGTGCGTCCATGGCCTGCTCGAGCTGGGAGTCGAGATCCCATGCGTCAGCGGCGTCGATGGCTTCCTGCAGGGTGCCCATCTCCGCCAGCAGCGTGTCGAAGTCGGCATCCGGGTCGGCCATCAACCCGGAGATCTCGTTGAACCGATCGAGCTTCTGCATGATCGGACCGACACCCTGCTGCACGTTCTCCAGCACCGTCTTGTCTTCGTCGAGCTCGGGCTCCTGCATCAGGATGCCGACGCTGTAGCCGGGGCTGAGCTTGGCCTCGCCGTTGCTCGGGGTGTCGATACCCGCCATGATCTTGAGGATCGTGGACTTTCCCGCCCCGTTGGGGCCGACGACGCCGATCTTCGCTCCAGGCAGGAACGCCATCGTGACGTCGTCGAGGATCACCTTGTCGCCGACAGCTTTGCGGGCACGGACCATCGAATAGATGTATTCAGCCATAACCCGACCAGTCTACGGGCCGACCGGCGGCGGCTTTCGCCGTCCCGGCGCCGGCGCGGGGCGGCTCACCAGTCGATCGCGCGAGTATCGCCGACCAGGCACGTGTCTTCGTCGATGACCGGCACGACCGCCGTGACGGGCGCCCCGGTCGCGGGTCCGACCTGTCCCACGAGGCATTCGCCGCCCCAGCGCACGGAGAACTGGATGCTCTCGGCCGCATTGCCGACGGTGCTCTGGTCGGGGGTGAGCTGCATTGCTGCCTTGTCGAATCCGGCAGCGACCAGCGAGTCGACGTACGCCTGACCGATGACCTGCTGCGGTGTCTCCCACACCGCGGCCACCACCGCGGAGAAGACGGGCAGATTGTCCTGAGCCGTGCCGTCGGGCACGAGCACCGGCCCCGTCGCCACGGACGGCGACGGCGACGCAGTGGCAATCTGAGTCACAGCGCTGCTCGCGGTCGGCGACGCGCCGGTCTCGACTTGCGCCGCTGTGCAGCCGGTCAGTGCGAGCGCGAGGCCGATACCGATACCGATACCGGCGAGGCGCAGCCCGATCGGGACCGGGCGGCGGCGCTCAGAGTGGCGGGACACCATACCAGTCTAAAGTGCGCCACCCCGGGCGCCTGCCGTGCCGTTTCAGAACGGCGCCTCCACTCCCGCGAGAGTGAGCGGCCGCGGTTCGGGTTCGGTCGTGGAGTCCGGCCATCCGCTCGTCGCCGTTTCCTGATGAGCACCGGCATCGTCCCCGCGGTCTACGCCGGGGCTCGCCCAGCCGCCGTCCGCAGCATCGCCCGGTGCCCAGGAATCGGTGGACGCCGACGACGAGCTGATGGCGGCCGCGTCATCGGATCGGAAGGTCGTCGTCCCGAAGAGCAGGTCGTGTCCGATCGCGTCGATGTCGATGTCGACGGATGTGCCCCGCTTCTCTCCGGTATCCCAGTTGCGTACGCGGAGCCGACCGGTCAGCACCACGCGTTCGCGCCGGTGCACCGACTCGAACACATGCTCAGCGAGCCGACGGTAGGCCGAGGCCGTGTACCAGTTGGTCTCGCCGTCGACCCACGTTCCCGTTGCGCGGTCGAAGCGGCGCTCCTTGCTCGCCACCCGGAACGTCGTGATCGGCACGCCGTTGCGCACCTTCTTCTCCGGGTCTGTGCCGACGGTGCCGACGATCGTGATCGTGTCATTCATCTCGCATCCTCTCTGCCCGAGGACGGTCCCCGGGGTCGCGCCGGTGCCCGAGTGCCCGTCGGACACCGGCGCCCCCTCAGATTGGCTCCGCAGCGCCTCCGCGGCAGGTCCTCTCCTCCGCTCTGCGGAAAACCCCGAGTGTGCGAGCAGCTGGGGAGGAGTGGATGATCCCGTCCGCAATGTCGGGGGGAGAACCTATCTTCGAATCGGAAGGGAACGCTCATGACACTCACACTGCAGACTTCGCTCTGCGCACTGCCCCCGTCCACGCGCGCGGCGAACGTCCGCCTCGTCGCGGCGGGCCCGCTGCTCTGGCGGATCGTCGATCGCGTCGGCCGGGTGATCGGTCACCTGCAGGCGGTGCGGAATGGTTCCGAAATCCGGTATCGGGCACGCAGATTCCATGCGCCGAGCCGCGCGTTCCACGATCTCGGTGAGTTCTGGTCGGTCGACGACGCCGTCGAGTGCGTGGTGTTCACGCGCTGATCAGCAGCGACGCGCTGTGCGCTCAGACGACGGAGTCGAACTGCTCCGTCACCGAGACCGGCGCGCCCTGCAGTACTCGCGGCCACGCCTCGGCCAGCGTGCTGACCGCGCGGGCGAGTTCTTCGGGTGCCGCCGTGAACGGAATGCGCAGATGCCGGTCGTGACCACCTTCGACCGAGAACCGCGGACCCGCCGACAGCAGCAGGCCGCGAGAGCGGACATCCATCACGAGCGCCGAGCTCAGTGGCGCGTCGAGCCCGATCCACAGCGACACTCCGCCGTGCACGGTGGGGACCCGCCACTCCGGCAGCAGGCGTGCGATCTCCGCGATGGCGGCATCCCGACCCGCGCGCAGCACGTGCGAACGCTGCACGACGACGGCCGCGTACTGCGGGAACACCGCCGCGGCCACGGCCTGCTCGAATTCGGGTGTGCCCAGATCGTGCGCGGGGCGGGCCGCGACGAGACGTCGCACCAGGTCGGACTCCGCGCGGATCCAGCCGACGCGCAGTCCACCCCAGACCGTCTTGCCGAGGGATCCCACCCTCACGACGAGCGCGGGATCACCATCCATGAAGCCCGAGCGGACGGGCCCCCGGTCGATGTCGAGATCGGCGGTCGTCTCGTCGAGCACCAGGATCGTCCCCGATCGCTCCGCCGCACCCAGAATGGCGGCGCGTTCCAGGGCGGTCATCGAGCGACCGGTCGGGTTCTGGAAGTCCGGCATGAGGTAGGCGAGCACCGGCAGCGTGCGCGCGAAGGCCTGCTCGGCGCGATCCAGGTCCCAACCGTGCTCGGTCGTCACCGGCACGCCGACCAGGCGCGCATCGGCGCGCCGGAGCGCATCCGCGGCGTGCGGGTAGGTCGGCGTCTCGATGAGAACCCGATCTCCGCGGCCCAGCAGCACGGCGGCGAGCAGATGGATCGCGCTCTGCGCGCCGGTGGTGACCACGATCTCGTTCGGCGATGTCGGGATGCCGCGTTGCGAGTACCGTGCGGCGATCGCCTCGCGCAGCTCGATCCGCCCGAGCACGTCATAGCCGGTGCGCGAGACGATCGTCGATGCCGACAGGGCCACGTCCGAGATGAGCCCGGCCAGACCGGGCCAGGCTGGAGGACTGGCCTGCTGCAGATCGATCGCGCCCTCACTGGTCGACGCACGCCCCGGATCCCTACGCCGAAGGGGCAGCGTCACGCTGCCGGATCCGCGGGTGCTCGCGATGTGACCCGAGTCCCGAAGGCTGCGGTACGCGGCCGCCACCGTGCTGCGGCTCACCTCCAGCGCCGCGGAGAGTTCGCGTTCCGCAGGAAGGGCGGTGCGCGGCGCCACCCGATTGTCCAGACACAGCAGGCGGATGCCGTCCGCCAGCGCCTCGTAAGCGGGTTCGCGTGTGCGCCAGCCGCCGAGGGCGGCGCACAGGGCACGGGCCGATATCCGGGAGTCCATGAAGCCAGAATACTTGAATTGGACTGCATGACGCGATCCAATTATTCGATTGGATGGTTACATGGTTCGTCGCTTGCTGCAGCTCCTCATCGGACTCGTCCTCTACGGCGCCGGCTGCGCCCTCACCGTGGAAGCGGGCCTCGGCGTCGACCCATGGACCGTCTTCGCGCAGGGCCTGTCGGTCCACACCGGCATCGGCATCGGCTGGGTGACGAACATCGTCGGCTTCCTCGTGCTCCTGCTGTGGATCCCGCTGCATCAGAAGCCGGGCATCGGAACCGTTGCCAACATCCTGCTGGTCGGGACGAGCATGCAGGTGGTGCTCTGGCTGATGGCCCCGGTCACCGGTCTCACCCTTCAGATCGGCGTGCTGCTGGGCGGCATCCTTCTGGTCGCGGTGGCCTCAGGACTCTACATCGGCGCACGCTTCGGCCCGGGACCGCGGGATGGACTCATGACGGGGCTGCACGCGCGCCTGGGCTGGCCGATCTGGGTGTGCCGGGCTCTTGTCGAGGTGACCGTGCTCGCGCTCGGGTGGCTGCTGGGCGGAACCGTGGGAATCGGCACGGTGCTTTTCGCCGCCCTCATCGGACCACTCGTGCACATCGCACTGCCGCTGCTCGACACGGCACGTCCGATCAGTACGCGGGTGCGGGTCGAGTCGACCCCCACGGGCCCTGTGGGCTGACCGTCTCAGTGCTCGCGGAACTCCGGCCAGTCGCTGCCGGGGATCATGCGCGCGTGCAGAGCGCTCTTCGCGATCTCCATCGAAGGGTAAGTCCCCGCGGAGGCATCGGCTCCCGCCATGGTCACCGTGTATCCGTCGTCGTCCTTGCGGATGCTGCCGACCACCCCGGATTGCCCGTAAGCCACCCAGAGGGTGTGATGCGCATCAGTCGTGCTCATCATCGAATCCTTCCGTCGGTTCGACGTTACGCCCGCTGACCGCAACCTGCCAGACTCTTTCGGGCGGATCCCCGTGTGCATGCATGGCTCACGTGCATCCGCCCCCGGGTCGCCGGTACCGTAGACGGGTCACCCCCCGTAGCTCAGTGGAAGAGCGTCCGGTTTCTACCCGGCTGGTCGGGAGTTCGAATCTCTCCGGGGGGGCCACCCGCCGACGAGACCCGCTGCGAGGACGGCCCGGTTTGCCCGTCCGTGTCCGAGGCCCGTCACTAGGATGGAGCGCATGGTGGGAGCTTCCGACAACGACCGTCTCGTATGGATCGACTGCGAGATGACCGGGCTCGACCTGGCGATCGACGAACTCGTCGAGATCGCCGTCGTCGTGACCGACTTCGAGCTTCGTCCGCTCGACCCCGGGTTCTCGATCGTCATCAAACCCGATGCCTCGGCACTCGCGCACATGAATGATTTCGTAACGGCGATGCACGAGAAGTCCGGGCTGCTGACCGAGATCCCCGAGGGCGTGAGCTTGGCCGAGGCCGAGTTCGAGGCGCTCGAGTACATCCAGCGCTTCGTCCCACTTCAGGGCAAGGCGCCGCTGGCCGGCAATACCATCGGCACAGATCGCATGTTCCTGGCCAAGTACATGCCGCGGGTGGACCGCTGGCTGCACTATCGCAACGTCGATGTGTCCAGCATCAAGGAGCTCAGCAGACGCTGGTACCCCCGTGCCTACATCCATGCCCCAGCGAAGAGCGGCGGCCACCGCGCCCTCGCCGACATCCGCGAATCGATCCTGGAACTGTCCTACTATCGCTCGGCCGTCTTCGTTCCCGAACCGGGTCCGACCAGCGATGGGGCACGTGCCGCGGCGAGCGCTGCCGTTTCGGCGTTCGCCACCGAAGTATGAGAGAATTTTCGGGTTGCCCGCCGCGCGCGGGAGACATGGTGGGTATAGCTCAGTTGGTAGAGCGCGGCCTTGTGGTGGCCGATGTCGCGGGTTCGAGCCCCGTTACTCACCCCAATGGTTGACATGGATGCCGTGGCGTTCGAGGTTCTCGTCACCGACGAACTCGATCGGCTTCCCGACGACATGGTCGACGGCCTCGACAACGTGATCTTCGTGGTGGAGGACCGCCCCGAGGACGGCAGTCTCGACCTCCTCGGCCTGTACGACGGGTGGGCGCTCACCGAGCGCGACCGGTATGGGGCCGGCGAGCTGCCCGACCGCATCATCGTCTACCGCGAGCCGCACCTGGCGACCTGCGACACCGAGGAAGAGCTGCGGGATGAAGTTCACACGACGCTGGTCCATGAGATCGCACACTTCTACGGGATCGACGACGAGCGGCTGCACGACCTCGGGTGGGCATGATGGCCATGCTGGCGAGCCCGGAGCTCGACGAGGAGGTCGGCATCCGTCATGACGAGCAGACGATGCGGCCCTGGCAGACGGTCGTCTGGAACGACCCGGTCAATCTGATGGGCTATGTCACGCATGTCTTCCGTGAGTACTTCGGGTTCGATCGTCCGCACGCAGAGCGACTGATGCTCGCCGTGCACCACGACGGCCATGCCGTCGTCGCAGAGGGCGCGCGCGAGCAGATGGAACTGCACGCCCAGGCCATGCACGACTACGGCCTGTGGGCCACGATCCGACAGGCGCCGCAGTGAACGCGCCGCGCACGGTGATGCTCGAGCTGACCCGGATGGAGGCAGCGCATCTCGCGGGGCTCGTCACGCAGTTCGCCGAACTCCTCGAAGACGCCGAGAGCTCGGCGGGAGACCCCGCGATCGCGCGCCTCGTCCCCGACGCGTACGCCGACGACGCCGAGGCGGCCCAGAACTTCCGCGACATGACCGAGGGCGATCTGCTGGAGCGACGCCGACAGGATGCCGACATGGTGCTCTCCTCGCTCGGCGAGGCGGCGACCCTCCCGGAGGATGCCGAGCCTGGCGACGAGGTGCTGATGGAACTGGTCGAGCTGCGACTCGAGCGCGACGTGCTGCAGGCGTGGCTTCGCGCTCTGGCCGCGATTCGGCTCGTGCTCGCGACGCGCCTCGAGATCCGCAGCGAGGAGGACCACGACGTGGACGACCCGCGGTTCGGCATCTACGAGTGGCTCGGCTACCGCCTCAACGGTCTCGTGCAGGCCGCGTCCGACGACGATTGACGGTTCAGGGAATCGCGAAGACGTGCGTGGCGCGACGCGTCGGCTCGTCGCGGGACAGATGACGTTCCTCCTGCTCGGCCCAGCGCTTCCAGTGCGGACGATAGGTGTCACCGTCCCGGTCCAGCGCGCGGCGCATGCGAGACCGCACCGGCGACTCCAGCCACACTCGGACCTCGCCCAGTCGCGCCGTCGCCGCAGTGAGCAGACCCGAGCCCTCGACGATCAACGGGAGGGACGGATCGACGGCATGGGTCTCAGCCGGCGCCGACGCCTCCCAGTCCCACCGCGCCCAGACTCCATTGAGCCCGCGTGCGTGCGGGACGAGGATCAGCTCGCGTGCCGCCTGGACGCCATCTTCCAGACCGTCCCAGCCGGGGTAGAGCGAATCGAGCGCGACGAGCTGCACTCGCCCGGGCAGGGGCCACCGCGAGACGAGGATGCGAGCGAGCGAGGTTTTGCCGGACCCGCTGCGACCGTCGATGAGAACGACCGGATTCGTGGCCCCGACGCCCGCGACCGACTCCAGTACATGTGATGCGGCGGCCTTGAGCGTGATCGAGACGGGATCGGCGCTATCGCTTGAGGGCGCGGATGACACGGCTCAGCGCACGACCTGCGACCCAGATGAACGGAATCGCCACGGCGAGGGCCGAGACGATGTTCGGTTCGAAGCGCAGGTCGTCCCCCTTGCGGATGTACGCGCCGAGCGGGACGGAGTATCCGCCCCCACCCCCGCCGCCGTTTCCGGACTCATCGGATCCGCCGCCGAATCCGGACCACGCCAGCGCGACCGGGATGATGCGGACGCCGTCGACGTCCATCTGCTCGCCGTAGGCGCTGTGGACGCCGAAGGACGCGGACTGGTTGCCGAGCTCGAGTGCGATGTTGGGCATGCGTCCACGCTACTCGGCGCTGACCGGCATGCCCAGGGCGACGGAGCGGTTCGTGCTCAATCCATGCTCGCCGGGCGCGGATGAGACGGCAGCGTGCCCCCGCCCCGCGCTCCGCCCAGGAGCGTGGCCCGGGTGACCGCACCACGGCCGAATCGGGCGGTGGCATCGTCGAGGGCGCCTTCGACGCGACGCCATTCCTCGTCGTCGTCCCATAGCGTGAGGCCGGCCGCACCGGAAGCTCGGAGCTTCTCGGCACGGATCCCGACCAGACGCACGGGAAGCGGTCGATCGACCGCGTCGAACAGCTCGAGCGCGGCCCAGCCGATCCGCTGACCGACCGCCGTGGGCTCGGGGAGCGTCTGCGAACGACTGATCGTGGTGAAATCGGCGAAGCGCACCTTGATCGCGATCGTCCTTGCCTCCCACCCCTGCATGCGCAGGCGCGCACCGACGCGGTCGGCGAGGCGGCGCAGCTCCGATCGCACCACCGCGGGATCGTCGATGTCGGTAGGGAAGGTCTCCTCGTGGCCGACGCTCTTCTCCACGCGTGCCGTGTCGACACGCCTCGCATCGAGTCCGCGGGCGAGGTGCCAGACGCGCTCCCCCATCGCGACCCCGAGCGCGCGGTCCAAGACGGACCGCGGGGCGTCGAGGATGTCGGAGACCGTGTGGATGCCGCGTGCCTCGAGCGCCTCAGCGGATTTCGGGCCGACGCCCCAGAGTGCGCGCACCGATCGGGGACGCAGGAATGCCTCGGTGTCGGCCTCCGCCACGATGAGCAGACCATCCGGCTTGCTGATCGTCGAGGCCATCTTGGCCACGTGCTTGGTGGCGGCGACGCCGATGCTGCAGGTCAACCCGGTCTCATCGAGCACCCGCTGCCGCAGAGACCGGGCGATCTCGCCGGGTCTCCCCCACAGGCGGCGTGCGCCGCGGACGTCGAGGAATGCCTCGTCGATCGACAGCGGCTCGACGAGGGGGGTCACATCGTGGAAGATGCGCATGACCTCCTTGGACATCGTCAGGTAGCGGTCGAAGTTCGGCCGCACGGTGATCGCGGTGGGACATAGGCGCAACGCCTGACTGACGTTCATCGCCGAGCGGACGCCGAATCGACGGGCTTCGTAGGACGCGCTCGAGACGACGCCGCGTCCTTCGAAGCCTCCGACGATGATCGGCTTACCCTTCAGGGACGGGTCATCGAGCACTTCGACGGACGCGTAGAACGCATCCATGTCGACGTGCAGGATGCCGGTGCCGGTGTCGTCGGCGCCGTCCGACGAGACGATTCGTCCGGTCCCGTCACCACGTCCCATGCGTTGATTCTCTCGCGGACCACGGACAACACCCTCCGACACGACCTATCTGATCTCCCAGCGAATCCCTAGATCCTCCCTGTGCGACTCGCAAGTGATCTCAATACCCTAGGGGGTATCAACATGAAAGGCTGAAATGAACACCACGATTCGCCGACCGATGCTCCTGGCTGCGATTGCGCTCTCCGCAGCAGCATTCGTGGGATGCACGCCCCTCGCTCCGTCCGGAGAAGTGAGCCCCGGGGCCAGCGCTCCGACCGACGCCGCCCCGGCCCCGACTTCTTCCCCGACAGCCGCCGCGACCATCGAGGCGGTGGCTTCGGTGGAGTCCCAGTTGACGTACTTGATCGAGGAGGAGAAGCTGGCCCACGATGTGTACGTCACACTGGGGGACCTCTGGGGTGCCGGGATCTTCGACAGCATCGCGGCGTCGGAGACAACCCACCAGGATCAGGTCGCGGCACTCCTGCCGGCATACGGAGTCCCGGACCCCCGCGTCGACGCCGTGGGCGTCTTCACCGACCCCGCGCTTCAGTCGCTGTACGACGAGCTGATCGCCAAGGGCTCGCAGTCGCTGCCCGATGCCTTGCAGGTGGGAATCACGATCGAGCAGACCGACATCGCCGACCTGACCGAGACGATCGCCACGGCACCCGCCGATGTCGTCATCGTGCTCGAGCGGCTGCTCGCCGGTTCACAGAACCATCTCGCCGCGTTCGAGCGCCAGGCCTGAACGTCAGACCTGACCCGCGCGTTGCAGCACCAGTTCGCGCACGCGCGCGGCATCCGCCTGGCCCTTCATCGCCTTCATGACCGCGCCGATGACGGCGCCGGCCGCCTGGACTTTGCCGTCACGGATCTTCTCGAGGACATCCGGCTGCGCGGCCAGCGCCTCGTCGATCGCGGATACCAGGGCGCCGTCGTCGGAGACGACCGCGAGGCCCCGCTGGTCGATGACCTCCTGCGGAGTGCCTTCGCCGAGGATCACCCCTTCGAGAACCTGCCGGGCGAGCTTGTCGGTGAGTGTTCCGGCGTCGATCAGCGTCTGCAGCGAGGCCACATCGACGGGAGCGACCAGATCTGACGCCTCGCGACCCTGTGCGTTCGCGATGCGGCTGATCTCGCCGGTCCACCACTTGCGAGCGGCGGCGGGCGTCGCTCCGGCTTCGATCGTCGCGGACACTTCGGCGAGCAGCCCGCCGTTGGCGACGTCCTGGAACTCCAGATCGCTGAAGCCCCACTCGGCCTTCAGGCGGCGACGACGCTCGGCGGGAGGCTCGGGCAGCGCCGCTCGAAGCTCGTCGATCAGCTCGGCGGAGGGGACCACCGGCAGCAGGTCGGGCTCGGGGAAGTAGCGGTAATCGTCGGCATCCGACTTGGGGCGACCCGGCGAGGTCGTACCGGTGTCCTCGTGCCAGTGCCGGGTCTCCTGGGTGATCGCTCCCCCGGCCGCGAGGATCGCGGCCTGGCGCCGGATCTCGTAGCGGACGGCCCGCTCCACCGAGCGCATCGAGTTGACGTTCTTCGTCTCGGTGCGGGTTCCGAGCTTCTCCTGCCCGCGCGGACGCAACGAGACGTTCGCGTCGCAGCGCAGGTTGCCGCGCTCCATCTTGGCGTCGGAGATGCCCAGGGAAAGCACGATGTCACGGATCGTCTGCACGTAGGCCTTGGCGATCTCGGGCGCGCGGTGCTCGGCGCCGTAGATCGGCTTCGTGACGATCTCCACGAGTGGTACCCCCGCGCGGTTGTAGTCCACGAGGGAGTACTCGGCGCCCTGGATGCGGCCGGTGGACCCGCCGACATGCGTGAGCTTGCCGGCATCCTCTTCCATGTGGGCGCGCTCGATCGGCACGACGACGCGGGTGCCGTCGGCGAGTTCCACCTCGACGGAGCCTTCGAAGGCGATCGGCTCGTCGTACTGGGAGATCTGGTAGTTCTTGCCCAGATCGGGGTAGAAGTAGTTCTTGCGCGCGAAGCGGCTCGACGGCGCGATCTGGCAGCCGAGGGCGAGCCCGAGCGAGATCGAGTACTTCACGGCCTGCTCGTTCACCACGGGCAGCGAGCCGGGCAGCCCCAGATCGACCGGGGCGAGGTCGGAGTTCGGCTCGCGTCCGAACGAATTCGGGGCAGCCGAGAACATCTTGGTGTTCGTGTTGAGCTCGACGTGCACCTCGAAGCCGAGCACGGGCTCGAACAGCTCGAGCGCCGTGTCGAAGTCCATCAGCTGTGGTGCCTTCTCATGCATCGCCATCAGAGCGCCCCTCCTCGGACGGGAGCTCTGTCCAGCAGCGGTCCGCCCCACGAATCCACCAGCAGCGCTTCGAGCGCCGCGCCCACGCGGTAGAGCAGAGCATCCTGGCGGGCCGGAGCGAGGAACTGGATGCCGACCGGCAGCCCGTCCTCTTCGGCGAGCCCCGACGGGACGGAGATGCCGGGAACGCCCGCCAGGTTGGCCGGAATCGTCGTGACGTCGTTCAGGTACATCTGCATGGGATCGTCGATCTTCTCGCCGAGGCGGAACGCCGTCGTGGGTGCCGACGGCGTGGCGAGCACATCGACCTGCGCGAACGCGGCGTCGAAGTCGCGCTGGATGAGGGTACGCACCTTCTGCGCCGAACCGTAGTACGCGTCGTAGTAGCCCGCAGACAGCGCATAGGTGCCGAGGATGATGCGGCGCTTCACCTCGTCGCCGAATCCTGCGTCTCGGGTCGCGGCCATCACGCTCTCGACGGTCGGCGTGCCCGGGGGCGTGACCCGCAGACCGAACCGCACGGAGTCGAACTTCGCCAGGTTGCTGGATGCCTCGGCCGGGAGGATCAGGTAGTACGCAGCGACGCCGAACTCGAAGTGCGGGGCGCTGATCTCGACGATCTCGGCGCCCTGCGCCTCCATCGACGCCAGAGCCGCGCGGAAAGACGCCGAGACACCGCGCTGGAAGCCGGAGTCGGGCAGCTCGGTGATCACGCCGACCCGCAGACCGCGAAGCACATCGCCGCGCGCTCCCTCGCGCGCCGCGTCGGCGAACGACGGCCACACATCGGTCAGTGAGGTCGAGTCACGGGGGTCATGGCCGCCGATCACGTCGTGGAGAAGTCCGGCGTCCAGCACCGTGCGGGTGACCGGACCGACCTGGTCGAGGCTCGAGGCGAGGGCGATCGCGCCGTAGCGGCTGACTGCGCCGTAGGTCGGCTTGAGCCCGACCGTCCCGGTGACGTGTGCGGGCTGGCGGATGGAGCCGCCCGTGTCGGAGCCGAGCGCGAGGGGCGCCTCGAACGCGGCGACGGCAGCGGCCGAGCCGCCGCCGGAGCCGCCGGGGATCCGGTCGAGGTCCCACGGGTTGTGCGTCGCGCCATAGGCGGAGTGCTCGGTCGAAGAGCCCATCGCGAACTCGTCCATGTTGGTCTTGCCGAGCGGCACCAATCCGGCGGCACGAGCACGCGCGACGACCGTCGCGTCGAACGGCGACATGTAGTTCTCGAGGATGCGCGAGCCGCTCGTGGAGGGCATGTCGGTCGTGACGAGCACGTCCTTGATCGCGAGCGGGACGCCGGCAACGGGCCCGAGCTCCTCGCCGGCGGCACGGCGGCGGTCGATGTCGGCGGCGATGTCGAGCGCGTGGTCGCTGACGTGCAGGAACGCGTGGATGTCGGCATCCACCGCCGCGATGCGGTCCAGATGCGCCTGGGTCGCCTCGACGCTCGACACCTCTCCGGATGCGAGCTTGGCGGCCAGGTCAGCCGCGCTGAGGCGGATGAGTTCGCTCACTGCTCCTCCCCCAGAATCGCCGTGACTCGGAACCGACCGTCATAGGCGTCCGGCGCGTTCTGCAGCGCCTGGGCGAGGGTGAGTGTCTCGCCCACGACATCGGGGCGATAGACGTTCTGCAGCGGGATCGGGTGGCTCGTCGCGGGCACGTCGGGAGTCGCAACCTCGGACACCTTCGCGATGTTGTCGACGATCACGTCAAGCTGTCCGGTGAGGCGTTCGATCTCTTCGTCGCTCAGCTGGATCCGGGCGAGCACGCCGAGATGGCGCACGAGATCAGGGGTGATTTCAGACACTCCCCCAGTCTAGTTGGGCTGCGCGGGGAGCCCCTGCGGGCGGCCACGCGTCAGGCCTGGGCTGTCGGTCCCGATGATCAGGTCGCGATCGTGCTGTCGGCGAAGCCGTCCCGCGCGGCGACGGCGTACGGGTACAGCTCCGCGCTCATGACCCCCGCGGAGACCGCGGGATCGGTCTGCATCACCGCCCGGGCCGTGACCTCATCGGGGGCCTCGAAGATCGTGATGCCGAACGTGCCCTCATCCACCTGAGTGCGCCCGGCGAGGATCAGGATGCCGGCTGCCTTCAGCGCCTGCAGATAGCCGAAGTGCTCCGCGACGACGGCGGACTCCTCGTCGGTCGCAGCGGCGAGCATCTCGGGACGCGTCGGGACGATTCGATAGATCCATTGCGGCATGCGTCGATCATCCCGCGTCCGGCGCGGGCGCGTCGAGCGCAGCGGGACCTTCGGTCACCAGGATCCGGAACTGCGCGGCGTCGATGATCCGCACGCCCAGCTCCTCTGCCTTGCCGAGCTTGGAGCCCGCCCCGGGTCCCGCCGCGACGAAGTCGGTCTTCTTCGAGACGCTGGATGCGGCCTTGCCGCCCGCACTGATGATCGCCTCCTGAGCGCCCTCACGGCTGTACCCCTCGAGTGAGCCGGTCGCGACGATGGTCAGACCCTCGAGTACCCCTCCCGCGGTGGCGGCAGCGCCCGGTCCGGGATGACCCGGGGTGCTCAGCTGGGCACCGGCGGCGCTCCAGCGCTCCACGATCTCGCGATGCCAGTCGACCGTGAACCAGTTCAGGAGCGAGTCGGCGATGATCCCGCCCACACCCTCGACCGCGGCGAGCTCGTCGAAAGATGCGGCGCGGATCGCGTCGACAGACCCGAACCACTGCGCAAGGGCGCGCGCCGCGACCGGCCCCACATGCCGGATGTTGAAGGCGACGAGGAAACGCCACAGCTCCTTGGTCTTGGCGACCTCGAGGTTGGCCAGCAGCTGCGTCGCCGAGGCCGAAAGCACGAAGTCCGCCGAGCCGTCGAACGGACCGTCGGCATGGAAGGCCGGATCGGTCTTCTTGCGCTGACGCCGGAAAGGGGAGCGCGTGTCGGGGGTGCCGTCCTCGAGCAGACGGGGCAGACCGGTCTCGGCATCGCGCACCACGACGTCGATCGGGAACAGAGCCTCGGCCCGCAGATCGAACAGCCCTGCCTCGGTGACCAGCGGAGGGATCTCGGGGCGCACCGGCTGGGTGAGCGCGGCGGCGGAGACCTCACCGAGCCCCTCGATGTCCAGCGCGCCGCGGGAGCCGATGTGTTCGACCCGACCGCGCACCTGTGCAGGGCAGGACCTCGCGTTGGGGCAGCGCAGATCGATGTCGCCCTCTTTGGCCGGTGCGAGCGGGGAGCCGCACTCCGGGCAGTTCAGCGGCATGACGAATGCCCGCTCGGTGCCGTCGCGCAGCTCGACGACCGGACCGAGGACTTCAGGGATCACGTCTCCGGCCTTGCGCACCACCACGGTGTCGCCGATCAGCACGCCCTTGAGCTTGACGATCTCCTGATTGTGCAGGGTCGCCTGGCGCACCACGCTGCCGGCCACGCGCGCGGGCTCCATGACCGCGAAGGGCGTCGCGCGTCCGGTGCGACCCACCGAGACCACGATGTCGAGCAGCTTGGTGTTCACCTGCTCCGGCGGGTACTTGTAGGCGATCGCCCAGCGCGGGGCACGACTGGTCGCACCGAGCTCGTCGTGCAGCGCGAGCTCGTCGACCTTGACGACGATGCCGTCGATCTCGTGCTCGAGATCGTGCCGGTGCACGCCGTAGTGCTGGATGAACTCGTCGGCCGCGGCGGCCGACTCGACGACTCGGAAGTACGCGCTCGTGGGCAGCCCCCATGAGGCCAGGAGCGCGTAGATTTCACTCTGCGTCGAGACCGGCGGATCCGCCCATGCGCCGATGCCGTGCACGGTCATCCGCAGTCGCGACAGGCGCTGGTGCATCGCATCGAGCTGCCGGTCGTTCTTGCCCTCGGTCTTCTGCCGCAGCGACCCGCTCGCCGCATTGCGCGGGTTGGCGAACAGCCGGTCGCCCATCTGCTCCTGGTACGCGTTGAGCGACTCGAAGTCGGCGACGTTGAAGAACACCTCGCCGCGCACCTCGACCAGCGCCGGATGACCCGTGCCGGTCAGGCGATGCGGGATGCCGCCGACCCGCAGCACGTTCTCGGTGACGTCTTCGCCGACACGGCCGTCACCGCGAGTCGCGGCCGTCATGAGCCTGCCGTTCTCGTAGCGCAGCGAGAGGGCGAGCCCGTCGATCTTGAGCTCGCACAGGTAGTGCACCGCCCGGCCGGCATCACGCTCGACCTTGGCGGCCCAGCCGAGGAACTCCTCGGCGCTGAACACGTTGTCCAGGCTGAGCATGCGCTCGGCGTGCTGGACGGGCGCGAACAGCGAACCGGATGCCGCTCCCACCGACAGAGTCGGCGAATCCTGCCCCTGCAGTTCGGGGTGCAGCCGTTCGATCGCCTCGAGCCGCTGCATCCAGTGGTCGTAGGTCGCGTCGTCCACGACCACGGTGTCTCGGCCGTAATACGCGTCGCGGGCCTCGAGGATCAGTTCGATCAGCCGCACAGTCTCGGCGCGTGCGGCCTCCAGCGACAGTTCAGCGAGCTCTACGGGGGTTGCGGCATCCGTCACGCCGGTAAGTTTACGAGCCGCCTGCGACAGCGCCCGGCGCTCTCGCGAGCCTCAGGCCCCTACCGCGACGGCCGAGACGGTGCGGTCGATCGTGAATTGGCCGAGCACCCGCGTGCCGTCGTAGAGCACAGCGGTCTGCCCCGGTGCGACGCCGTCCAGGGGAGTCTCCGGCGTGACCGTCACCCAGCCGTCGCCGAGCATCGCGTGCGCCGGCACCGGCTCCGCATGGGCGCGGATCTGCACATGGCACGCGAAATCGGATGCCGGTGGCGCCTCTCCCGTCCACGTGAAGCGCTCCCCGGCGATCTCGGCGGTCGCCAATGCCTCCTTCGGGCCGACCACGACGGTGTTCGATACGGGTCGCACCTCCAGCACGAAGCGAGGCTTGCCGTCGCTGGCGGGGACTCCGAGAGCGAGCCCGCGTCGCTGGCCGACCGTGAACGCGTGGGCGCCCTCGTGCGAGCCGACGACCGCGCCGGACCGGTCGAGCACGTCGCCCCGCTCGGCGCCGACGCGTTCTGCCAGCCAGCCGCGCGTGTCGCCGTCGGGGATGAAGCAGATGTCGTGGCTGTCGGGCTTTTGCGCCACCGTCAGACCGCGCGCCTCGGCCTCGGCCCGCACGAGCGCCTTGGACGGAGTCTCGCCGAGCGGGAACAGCGTGTGGGCGAGCTGCTCGGCCGTGAGCACACCGAGCACGTAGGACTGGTCCTTGGCCGCATCGCTCGCACGGTGCAGCTCGAGTCCGCCGGTTGCACTCTCGCGCAGGATCGCGTAGTGACCGGTGCAGACCGCGTCGAAGCCGAGGTCGAGGGCCTTCTCGAGCACGGCCGCGAACTTGATCCGCTCGTTGCACCGCATGCAGGGATTGGGGGTTCGACCGGCGCTGTATTCGGTGACGAAGTCCTCGATGACATCGTCGCGGAATCGCTCCGAGAAGTCCCATACGTAGAACGGGATGCCCAGCCTGTCGGCCGCCCGCCGGGCATCCATCGCATCTTCGACGGTGCAGCAGCCGCGGCTGCCCGCGCGCAGCGTTCCGCCGGCGCGGGAGAGCGCCAGATGCACCCCGACCACGTCGTGGCCGGCATCCACGGCGCGCGCAGCGGCGACCGCGGAGTCCACTCCCCCGCTCATCGCCGCCAGCACGCGCATGAGACGAGTCTACGAGCCGATGCTTCCGGCGAGTCTGGCAGCGCCAACCCGGCGCGAGGACAGCCCGGCCGTGCGGGCCCGCTCGTACGCGGACGGAAGCACCGCGATCACTGCGTCCACATCCGCCGCGGTCGTGGTGCGGCCCAGGGTCAGGCGCAGAGCGCTGCGGGCGGCGTCATCGCCGAGGCCCATCGCCCGGACCACGTGCGAAGGCTCCGGCACGCCCGCCTGGCACGCCGACCCGGTCGAGACCGCGATGCCGGCGGAATCCAGCAGCAGCAGCAGGGAGTCGCCCTGTGCACCGGGGAATACGGCGTGGAAGTGGCCGGGCAGACGCTCGGCCCTCGACGCCGACGGGCGCATGCCGGGTATGCGCTCACGAAGACCCGACTCGAGGCGATCGCGAAGCCCGCCGATCCGCGCCGCCTCCTCCTCCAGCTCGGCGACGGCGAGCTCGGCGGCGATCGCGAAAGCGGCCGCGCCCGGCGCGTCCTGCGTCCCGGCACGGATGCCTCGCTGCTGTCCGCCGCCGTGAAACAGAGGCTCCACTCTCGCCTCGCGCGCCACGACGAGGGCGCCGACGCCGACCGGACCGCCCAGCTTGTGCGCGGCGACGCTGAGCGCGACCAGCCCTGCGCTGCTCGAGCCCGACGCGGTGCGCAGCGCCCGGAACGAGAGGGGGACATGCCCGAATGCGCCGACCGCGTCGACATGCAGTGGCACGCCGGCCTCGGCGCAGGCCGCGGATGCCGCCGCCAGCGGCTGCAGCGTGCCGACCTCGTTGTTCGCCGCGAGGAGGGTCGCTGCGGCGGCATCCCCTCCGCCGACGGCACTCTCCCAGGCGCTCAGATCCACGCGCGCGTCGCGATCGACGGGCACGCCCTCCAGATCCGCGACCTCGTGCGCGCTGAGCCAGGCCAGCGTGTCGAGCGTCGCGTGGTGCTCGGCGGTGGGAGCGACGACTGCGGTGCGTCCGGTCATCTCGCGGCGCGCGCGGTACAGCCCGGTGATGCCGAGATTCACCGATTCGGTGCCTCCCGAGGTGAAGACGACTTCGACGGGGTCGCAGTCCAGGGCGGCCGCGAGGCGCTCACGCGCGTCTTCGAGCAGACGGCGTGCGGACTGCCCCGCGCCGTGGATCGACGACGCGTTGCCGACACCCTCCGCCGCGGCGAGCCACGCCTCCCGCGCCTCGGGACGCAGGGGCGTCGTCGCGGCATGGTCGAGGTACACGACCATGGAATTCCCCCACTCCACGTAACCTGACTGACTCACCGCCTTACTACTGTAGAGCGCATGGTTTCGCCCGAACCCCTGACAGCGCTGGCCTCCCCGCCAGGACTGCTGAGTTCCGATCTCGACGATCTCGGCGTCACGCTCGGGCCGGACGGCGGCACTCTGCGGGTGTGGTCGGCCCACGCCGGCGAGATCGAGCTCGTCGTCTTCGACGACGCGGACCTCGACTGGATCACCGACACCATCCCCCTCGCGCCCACCGTCGGCGGGGTGTGGAGCGTCACGACGCCACTGCTGCGGCCGGGCACGAGATACGCGATCCGCGTGGACGGCCCCTCCACGCCGGGCGGCACCTTCAACCCCGGCACCCTCCTGGTCGAGCCCTATTCCAGGGGCCTGGTCAGCGGAGGGTACGAGGACTGGCGCTCGGTCGTCATCGACGGCTCGTTCGACTGGGGCGGGATCGCCAAGCCGGCCGTCCCCATGGACCGGGCGGTCATCTACGAGGGTCATCTCAAAGGCATGTCGAAGCGGCATCCGCTCGTCCCGCCGGCGCTCCACGGCACGTACGCGGGCCTGGCCCATCCCGCGATGATCGAGCACTTCCTGACTCTGGGAGTCACGAGCATCGAGCTGCTGCCGGTGCACGCCTTCGCGACCGAGCCGCGGCTGCTGCAGCACGGCCTCTCGAACTACTGGGGCTACAACTCGCTCAACTTCTTCACCCCCCACGGCGCGTACGCCACCGAGGAGAACCGGCGCCAGG
Source organism: Microbacterium sp. (assembly GCF_011620715.1). Taxonomy (GTDB): domain Bacteria; phylum Actinomycetota; class Actinomycetes; order Actinomycetales; family Microbacteriaceae; genus Microbacterium. Next base: position 115,888 of record NZ_WOYP01000084.1, on the reverse strand, counting down.
GTCCCGAGGCGATCCTCCGCGAGTTCAAGGGCATGGTGAAGCTGCTCCACCAGGCGGGCCTGGAGGTCATCCTCGACGTGGTCTACAACCACACCGCCGAAGAAGGCATCGGGGGTCCTCGCACGAGCCTGCGCGGAATCGACAACCGCTCGTATTATCGGCAGCAGGACGACGGTGTCTACATCGATGTGACCGGGTGCGGCAATTCGGTGAACACCTCGACGGATGCCGCCGCCCGGCTCATCCTGGATTCGCTGCGCTATTGGGCGGGCGACGTCCAGATCGACGGGTTCCGCTTCGATCTGGCGGCCACGCTGGGCCGGGATGCCGCGCACCACTTCACGCCCGACCACCCGCTGCTGCGCGCCATCATGGACGACCCCGCGTTGGCCGGCGTGAAGATGATCGCCGAGCCGTGGGATGTCGGCATGGGCGGCTGGCAGACCGGAAACTTCGCCGACGGGTGGATGGAGTGGAATGACCGCTACCGCGACCGCGTGCGCAACTTCTGGCTGAGCGACGTCGACTACGCACGACGCGCATCGACTGCTCCCGTGGGCATCGGCGGCTTCGCCACCCGGCTGTCAGGCTCCTCGAACACATTCAGCGCCGAGCGCGGCCCGCTCGCGAGCGTGAACTTCGTGACGGCGCATGACGGCTTCACCCTGCGCGATCTCGTGTCCTACGACGTGAAGCACAACGTCGGCAACGGCGAGCAGAACCGCGACGGCGCCGACACGAATCGCTCCTTCAACCACGGGGCAGAGGGTCCGACGACAGACGAGGCCATTCTGGCCACCCGCCGCAAGGCGATGCGCAACATCCTCGGCACGCTCCTGCTGTCGGCGGGCGTTCCGATGCTCACGGCCGGCGACGAGTTCGCCCGCACTCAGCGCGGCAACAACAACGCATACTGCCATGACTCTCCGCTGACCTGGATCTCTTGGGATCACGCGCCATGGCAGGACGATCTCTTCGCGCACGTGCAGCGCCTGCTGCGCCTGCGCCGCGAGAACCCCGCGCTGCGCCCGAGTCGGTTCGCCAAGCTGGACGAACGCACGCCGTCCGCGTCGGTCATGGAGTGGTACGACCAGACCGGCAGCACGATGTCCATCGACCAGTGGACCGATCCGTCCAACCGCACGCTGCAGTACGTCGCGGCATCCACCCCGGAGCATGAGAGCTTCAACCGGATCCTGCTGATGGTGCATGGCAACGAGAGGCCCGTCGATGTCACGCTCCCCGTGATCGAGGGCGTCGCCTCGTTCCTGTCACTGTGGTCGAGCGAAGACGACACGCCCCACGCGGCACCGGCAGAGTTCCTCCCGGGCGAAGTCGTCACGCTCGCCGGAACCTCGATGAGACTGTTCCGCGCGGAGTAGCCCGACCACGATCCGGCGCGCCCCAGGCTGTCCTCCCGGCATCGCGCACGGTAGGTTCGAGAGGTGGTCAAGACGACGCGCGCCGCGCGAACAAGCCCTTGGCGCAGCGCCTCTTCGATCCCGGTGCGAGCGGCATCCGACAGCCAGCCCGATCGCACGACGGTGACGTCCCGCATCCCGATCACACTGTCTTCGCCGTCCGTCCCCGACGGACGGTTCCGGCCCAGTGCGTTTTCGGGCGAGATCGTCCCCTTCCGCACCACCGCGTTCCGCGAAGGCCACGATCGCATCGGCGTGCACGTGCGGCTGTTCTCCCCGTCCGGCGACGAGTCGCTGCACCGTCTCCTTGCCCTGAACGACGGATTCGACCGCTGGGAGACCGCGGTGGCGCCGCTCGAGGAGGGCGTGTGGAGATTCCAGTTCGAAGCTTTCGCCGATGACTTCGCCACGTGGGAGCATGCAGCGGATCTGAAGATCGCAGCCGGCGTCGACACCGCCGTCATGCGCGAGATGGGGGCGCAGCTGTTCGATCGCGCCGTCGCTGACAAGACGAGGCCGATCACCGAGCGCCGTCGACTGGAGAACGCGGCGGTCTCGCTGCGTGACCCGGATGTCGGCGACGCAGCAACTCTCGAGATCGTTCGCGACCCGACCTTCGCCGAGTTCTTCGCGATGCGGCCACTGACCTCGCTCATGAGCATCGGGCCGCCCTCGGAGCTGCTGGTGGAGCGGGAGCGGGCGGGCCTCGGGTCATGGTACGAGTTCTTCCCCCGTTCAGAAGGGGCTCGACGCCTCAACGACGGCACCATCAAGAGCGGGACTTTCCGGTCGGCCACCCGCCGGCTGCCCGCCGTCGCGGCGATGGGCTTCGACGTGATCTATCTGCCGCCGATCCACCCGATCGGCCGCGTCAACCGCAAAGGACGCAACAACACGCTCGATCCGCAGCCGGGTGATCCGGGTTCGCCGTGGGCGATCGGTGCCGCCGAGGGCGGCCACGACGCGGTGCATCCCGATCTGGGCACGATGGCAGACTTCCGCGCGTTCGTCCGGTCCGCCCGGGCTGAAGGAGTCGAAGTCGCCCTGGATTTCGCCCTGCAGGCCGCGCCAGACCACCCCTGGGTCACTTCGCACCCGGAGTGGTTCACCACGCTCCCCGACGGCTCGATCGCATACGCGGAGAATCCGCCCAAGAAGTATCAGGACATCTATCCGATCAACTTCGACAACGACCCGGAGGGCATCCGCGCCGAGGCGCTGCGGGTCCTGCGCCACTGGATCGCACAGGGAGTGAAGATCTTCAGGGTGGACAACCCGCACACCAAGCCGCTGCAGTTCTGGGAGTGGCTGATCGCGACCGTGTCGGCGGAGACTCCCGATGTGGTGTTCCTGGCTGAGGCGTTCACCCGCCCTGCGCCGCTGCAGGGCCTCGCGCTGGCCGGCTTCCAGCAGAGCTACACGTACTTCACATGGCGCAACACCAAGCTCGAGCTCGAGGGGTTCCTGACCGGGCTGGCGCTGGAGACCGCGGACTTCCTGCGCCCGAACCTCTTCGTGAACACACCCGACATCCTCACCGAGTATCTGCAGTACGGCGGTCGGCCGGCATACAAGATCCGGGCAGCGATCGCCGCGACCGGAGCGCCCACCTACGGCGTCTACGCGGGCTACGAGCTGTATGAGAACGTCGCGCGTCCCGGGTCCGAAGAGAACATCGACAACGAGAAGTACGAGTACAAGGTGCGCGACTGGGCCGCCGCCGAAGCCGACGGCAACTCCCTCGCCCCCTACCTCACGCAGCTGAACGAGATCCGGCGCGCACACCCCGCGCTCGGTCAGCTGCGCAACCTGCGCGTGCACTGGAGCGACGATGACGCGATCCTCGTGTTCTCCAAGCGCATCGGCGCCGAACTGTCGCCGACCGGGCACTCCGACACGATCCTGGTCGTCGCGAACGTCGACCCGCACTCGGTGCGCCAGACGATGGTGCACCTCGACACCCGCATCTGGGGCGTCGAACCGGGTGAGCGGTTCGAAGTCGAAGAGCTTCTCACCGGTGCGCACTGGACGTGGTCGGATCACAACTTCGTCAAGCTCGACGCCTTCACCGAACCAGTCCACATTCTGCACGTGAAGGAGTCTCGATGACGAGCCCCACCGATGATCTGCTCGACGCCGTCGCGGCCGGCTCTCATCACGACCCGCATTCCGTGCTGGGAATGCATCTCCGCAGAGACTCTGACGGTTCCGTGGAGTGGACAATCCGGGCACGCCGCCCGCTCGCGCGCAACGTCACGGCGGTCTTCCCGGACGGCACGCGCGTGCCCCTCGAGCACGTTCGCGCGGGGATCTGGGAAGGCGTTCGCTCTGGCGAAAGCGGCATGTACGAGCTCGTGACGACGTACGACGATGCACCCGACTACACCGCCGTGGACCCGTACCGGTTCGGACCCACGATCGGCGAAGTCGACCTGCACCTGATCCGCGAGGGCCGCCACGAGGAGCTGTGGCGCGTCCTCGGCGCGCACGTCCGCGAGATCGAAGGCACCGAGGGAACCTCGTTCACCGTCTGGGCACCGAACGCTCGCGCCGTGCGGCTGGCGGGCGATTTCAACAGCTGGGACGGATCGGCGCACGCGATGCGGTCGATGGGCGCCAGCGGCGTCTGGGAGCTGTTCGTGCCCGACATCGGAATCGGGACGACCTACAAATTCCAGATCATGGGACGCAGCGGCGAATGGGCGCTCAAAGCCGACCCGATGGCGCGTTACGCCGAGGTACCTCCGGCGACGGCGTCCGTCGTCACCGATTCGTCCTACACGTGGGCGGATGCCGCATGGATGAAGGCGCGCGCATCCAGCCAGCCCTCTTCGCAGCCGATGTCGATCTACGAGGTGCACTTCGCCTCCTGGCGGCCCGGGCTGTCCTACCGCGACGGGGCCGACCAGCTCATCGAGTACGTGACCGGTCAGGGCTTCACGCACATCGAGTTCCTCCCCCTGTCGGAGCACCCGTTCGGCGGGTCGTGGGGCTATCAGGTGACCGGCTACTACTCCCCCACCAGTCGCTTCGGCATGCCTGACGACCTGCGCTACCTGATCGACCGGCTGCACCAGGCGGGCATCGGCGTGATCATGGACTGGGTGCCCGGGCACTTCCCCAAAGACGCGTTCGCACTCGCCCGGTTCGACGGAGAGGCACTCTACGAGCATCCCGATCCGCGCCGCGGCGAACACCGCGACTGGGGCACGCACATCTTCGACTACGGCCGCAACGAGGTCCGCAACTTCCTCGTCGCGAACGCTCTGTATTGGTACGAGGAGTTCCACATCGACGGCCTCCGGGTCGACGCCGTGGCCTCGATGCTGTACCTCGACTACTCTCGTGCAGAAGGGGAGTGGGTTCCCAACATCCACGGCGGCCGGGAGAACCTCGAAGCCATCCGATTCCTGCAGGAGGTCACGGCCACCTCCTACAAGCGCTACCCCGGCATCTCGATGATCGCCGAGGAGTCCACGAGCTTCCCCGGAGTCACCGCTGCCACCGACCGGGCGGGTCTGGGTTTCGGCTTCAAGTGGAACATGGGCTGGATGAACGACTCACTCCAGTACATCGGGCGAGACCCGATGTACCGCTCGCATCACGAGGGAGAGCTGTCGTTTTCGTTCGTGTACGCATTCAGCGAGAACTTCATCCTTCCGATCAGCCACGACGAGGTCGTTCACGGCAAAGGCAGCCTGTTCGCCCGGATGCCCGGCGACCACTGGCAGAAGCTGGCGAACATGCGTGCGTTCCTGGCGTACATGTGGGGCCACCCGGGCAAGCAGCTGCTGTTCATGGGGCAGGAGTTCGGCCAGCTCTCGGAGTGGGCCGAAGGCCGCGGCCTCGACTGGTGGATCCTCGACCAGCCCTCGCACGCTCAGCTGCACAGCTTCGTCGCGACGCTCAACAGCGTCTATAAGGCGCAGTCGCCCCTCTGGGCGCGCGACAGCGACGGTGCCGCGTTCTCACGGCTCGGGGCACCATCGTGGAATCCGAATGTGATCGCGTTCTCGCGCCGCGACTGGCACGGCAACACTGTGGTCGTGGTCTGCAACTTCTCCGGCGTTCCCCTGCACGGCTACACGCTTGACCTGCCGGAGTCCGGTGTCTGGCACGAGATCCTCAACTCGGACGCCCAGGAGTACGGCGGCTCCGGCGTGGGCAACCTGGGTGTCGTGCATGCGGGCGAATCCGGCCGCGCGACCATGGTGCTTCCCCCGCTGGGAGTGCTGTGGCTGCAGCACGACCCGCAGGCCAACCTGCCCTCGCAGACGAGCACCGGGCGACTGCTGCTCCCCTGAGGGTGACGCCGATAAGAGGCGACTAGAACAGCAGCGAGGCGAGCCGGCCGCGCGCGCGCAACACGCGCGGATCGGCATCGCCGATGAGCGCGAACTGCTCGAGGAGCCGCTCCCGGACGGGGGCACGCTCGTCCGAGGGGAGTGCGGCGAACAGATCCAGCAGGCGGCTGAAGGCGTCGTCAACGTGCCCGCCTGCAAGATCGAGGTCTGCGACGGCCAGTTGCGCGTCGACCTCCAGCGGTGCGGCCGCAGCCGCAGCCCGCGCATTCTGAGAGTCCAGGCCCTGGACGCGGTCCAGGAGCTTCACCTGTCCGAGGCCGGCGCGCGCGTCTTCGTCGCGGGGGTTCTCTGCAAGCGCCTTCTGGTAGGCCGCGATCGCACGTACGTAATCACCCGCTTCGATCGCGTCGAACGCCTCGGCGTGCAATGGCGGCAGCGCCGGCTCGACGGGCTCGGCATCCGCACCCTCTTCGCCGGAGAGATCGATCGAACCGGTCACACCGTTCTGTGCGGCGAGCTGCAGAAGCTGCGCGAACACCTCGCGCACCTGCTGTTCAGGCACCGCGCCGGTGAACAGCGGCACGGGCTGACCGCCCACGAGCGCGACCACGAGCGGGATCGACTGCGCGCGGAAGGCCTGCGACAGCTGCGGATTGGCGTCGACGTCGACCTTCGCCAGCAACAGGCGACCGCCCAGTTCGAGGACGACGCGCTCGAGGATGGGGCTCAGCTGCTTACACGGACCGCACCACTCCGCCCACAGATCGATGACCACAGGGACCGAGCGGGACAGCTCGAGCACCTGCGGGAACGTCTCGTCGGTGACATCCATCACCAGCGAGGGAGCAGACGTCGGCGCGACGGCCGTCGCCTCGCTCGCAGCGGGGCGATTGCGAAGCGCTGACAGGTCGACGGCGCCGCGCAGGGGCGCACCGGGAGGGATGTCCGTCAATTGATCACCTTTGCATCGAGGATCTCGGAAGCGTACCCCAGCAGGCGGATCTTCTCCGTAGATCCGAGGCCGGGCACGTAGAAGAACAGCTGATCGCTGAAGGTCGTCGTGAAGCCGGTGGCGGACTGCTCGGCTCCCGCCAGGGTCTTCACCGTCGGGTTGGTGTCGAGCTTGATCACCGCGTCGGCGTTGGTCGGCTTGACCGTGTCGACCTCGTTGACGTTCACCGCGACGATCGCGCCACTCTCGAGGGTCGCAAGGGCCAGAGGCGGGTGCGTCCCTGCCATCGTGTCGAACGAGAGGCTGCCGGTGGATGCCGCCGTGGTGTTGAAGTCCGCAAGCCGCTTCTCACGGTCCGCGGCCACGCTCGCACGGAACTGATCGCCCTCGGCCTCGAACTGATCGTAGAGCTCGCTGTCCTCGCCCTTGTTGATCACGTCGGCGTATGCGGCGGCGAGCTGGTCGGGCGCCATCACCAGGAACGAGGAATCCGGCGGCACCTGCTGCGCGCCGACGTACACCGGGGCGAGGTCGGGCATCTGGGTGGCCGCTTCGAGGCTCGAGAGGTAGGTGAGCTTGTAGGGCGACCACGCGTCTTCCTGCGTGGCCAGCATGATGCTCGCGGTCTTGTCGGCTTCGTCGTTGACCACGGCCATGACCGAACGCGGCCAGCCGTCATACGCCTGCGGCAGCACGATCTTGAGCGGCTTGGTCGGGATGGCGGCCGGCGGGGGGTAGTCCGTCAGCGCACCGCGAAGCGTGTAATTCGTCGTGCGCTCAGCGAGCACCGCGCCCTCCAGGCGGGTCGCGGCGAGCGTCGCATCCATGGTCTCGTCCGCGGCTGCGGTCGCGGAGGCGATCCGGGCGATGATTCGCTCGGCCTGCGCCTTCGTGACCGCCGGAGCCTGCTGGCCCTCGGGCACGATCACCGACTCGCTCGGGCTGGGCGTCGGGCTGCCGGCCAGCTGTGGCCACGAGTCCGACGAGCATCCGGCGAACAGCAGCGCCGAGACGGCGACGGCGGGGATCACGACGAACCTGCGCTTACCGGCGGTGACCGAGCGGCGGGTCGGAGTGCCGGAGCTGATGACACCCTTGTCGGCGCCTTCGACGGCAAGATCGATCGGCTCGGTGACCGGCAGCGGCAGTCCCTTGCGACGGGGGCCGCGGGACCGACGCGCATGGCGGATGCCGAGGATGTAGAGGAACACCCCGACCGCCATGAGGATGCCGCCGGCGACGATGAGCGGACCCGCCCACGGCGTCGCGCCAGCGGTCGGCCAGGAAACGCTGACATCGGAGGGAGCCGCCGCGCTGCCGTCAGTCGCGACGAGCACGCTCATCTCCTCGGGCAGCTGCAGCTGCGCGATCAGGAGGTCTTCCTGCTGGAACTCGTCGAGCCACAGATCGGAGCCGATCGGGCTGTGCGCCCGCGCAGCCTCCTCGTCCGGTGCGCCGCTCGCCGCGGGTTCGGGCGCCGCCGTCGGAGCGACGGCATCTGTGACGACCTTCCCGGAGCGGCTCAGCGAGACTTCGCTGTATGTCGTGTCGGCCAGCCACGCCTTGAGGTCGGCCGTGCGGCCGTATGCGGCGAAGAGCTCGCCTTCGCCCTGAGCGCGCAGCGTCTGCGCACCGGGAAGCTGATTCAGAACGGCACCGTCGATCAGCAGGTACGGGGCCTCTTCGGACACCGAGAGGTCGACCGTCTCGGACGTCGGACCCTGGAAGACGGTGCGCTGGGCGATGCCTGCGCCGATCATCACGGCGGCGAGCACGAATGCCGCCACGGCCCACACGAAACGCACGAAACACCTCTCCTGGGCCCGCGAGGGGATGCGGCGGGCCGTCGACTCGACATTTCAGACTAGCGAAAGAGACCTGAACGTCGCCCGGGAGGCGCCAATCCCGGCACTGGGCGGGACCTGTGCATATCCTGACCTGACAGCAATGCCCGTCCCGTCAGCACAGTCAGGAGTCACCGTGAAGGTGCACAACCCCTTCCGCGTCGCCCTCGTCGCAACCCTGGGCGTCGGCGTGGGGATGCTGCTGATCGGCAGCGTTCAGACACTCTCCACGATCCTGCTGTACGTGGGCACGGCGTTGTTCCTGAGCCTCGGTCTGGAGCCGGCGATCTCGTTCCTCGAGCGGCGCAAGCTGCCGCGCTGGGCCGCGGTGCTCATCACGATCCTCGGCGTGCTCGCCGCGTTCGCCGGCATCGTGCTCATGCTGGTGCCGATCATCGCGAGTCAGATCAGCCAGCTCATCGAAGCCATCACGAAGGCCATCGAGAGCGGCACGACGCTCGATGACTTCAAGACATGGCTGGGCGGCGTCTTCCCGAACCTGAACGTCAATGACGTTTTCGCCTTCGTCGAGGACTGGGTCTCGAACCTCGACTACGCGTCCATCGGCCAGGGCGTGCTGGCGGTCGGCGCATCGGTGCTCGCGGGCCTGGCCGGCGCGTTCATCGTCCTGATCCTCACGATCTACTTCACGGCCTCCACGCCCAACCTCAAGGCCGCCATCTACCAGCTGGTGCCTGCATCCAAGCGCGCCCGTTTCATCGACATCGCCGAGCAGATCACGAAGTCCGTCGGCTACTTCGTCATGGGGCAGGTGACGATGGGCGTCATCAACGGCGTGCTCAGCGCGATCTTCCTGTCGATCATCGGCGCACCGTTTCCCGCCGTCCTTGCGGTCGTGGCCTTCTTCTTCTCTCTGATCCCGCTCGTCGGCACTCTGACCGGATCGGCGATCATCGTGCTCACCTGCCTCGGACTCGGCTCACCGACGACCGCTCTCATCGCCGGGATCTACTACCTCGTGTACATGCAGATCGAGGCGTACGTCATCTCGCCGCGCGTCATGAACCGCGCGGTGTCGGTGCCTGGTGCGGTCGTGGTCATCGCGGCTCTGGCCGGAGGCTCGCTACTCGGGCTCCTCGGCGCGCTCATCGCGATCCCGGTGGCCGCGAGCATCCTCATCATCTACCGCCAGGTCATCATCCCCCGGCAGAACGAGCGCTGAGACCGGCTGCGGCCCTTCGCCGAGCGGACCGTCCCATTCGGTCGGCAGCGGCAGTGCGTCGGGATTGACGGCCGCCACGATCTCCGTCAGCACGCGGCGCGTCTGGGTCTCGCCGACCCACAGGTGCCTGCCCCCCTCGACCGCGATCATGACGGCATCCGGAACGCTGGCGAAGCGCTCTGCGGCGGCATCCGGGCGCAGGTAATCGTCGAACTCCGGCACGACGACGACGACCCTCCTCGAGCCGTCCGCCCACGCCGCCACTTCGTCCGGTGTCGTGCGATGCAGCGGAGGCGAGAGCAGGATGACGCCCTCGATGTCGTGGTCGCGACCGTACTTCAGCGCCACCTCCGTACCGAAGGACCAGCCCACCAGCCAGGGACGCGGCAGCCCCCGCTCACGGACGAAGTCCATAGCCGCGGCCAGATCGAACGCTTCGGCGCCCCCGGCGTCGAAGGCGCCCTCGCTGGTGCCCCGCGGCGACGTCGTGCCGCGGGTGTTGAACCGCAGGATCGCGAGGTCGGCGAGGGCCGGCAGCCGTGCCGCGGACTTGCGCAGGATGTGCGAGTCCATGAATCCCCCGGCGGTCGGCAGCGGATGCAGCGTCACGAGCGTCGCGACCGGCTCGCGGTTCAGGGGCAGCGCGAGCTCGCCGACGAGGGTGAGCTCGTCGATCGTGCGCAGCTCGATCTCCTCACGCCGGGCGGGAAGCAGCACGGCTCCTCGGATGTCCATGTCAGGCGATCCTCCAGCAGTGCGAATGCCAATGACGCCGACCCGATAGGTCAGCCTGGTCGCCCAGCACGCCGTCCGCGCGCCACACCACGAGGTGGGCGACACCGGGGGCCACCGCACGTCCGCAACCCGGGCATACGTAGGCCTTGACCGCCTGCACCGCCGATACGGGCTGCACCACCCATGTGACACCGCGACGAGACTCGGTGCGCTTCCACCCGGTGAGGAGCCGATCGAGCGCCTCGTCGCCGGGCTCCTCGGAGCGTCGACGGTTCGACCGCGGCATGGGATCAGTACCAGCCTGCCGACTCGGAGTGCCCCCACGCGCCGCAGGGGTCGCCGTAGCGGCCACCGATGTAGTTCAGGCCCCAGGTGATCTGCGTCGCCGCGTTGGTCTCCCAGTCGGGTGCCACGCTGCCCATCTTGCTGCCGGGCAGCGCCTGCGGAATTCCGTATGCACCGCTGCCGGCGTTGTAGGCGTTCACCCTCCAACCGGACTCCTTGTTCCACAGCGCCACGAGACACGCGAACTGATCGTCTCCCCAGCCGCGCGCGCGCACCATGTCATAGGCGATGGCCTGAGCCGTGCCCGGGTCGGGCGTCACGAAGGGCGGCGACCAGCTCGAGGACGACGACGAGGGCTCAATCGCCACCGGCTCCGGCGTCGGCGTGGGCTTGGGTGTGACGTACACCGTGTATCCGCCGCGATCGAGGTCGACGGCGGCCGCGGCGGCTTGTTCGACCCGCAGGTTCTGCGCGTCGCCGAGCGTGCTCGAGTAGAGGGTGATCGGTGGGCGCTCCTCGGCGTTGGCTTCAGACAGGGCCACGCCGGTGGGACCGATGTACGCTGCGACGAATCCGATCGCTGCGAAGGCCGCGAACACCCCGAGCACTCCGCGGCGGCGTGACCAGCGCTGTGCGGGTGCCGCCGGCCGAGATGGGCCACCGCCGCGATTCGAGACAGGGCCACCCGCGTCTAGGCCGCTCGCGCCAAGGTTCGCCACATCCTGACGGGGCGTCCGTCGCGCGCGAAGCATCTCGTTTCCGGAGGTCACAGTTCCACGAGTCTACCCGGCCGTCCTCGACGGTGCCATCTGCGGCCGCGGCCTGCCTCACGCGACGGCCAGCATCACCTCGATGACCGCGTCCAGCACGGCATCCACCTGCACCTCGCGGTATCCGCCGCGCTGCATCCGGAATGCGACCGCCCGAACCTGTTCGACGGTCACGGAGTCGCCGGTCTCGAGATACTTCGCGAGTTTGTCGGCGACGAGGTCGACTTCGTCGATGCGGTAACCGTAGCGAAGCGGCCCGACGCGAGTGAACCGCCGGCCCTTCGGACGCGAAAGCCGATCCAGGACGACCTGCGCCGTCTCCCGAGTCTGGCCGACCCACGCGTGGGCCCCCTCACTGCTGACCGCCGCTTCGCGCTCGCGCGCTGCGAAGGCGTCTTCGATACGCCCGAGCGCCGCATCCACCGCAGCGATCACGTAGCCGCGACGCACGAGCGGAAATGCCGCCTGCCGCACCTCGGCCGCGGTGATCGGCTCCGCACCCGTCTCGAACGCCTCGCGGGCCCGCACGAGGAACGCGTCGACGGCGCGCTTGTCATAGCCCTTCACCGCGCCGCGGGTCTCGGCGAAGGTGATCGGCGGGGACTCGGAGGTCGTCATCATGCCGTCAGCGGGGAGAACAGGTAGAACAGGGCGAGAGCGCCGACGACGGAGGGCAGGATCGAGTCAAGCCGGTCGAGCACTCCCCCGTGTCCGGGTAGCCATGAACTCATGTCCTTTATGCCGAGGTCGCGCTTGATCATCGACTCGCCGAGGTCGCCTGCCGTGGCTGTTCCGAGGATCACCGCGCCGATCACCAGGCCCGTCCACCAGGGGAGTCCGAGCATGAACAGCGAGAGCAGCACCCCGGCGATCAGGGCGGCCAGCGCCGCACCGGCAAAGCCCTCCCAGGTCTTCTTGGGGCTGATCCGCGGCGCCATCGGGTGCTTGCCGAACGAGAGCCCCGCCGCATAGGCGCCGGTGTCGGACGCGACGGCCATGATGATGAACGCCAGCACCCACCATTCGCCGCCCTCCTGTCGCAGCAGCACCAGGCACAGGCTGGCCAGAAACGGCACGTAGAGCTGAATGAACCCGGCGATGAGCACATCGCCCAGCACGGCGCTGTATGTCCTGCCGTCCTTCGCGAACATCTGCGCCATCACGCGCCACACGATCACCAGGGCGACCGCGACGAAGGCGGCCACCCAGTGCAGCCAGAGTCCGGTCAGGCCGGAGAGCACCAGGCCCGCCCCGATGACCAGCTGCGGGATCAGATCGACCTTGCGGCCCGCGCCCTTGAGCGCACGACCGAACTCGAAGATGCCGAGCATCGCCGCCCCGAGGGCGAACAGCACGAACGCCCACTTGAGGAAGATGAGCGAGGCGATGAGCACCGCGCCGATCGCGAGCCCGATCAGGGTCGCCACGATGAGGTCACGCCCGGTGCGCTGCTTGATGCGCTCATTGGCTTCCTCGAACTCGGCCCGTGCCTGCGCGACCTGGCTCTCGAACTCGTTGCGCGCGGAGCGCACGTGGGTCTGGAAGTCCGTGGTGTGGTCGGGCGTGCTCCCGCCTCTGCGGGCGCCCGCAGCATCCCGCGGCGGCGGCGGCGGTTCGGGCGGCGGCTCGTTGTCCGGGAGATCGCCGGATGCATCGGTCATCAGCGGGGCTCAGACCTCGAGCAGTTCGGCCTCTTTGCGCTTGAGCGCCTCGTCGATCGCGTCGACGTGGGCGCGCGTCAGCGCATCGAGTTCTTTCTCGGCACGGGCCAGCTCGTCTTCGCCGATGTCGTTCTTGAGGCTGTCCAGGTCGTCCTTGGACTTGCGACGGATTCCACGCACGTGCACCTTCGCGTCCTCGCCCTTGCCGCGGACGATCTTGACGAACTCGCGGCGGCGCTCTTCGGTCAGCTCGGGCAGCGTCACGCGCACGAGACTGCCGTCGTTGGTGGGGTTGGCGCCGAGATTCGGCGTGTCGCGGATCGCCTGCTCGATCGCCTTGAGCGCGGACTTGTCGTACGGCGTGACAACCAGCGTGCGGGCCTCGGGGTTGTTCAGCGAGGCCAGCTGGGCCAACGGCGTCGGGGTGCCGTAGTAATCGACCAAGATCTTCTGGAAGAGCTGCGGGTTCGCGCGTCCCGTGCGCACGGTGGCGAAGTCGTCTTTGGCGCCCTCCACCGCACGGTCCATGCGCGATCCGGCCTCGGCCAAGACGTCCGCGATCACAGTGACTCCCATCGGTAGATCCAGAGCCTTCAGTCTAACGGCCATGACCCGCGCGAACCGGTGATGCAGCGGTGTCAGGCGGTGACGAGCGTGCCGATCCGTTCGCCGAGCAGAGCACGCGTGACGTTGCCCGCCGGCTCCATGCCGAACACGCGCATGTCCATCCGGTTGTCCATGCAGAGACTGAACGCGGTCGAGTCGACGACCTTGAGCCCGCGCTGCAGCGCATCGAGGTAGGTGATGCGATCGATCAGCGTCGCGGTCGGATCCTTGTGCGGGTCGGCTGTGTACACGCCGTCCACGCCGTTCTTGGCGACCAGCACTTCGGACGCGCCGATCTCCAGCGCCCGCTGGGCGGCGACCGTATCGGTGGAGAAGTAGGGAAGGCCTGCGCCGGCGCCGAAGATGACGACGCGGCCCTTCTCCAGGTGGCGTTCGGCGCGCCGCGGGATGTAGGGCTCGGCGACCTGCGTCATCGAGATGGCGGACTGAACCCGGGTCGCCGCGCCGGCCTGCTCGAGGAAGTCCTGCAGCGCAAGCGCGTTCATGACGGTTCCGAGCATGCCCATGTAGTCGGCCCGCCCGCGGTCCATGCCGCGCTGACTGAGCTCGGCACCGCGGAAGAAGTTGCCTCCGCCGACGACGACGGCGATCTCGACGCGGTCGACCGCGGCTGCGATCTCACGGGCGATCTGACTGACGACGTCGGGGTTGACCCCCAGCTGCCCCCCGCCGAACGCCTCTCCGGAGAGCTTCAGCAGGACTCGCCGGGTTCGGGTCGCCTCATCGATCACGTGTCATCCTCTCATCGAGTACAAACTATCCGAGCGCGCGGCCGGAACTGCACAGCAGAAAGGGCCCGCATCGTGATGATGCGGGCCCTTCCACCGTGTTACGCGCCGACCTTGAAGCGGGCAAAACCCGTCAGGGTCAGACCGGCGGCCTTCGCGACCTGCGCGACGGACTGCTTGTTGTCCTTCGCGTAGTCCTGGTCCAGCAGCGAGACCTGCTTGAAGTAGGCGCCGACGCGGCCCTCGACGATCTTCGGAAGGGCGGCCTCGGGCTTGCCCTCCTGGCGGGAGATCTCAGTGACGATCTCGCGCTCCTTCTCGACGTCGGCCTCGGGGACCTCGTCGCGGGAAAGATAAGTCGGGTTGGCGAAGGAGATGTGCTGCGCGATGCTGCGAGCGGTCTCCGCGTCATCGCCCGTATAGGCCAGGACCACGCCGACCTGCGGGGGCAGATCCTTGCTGGTCTTGTGCAGGTACACCTCGAACTTGTCACCGGACAGCGTGCGCACGCGGCGCAGCTCGACCTTCTCGCCGATGATGGCCGCTTCATCCGAGATCAGCGTCTCGACGGTGCCGGCACCGGCGGGTGCGGCGAGGGCGACCTCGACCGAGTCGGCCGAGGCTGCGGCTGCGGCATCCGCGACCTTGTCCGCCAGCGCGATGAACCGGTCGTTCTTTGCGACGAAGTCGGTCTCGCACGCGAGCTCGACCAGCGTCACCGTGCCACCCACCTCTCGTGCGACCACGAGTCCCTCGCTGGTGGAGCGGTCAGCGCGCTTGGCATTGCCCTTAGCGCCCTTCAGGCGCAGGATCTCGACGGCCTTCTCGACGTCGCCGTCGGCCTCTTCGAGTGCCTTCTTGGTGTCGACCATGCCGGTTCCGAGCTGCTCGCGCAGCGCCTTGATGTCGGCGATCGTGAAGTTTGCCATGTTCGGCGGCTCCTTGATTGTGATGAGTTCAGGGGAATGGCTCGGCGGGGTCGTGCAGAACGACCCCGCCGAGCGTGCCTTCAGTCGGGTCTGTTACTTGGCGGAATCTTCGTCGGCGACCTCGATGACATCGATCTCGACGCCGTCCGCGGTCTCGGTGACGACATCCACCTCGACGACCTCGACATCGACCTCGACGCCATCGGCCGTCTCGGTCTCGGTGACGATCTCGACGACGTCGACCTCGATAACCTCCGCGCCCTCGGCGGCTTCGGCCTCGACGACCGCTTCGGCAACAGCCTCGGCGACGTCTTCGGCGGCGCCCTGCTCGAGCAGTTCGCGCTCCCAGTCGGCCAGCGGCTCGGCGGCCTCGGCCGACTCGTCGGTCGGGTTGTGGCGCTGGATGAGGCCCTCGGCGGCGGCGTCGGCGATGATCCGGGTGAGCAGGCCCACCGAGCGGATCGCGTCATCGTTGCCGGGGATCGGGTACTGGAATTCGTCGGGGTCGGCGTTCGTGTCGAGGATGCCGATGATCGGGATGCCGAGCTTGGTGGCCTCATTGACCGCGAGGTGCTCGCGCTTGGCGTCGACGACCCAGATCGCGGAGGGCGTCTTCGACATGTTCCGGATGCCGCCGAGTGACTTGTGCAGCTTGTCGAGCTCGCGCTTCTTGAGCAGCAGCTCCTTCTTGGTGAACCCGCTGTCGGCAGGGTTCTCGTAGTCGAGCTCCTCAAGCTCCTTCATGCGGGCGAGGCGCTTGGAGACCGTCTGGAAGTTCGTGAGGAGGCCACCGAGCCAGCGCTGGTTGACGTAGGGCTGGCCGACGCGGGTCGCCTGCTCGGCGATGATCTCCTGGGCCTGCTTCTTCGTGCCGACGAACAGGACCGTGCCGCCGTGGGCGACCGTCTCCTTGACGAACTCGTACGCCTTGTCGATGTAGCTCAGCGACTGCTGCAGGTCGATGATGTGGATGCCGCTTCGCTCGGTGAGGATGAAGCGCTTGACCTTCGGGTTCCACCGGCGCGTCTGGTGTCCGAAGTGAACGCCGCTGTCCAGCAGCTGGCGAATGGTGACGACGGCCATGGCCGTTCTCCTGTTCTCGACGCCCGGAAGCGCCGCTTGCGGTTGTGTTTCGCCTGACCGTTCGGTCGGCGGGCCTGGCGCCCGGCGCACTCCCGCTCCTGAGCGATTCGCTCCGTGAGACCGGTGGGGGTGGATGCCGCGCGTCCATGAGCCGGGGGCTCTCGGACGCACTCTGGGCACGCGTATTCACCCCGACGAGCGAGGTGTTCCTCCAGTGTACCAGCCGACTCTCCTCCCCAGCGATCGGCGAAGGCGCGTTCTCCCCCGCGCGTCTCGGTCACCGCCGCCGAGGAGACGCCCGCGAGATGCTGAACGGATGCCGTCCTCCGTCGTTCGCCTTTCGGCCCGGTTCCGTCGCACAGCGGCAGGGGTCGGACTCGCGGTGCTGCTGTGCCTCACGGCGCCGCCGGCCGCAGCTGTCTCCGCGACCGGTTCGACGTCCGGCACGCAGTCCGGCGTGGACCTCACAGGGCGGGGGTGGGTGTGGCCCGTCGAGCGGTTCCGCCTCGCGCGCGCCTACGTCTCCCCGGCCCATGAGTATGGCCCGGGTCACCGCGGGATCGATCTGGACCTTCTGGGCGCTTCCGTCGTGCGCGCGCCGGCAGACGGGGTCGTCGCCTTCGCAGGCAGCGTCGCCGGCCGCGGCATCCTGACGATCGATCACGGCGACGGGCTGGTGACCACTCTCGAGCCGGTGATCACCGCGCAGGTGCCGGGAGCCCCCGTTTCCGCGGGCGAGGACGTCGCCACCCTCGGCGTCGGCGGGCACGCGGTGCCCGGCACGCTGCACTTCGGCGTGCGGCTGGACGGCGCGTACATCAACCCGATGCTGCTGCTGGGTGGCCTTCCCCGGGCGGTGCTGCTCCCCTGCTGCACCTGAGGCGGCTCAGGCGCGCGGGTGCGCGAGCTGGTAGGTTGCGGCCAGTCGCTCGGAAGAGACGTGCGTGTAGATCTGCGTGGTGCCCAGGCTGGCATGGCCGAGCATCTCCTGGACGGCGCGAAGGTCGGCCCCTCCGTCGAGAAGGTGGGTGGCCGCGGAGTGACGCAAGGCGTGCGCGCCCACGGCAGAAGTGCCCAGCACGGCTCCCAGTTCCCGGGCGACGACGTCGTACACGGCGCGCGGCGCGATCCGCGCCCCGCGGATGCCGAGGAACAGCGCCGGTCCGGGCTGCGCCCCGGCGGCCCGCGCCACCAGCGCCGGACGGCCGCGCGAGAGGTAGGCCTCGACGGCGCGCCGCGCGGGCACGCCGAACGGGACCACGCGCTCCTTCGACCCCTTTCCGAGCACCCGCAGCGTGGCCCGGTCGAGGTCGATGTCGTCTCGGTCGAGACCGGTCAGCTCGGATGCGCGCACCGCGGCGGCGTACAGGACTTCGAGCATCGCGTGGTCGCGCAGCAGGACCGGATCCCCCGGCGCGGCGCGTTCGGCCAGGTCCTCGAGCATGCCGCGTACCCCCTCCGCGGTGGCGACTCTGGGGAGTGTGCGGCCGCGTTTGGGGGCGACAAGTCTCAGGCTCGGGTCCGTGTCGACCAGGCCCTCCTCCGTGGCCCATCGAAAAAATCCTCGCGCGGCCGCCGTGCGGCGGGCGAGTGTCGAGCGTGCGTCCCCGCGCTGGGTCGCGCCCCACAGCCACTCGCGCAGCGCCTCGAGGTCGATATCGGCCAGCTGCGCCTGCGGAACGGTGGCCGACAGGTCGCGCAGATCGGCCCGATATGCGCGCACCGTCGCCGGCGAGAGACGCCGAACGCGTGCGAGGTGCTCCGCGTACGCGCCGGCCGCCCGGTCGAGGTCCATTCCCCCAGCATGCCTGCAGGCGACGCGCTCGGGGCGGCGGCGCACGGGCGTTCAGTCCACCGGCACTCCCCCGCGGGCACGGCGCCATCCGTCCTCACCGCGGATGACGGCTCCTTCGAGCGCGAGCAGTCCCAGAATTCCGGTCACCTCCGTCGACGCCAGGCCGGATCGGCGGGCGATCTCGGTCGGCGGCCGCCACGATCGGAAGCTCATCGCATCCAGCACCCGTGTCGTGTCGTCCGTGCGCGCCTGGGCGGTCGAGTCGATCGGCATGTCGAAGAGGGTCTGCGGCGACGCGCCGAGCAGTTCGAGCACCTCGTCGGCGTTCGTGACGCAGCGCGCATCGAACTCCCGCAGAAGTCGATGGCATCCGGCCGATGCCGCGCTGGTGACCGGTCCGGGCACGGCACCGAGCGGTCGGGCGAGCGTCGCCGCATGCCCGGCGGTATTGAGCGAGCCGCTGCGCCACCCCGCTTCGACCACCACAGTTGCATCCGACATTGCTGCGATCAGGCGGTTTCGCGCAAGGAAGCGCCACTTCGTCGGCGGGGTTCCGCACGGCACTTCGCTGACAACCGCTCCGGTGGTCGCGATCCGCTCGAGAAGCTGGCCGTGACCGGCGGGGTAGGGGCGGTCGCCGCCGCCGGCAAGCAGCGCGATCGTCGTCCCGCCCACCGTCAGCGCGGCGCGATGCGCTGCGCCGTCGATTCCGTAGGCGGCGCCGGAGACGATCGACACGCCGTGGCCGGCGAGGTCGGCCGCCAACTCGATCGCGATGTGCTCGCCGTAGCTGGTCGCGGCGCGCGCACCCACCAGCGCGACCGAGCGTGACGATCGCGTGAGTGCCCCGACGTCTCCGCGGACCCAGAGCACCAGCGGAGCGTGTGGGCCCAGATCGGCCAGCGACGCCGGCCAGGCGGGATCCTCAGGAGTCAGGAGCGACAGACCGACGCGTCGGGCGACCTCGAGCGCTTCGCGCACGGCTCCCGCCCGGAGCCGGGGCCGCCATCGCTCGAGCCCCTCGGCCCACTCCTTCACGGTGATCTCCACGGCATCCAGAGCCCCGCCGTCTCGACCCCCGCTGATCACCTCGGCCAGCGCCGCCTCAGGCCCGATAGCCGCGACCAGGCGTCCGGCCAGGCCGTCTCCCGGCTCGACGAGACAGCCCCATGTGTGCGCGGCGTACAGACGTCGCGCCTGCTCATCGTCGAGGTCGCCGCGAACGAGCGGCGCGAGCAGATCCCGCGCGTGCGCGGGCGGGGGAAGGAAGTCCTTCATGTCGTGATGCCCTTCTTCATGAAAAGTGCGCGGCCGATGTCCGAGACTGTCGGGCTCGCTCGTGCGGCCAGATCGCTCAAGGTCCACGCCACCCGCAGGACACGGTCATAGCCGCGCAGAGTGAGCGAGCCGCGGTGCAGGGCCGCGTCGAGGGGCCGGCGAACGACGGGGGCGAGGGCGAGCGGTCCGTCGCGCAGCCACGGCCCCGAGACGCGCGCGTTGAGGCGCCACGGTGTCGCCCGCAGGCGGTGGGCCGCCCGGTCGCGAGCCTCGGCGACACGCGCCGCCGCGTCAGCGGTGGTGACGATCCCGGCAGCAAGGTCGGCCGCGTGGGCGACCGAGACGCGCGAGAGCCCGAGCTCGATGTCGACGCGGTCCAGCAGCGGTCCGGACAGGCGCCCGAGGTAGCGCCGGATCGCGATCGGTGGGCAGACGCAGCTGCCGCCCCGCACGCCATAGTTGCCGCACGGGCACGGGTTCGTGGCCAGGATCAGCTGGAACGAGGCGGGAAAGGATGCCGTGACACCGGCCCGATGGATCGTGATCTCGCCCTTCTCCAGCGGCTGGCGCAGGGCATCCAGCACGCTCGGGTTGAACTCGCCGACCTCGTCGAGAAAGAGCACCCCATGCGTGGCGCGCGCGATCGCGCCCGGACGCAGCACGCGGGAGCCGCCGCCGACGAGCGCCGCGATGCTCGCACTGTGGTGCGGCGCCTCGAACGGAGGACGACGCACGAGTGTGCCGACCGCCTGCCCGCACAGCGACCGGATCGAAGCGACTTCGAGTGCCTCGGCGTCGTCCAGTTCCGGAAGGATGCCGGGCAGCCTGCTCGCGAGCATCGTCTTGCCCGCACCGGGCGGCCCGCTCATCAGCATGTGATGGCCGCCCGCTGCGGCCGCGATGAGGGCGTCCACGGCATCGCGCTGGCCGATGACCTCGCCGAGCTCGGCTACGCCGTTGTCGGCCGTCTGGACAGACGGTGCCGGAACCGGGTCGAGGGGCCGCTCTTCGACGTCTGCGCCGTGCCGGCGAGCCACATCGCCGAGCGAGACGGCCCCGATCACCTCGATCCCCTCGACCAGCGATGCCTCGGCCTCGTTGGCGAGCGGCACGATCACGCGGCGCTTGCCCTCTCTCGCCGCCGCCATCACCGCGGGGAGCACCCCCGGCACGGGCCGCAGGCGGCCGTCGAGCCCGAGCTCGCCGATGTGGACGGTCTCGGCGATGGAGACGGCATCCATACTTCCTTCTGTCGCGAGCGCGGCGATCGCGATCGCCACATCGAAGGAAGAGCCGTGTTTGGGCAGGCTGGCCGGCGACAGATTGACGGTGAGCCGGCGGCGAGGCAGAGCGAGGCCGCAGTTCGCGCTCGCGTTGTGCACGCGCTGCACGGCTTCGCCGAGCGCCTTGTCGGCGAGTCCGATGATGCGGAATTCGGGCTGCTGGTTGGACAGGTCGGCCTCGACCTCGACGAGTGCGCCGTCCAGTCCGGTGAGCGCGATCGCCCAGGTCCGCGCCGTCGTCATCGCAGGTCCTCGAGATGCTCGAGCGCGCCGGTGGCGGGGTCGGGACCGATGATCGCGATCGCGTCCAGTCGCAATCGCCGCCCCTGCGCCTCGCCCGGGTGCGCCGCGATCCAGGCTACGGCCAGCCGCCACAGCCGCGATCGCTTGCGCCCGTCGATCGCCTCGAACGGGTGTCCGTACGCCTCGCCGCGGCGCGTTTTGACCTCGACGATGACCAGTTCGCCGCGCCGGGCGACGACCAGGTCGATCTCACCTTCGCTGATGCGCCAGTTGCGATCGAGCACCGCGTATCCGCACTGCTCGAGGTATCGCGCCGCACGCTCTTCGCCCGCACGCCCGAGCACATCCTTCGCTGCCATGAAGGCATCGTGCCGCTCGGTGCGAGGCCGCGGGCGGTGCTGTCGCCGACCGCTGAACAAGTGGCCGTCGTCGCCGCCTGGGGAGGAGTCGGGAGCGGGATCGAGCGCGCGACTCTAGGATGGGAAGACCATGGATGACGACGTCTTCGAAGACTACGACCGCGAACTGGAGCTCGCCCTCTACCGCGAGTACCGCGACGTCGTCGCGCAGTTCCAGTATGTGATCGAGACCGAGCGCAGGTTCTACCTGGCCAACGAGGTCAACGTCGTGCGGCGCGACACCGAGCACGACTTCTACTTCGAGATCACCATGACCGACGTGTGGGTCTGGGACATCTACCGGGCCGACCGCTTCGTGAAGTCCGTGCGGGTGCTCACGTTCAAGGACGTCAACGTCGAGGAGCTCTCCCGCCGCGACTTCCACCTTCCCGAGGAGCTCTCGCTCGATTCCTGAGTGGCCCCGCCGCTGCGTCAGAACAGCGACGGCGAGCCGATGAACGACCAGGAAGCCCGGTGGTGACGGCTTATCCCGTGCTCGAGGATCGCGTCCCTGTGGTCGGGGCTGGCATAGCCCTTGTTGCGCGCCCAGTTGTACGCGGGCGCCTCTTCGTGCAGCTCGGTCATGAGCGCGTCGCGGGCGACCTTGGCGATGACGGATGCCGCGGCCGCGCTCGCGCAGTCGCGATCCGCCTTGATCACGGGCCGGATCGTGAGGCCGGTGCCCCCCGCGGGGGTGATGTAGTCGTAGTTGCCGTCGAGCACGACGATGGCCTCTTCGGGCACGATGCCGTGCGCGCGCAGGTCGGCCATGGCGCGCATCGTCGCCAGGCCGAGTGCGCGCATGATGCCGATCTCGTCGATCTCGACCGAACTGGCCCAGCCGACCGCGCTCGCCGACACCCATGAGGCCGCACGGGCAGCCACTTCGGCGCGCCGAGGCTCCGGCACCAGCTTGGAGTCGCGCAGGCCCTGGGGCACGCGCTTGCGTGCGCGCGGCGCGTCGATCACGACCGCGCCGACCGCCACCGGACCGGCGAGGGCGCCCCGCCCGACCTCGTCGCACGCGATCAGGACCGCGTGGTCCTGCAGCAGGCGCCGCTCGAGCGTGAGGCGAGGCTCGGCGACCTTCATTTCGAAACTGGCTCGGAGGTGGGCTCGGCAACCCCGGCGAACACCTCGTGGTGGAAGTCCAGGATCCCGAACCGGTTGAAGGGCCAGGTGATCAGGAATGCGCGGCCGACGATGTTCTCCACCGGCACGAACCCCTTGCCGGGCTGGTCGGTGTTGTAGCGGGAGTCCTTCGACGAGTACCGGTTGTCGCCGAGCACCCAGAGCCGGTCCGCCGGCACCACGACGTCGAAGTCGTCGGCGGATGCCGGACTGTCGGCATTCGGAAGCTTGAGGTAGTCGCTCTCGTCGATCGGCACGTCGTTGACGGTGATCTGACCGATCGCGTTGCAGCACACGACATGATCTCCCGGCATCCCGATGATGCGTTTGACCAGGTGGTCGTCACTGTCCGGCGCGGACAGTCCGACGAGGGACAGCATCCATTCCGCGCCTTCGACCAGCGGCGAGCGGGGCGGATCGATGCGCACCGGGAGCCAGCCGCCCGGGTCGCGGAAGACGACGATGTCGCCGCGCTCGTAGCCGCCGAAGCGCGGCGTGATCTCGTCGACCAGGATGCGGTCGTCGACCATGAGCGTGCTCTCCATCGACCCGGAGGGGATGTAGAACGAGCGCACCAGGAACGTCTTGACCAGGAACGAGACCAGCACAGCGACCAGCACGATGATGATCACGTCGCGCAGGAACGACAGCCACCCGTGCCGGCGGTCTCGGCCGGAATTCAGCCTCGCTCGCGACGAGGGCGCCGGCGTCGCGGGCGCCTGCTGCTCGGTCGACATTCGGATCCTTCTGCGGGCTCGCCGCACGTGAGCGCACCGCTGCCTCAAGGGTCGCACATCCGGACCTGCGAAAACGACGAAACCCCGGGCCGAAGGGCACCGGGGTTTCGGGGCAATAGCGTCAGTTGTCGCGCTTCTCCTTGATCTTGGCCTTCTTGCCACGGAGGTTGCGCAGGTAGTAGAGCTTCGCGCGGCGCACGTCGCCGCGGGTGACGACCTCGATGTGGTCGATCACCGGGCTGTGGACGGGGAACGTGCGCTCCACGCCGACCTGGAAGCTGATCTTGCGGACCGTGAAGGTCTCGCGCACACCGTCGCCGGAGCGGCGGATGACGACGCCCTGGAAGACCTGGATGCGGGAGCGGTTGCCCTCGGTGATGTTGACGTGCACCTTGACGGTGTCGCCGGCGCCGAAGGCGGGAATGTCGGAACGGAGCGAGGCTGCGTCGACGGAGTCGAGGATCTGCATGATCATTGCTCTCTGCGGCCGCCACAGGTCGACCGCGGTACTGGTGGGAAAGGAAGGTGCGTGTCCGAGGCCATCGACCGTACGTCTGAGAGCCGGCTCCCCTGAGGCAGAACCTGGTCAGGACACAAAGATCCAGTGTGCCACGAATGCGGCGGACCGCCAAAACGGTCTCAGACCACGGGAGGCCGTTCGGTGATGACGATGACGTCGCCTTCGGTCTGGGTGGGCCGAGCAGCCTGCGCGGGGATGTAGCCGATCCCCTCGGTCGTGCGCATCAGGATGGCGGAGGGCTTCGCCTCGCGCCACAGCTGGGCGAGTTCGAGCCAGAACAGCGCGAGACCGACGATGATCGTCAGAACCATGACCGGCGCCCACCACGCCTGGTCGTAGAAGCCGAGCGAGATCGTGAGGCCGTGCCAGACGGTGAAACCCAGCACGTCCCACCACGACACGGCGCGCTCCGCGCGCACGGTGCCACGCGCGCGCACGAGGAGCGTCAGGATCAGCTGGCCGATGAACACGGACGGGATCGCCAGGAAAAGAACCCAGAGGAACGCCCAGCCGCCGGCGTTGAACACGCCCCATCCGATCAGCAGCCACAGAGGAAGCAGGAACGCGGCCGGAATCAACCATCCGAAGAACGCGCGACGCACCCACATAACCTCGATGTTACGCCGGTGCCGGCCCGTTCGGACGATGCTCTCCGGCAGGACGGAGCATCTTCTCAGGCTCCCCATCAGAGACAATGGTGAGAACGAAAGGAACCGGATGATCGAGTTGCGCACTCCCGCCGAGATCGATGCGATGCGCCCGGCGGGGCGGTTCGTGGCGGAAACGCTCACGACGCTGCGCGACGAGACCCGGGTCGGCACGAACCTGCTGGCGATCGACCGGCGGGCACACGAGATGATCCGCCGCGCCGGCGCGGAATCGTGCTACATCGACTACCACCCCTCCTTCGGCGCGCGCCCCTTCGGCAAGGTCATCTGCACCTCGGTCAACGACGCCGTGCTGCACGGGCTCCCATTCGACTACGCGCTCAAGGACGGCGATCTGGTCTCGCTCGATCTCGCGGCGTCGGTCGACGGCTGGGTCGCCGACTCCGCGGTCTCGTTCATCGTCGGGACGCCGCGTGACGAGGATCTGGCGATCATCGACACCGCCGAACGGGCGCTGGCTGCCGCGATCTCGGCCGCCGTCGTGGGACGGCGGATCGGCGACATCTCGCATGCGATCGCCGAGGTCGCGCACGCCGACGGCTACGAGATCAACACCGATTTCGGGGGGCACGGCGTCGGTCGCATCATGCACGCAGACCCGCACGTGCCCAACGACGGAAAGCCCGGCCGCGGCTATCCGCTGCGGCCGGGCCTGGTGATCGCTCTGGAGCCGTGGTTCCTCGAGACCACGGATGAGCTGATCACAGACCCGGACGGCTGGACGCTGCGCAGCGCCGACGGATCGCGCGGGGCCCATGTGGAGCACACCGTCGCTGTCACCGACGACGGTCCGATCGTGCTCACCGACCGTTCCTGGCTCGGCGCGAGCTAGCACCGCCGGGGCCGTCAGGCACGCACGACCCGAACCGATCCGGGTTCTCACAACGCGCATCACCTGAGGGTGAACTCCAGGAGACGCAGAGTTCACATGGGACACGACGTGGGGAAACGCGCTCTCCGTAGCTTGTGAGTCACAGGCTCCACTTCACATGTGACTTCCCAGGAGATCTCTATGACCGAAGCGACACTCACGGCACCGCCGGCCGGCCACACCCCCGACGCGGCCGTCGGCACGATCCCGGCCCCCGCCGAAACCGGACTGGTCCATCGCCGCGGGCGCTGGATCGACGGCTGGGATCCAGAGGATCCGGACCAGTGGGAGAGGACAGGGCGCGCGATCGCCAAGCGAAACCTGGTGTGGTCGGTCTTCGCCGAGTTCCTCGGCTTCGTGATCTGGCAGCTCTGGAGCATCGTCGCGGTTCTCCTGCCCACCGCCGGCTTCACCCTCGACAGCAGCCAGATCTTCTGGCTCATCTCGATCCCCAGCCTCGTCGGAGCGACGCTGCGCATCCCGTACTCGTTCCTCGTGCCGATCTTCGGCGGGCGCAATTGGACGATCATCTCGGCCGCCCTGCTCCTGATCCCGGCGATCGCGATGGCGATCTGCGTCGGCAACCCCGAGACGCCCTTCCCCGTGCTGCTGCTCGTGGCGGCCCTCGCCGGTTTCGGCGGCGGAAACTTCGCGAGCTCGATGTCGAACATCACCTACTTCTACCCCCAGCGCGAGAAGGGCTGGGCTCTCGGGCTCAACGCCGCCGGGGGAAATCTCGGCGCGTCGGTCGCCCAGTTCGTCGTACCGATCGTCGTCACCGTCGGCGCCGGTGTCGCGGTCAATCTGCCGCTCGCCGGCTGGATCTGGGTACCGCTGATCGTGATCGCGATGATCGGCGCCGCACTGCGCATGAACAACCTCTCCGCCGCGAAGGCGGACTTCTCCGGGTCGGCGGCGGCGCTGCGAGAGCCGCACCTCTGGGTTCTGGCGCTGCTCTACATCGGCACTTTCGGCTCGTTCATCGGCTTCGCGAGCGTTTTCCCCAAACTGATCGCCGACCAGTTTCCCTCCTTCTCGAGCATCGGAGTGGGGTCGGCGTCCGTCTCACTCGCCTTCCTCGGTGCTCTGGTCGGTTCGCTGGCCCGGCCCTTCGGCGGCCGCCTGGCAGATCGCTTCGGCGGCGCGCGCGTCACGATCGGGGTGTTCGCCGCGATGGCGATGATGACCCTCGCGGTCATGCTCGTCATCCCGACCGGCCAGTTCTGGCTCTTCCTCGGCTGCTTCCTGCTGCTGTTCGCCGCCGCGGGCGCAGGCAACGGCTCGACGTACCGGATGGTCCCGGTCGTCTTCGCTCTGCGCGGCGACGGCGATGCCGCCACCGGCGGCGACGTATCGTCCAAGCGCAAGGCCGCCGCCGCGCTCGGACTCATCTCGGCGATCGGCGCGTACGGCGGGTTCCTGATCCCCCAGGCGCTGAACCTGTCGAAGCTCGGCACGGGCAGCTACACAGGTGCCTTCTTCGTCTTCGTCCTCGCGTATGTCGCACTGCTGGTCCTCACCGCACTGGTGTACGGCCGCACCCGCAGCGACGGATTCCGGATCTGACGCCGATGACCTCCGAGATCGCCGGGGTCGCGGCATCCACCGACACCCACTGCCCGTATTGCGCGCTCCAGTGCGCGATGACGCTGACGCGGGCAGAGGGAACGGTGGCGGGCGCTGCCCCGGTGGTCGTGTCCGGACGGGAGTTCCCGACCAACCGCGGGGGCCTGTGCAAGAAGGGCTGGACTTCGGCTGAGCTGCTCCGCTCCCCCGATCGCCTCACCGCCCCGCTCGTGCGCGGCGATGACGGACTGCTGCACGAGACGGAGTGGCATGCCGCGCTCGACCTGATCGCGGAGCGCCTGCGTGCGATCCGCGAGGAGCACGGCGCGGATGCCGTCGCCGTGTTCGGCGGGGGCGGGCTCACGAACGAGAAGGCATACCAGCTGGGCAAGTTCGCGCGTCTCGCGCTCGGCACGAGCCGCATCGACTACAACGGCCGGTTCTGCATGTCCTCCGCGGCGGCCGCCGGAAATCGCGCGTTCGGCATCGACCGCGGGATGCCGTTTCCCTTGAGCGACCTGGACGCGGCATCCACCGTGCTCCTGCTGGGGACGAACGTCGCCGCCACGATGCCCCCGTTCATCGGGCACCTGAGCGGCGCTCAGGACGCCGGCGGGCTGATCGTCGTCGATCCCCGACGCACCGCGACGGTGCGGCTCACCGACGAGGGGCGCGGCATTCATCTGCAGCCCACCCCCGGCACCGATCTCGCGCTCCTTCTCGGCCTGACCCATGTCGTGCTCGCCGAAGGGCTCGCGGATGACGGCTACCTCACCGCGCGAACCGAGGGCTTCGCACAGCTGCGCCGCAGCGTCGCCGGCTGGTGGCCGGAGCGGGTCCAGTCGGTGACCGGGGTGCCGGCAGGTATGATCCGCTCGGTCGCGCGCCGTCTGGCGGCCGGTGGCGGCGTCTACATCCTGACCGGACGCGGCGTCGAACAGCACGTCGACGGAACCGACACCGCAACCGCAGCGATCAACCTGGCGCTCGCTCTCGGACTGCCCGGGCGCCCGGATTCGGGCTACGGCACGCTCACCGGGCAGGGCAACGGCCAGGGCGGCCGCGAGCACGGACAGAAGTGCGATCAGCTGCCGGGCTATCGCAGAATCACCGACCCGGCCGCACGCGCGCACGTCGCGGCGGTCTGGGGCGTCGATGCGTCCATGATCCCCGGGCCCGGCATCCCGGCGGTGGAGCTGCTGCAGGCGCTGGGCACCGCGGACGGGCCGAAGGCGCTGCTCGTGCACGGCGCGAACGTCGTCGTGTCGGCCCCGAACGCGTCGACTGTCCGCGCAGGGCTGGAACGGCTCGACCTTCTCGTCGTGTCGGACTTCTTCCTCTCCGAGACCGCGGCGCTCGCCGACGTCATCCTCCCGGTGCTGCAGTGGGCCGAAGAGGAGGGCACGATGACCAACCTCGAAGGTCGCGTCATCCGTCGCCGTCGCGCGCTGACGCCCCCGGCCGGAGTGCGCGACGAGCTGTGGATCATGGCGGAGCTCGCCCGCCGGCTCGACGCGCCCGGCACGTATTCGGTGGACGCGGGCGAGGTCTTCGACGAGCTGCGCCGGGCGTCGGCCGGCGGAATCGCCGACTACTCGGGCATCGACGACGCGATGCTGGATGCCGGAGCCCCGGTGCACTGGCCGTGCCCCGTCGGCTCGCTCGGCACACCCCGTCTGTTCGCCGATCGCTTCGGCCACGATGACGGGCGCGCCCACATCGTGGTGGTCACGCCGGCGACCCACGACTCGCGCATTCCGGGCACCGGCGAGCTCACGCTCATCACCGGGAGGCTTCTGGAGCACTACCAGAGCGGTGCGCAGACCCGACGGGTGCCGGAGCTGTCCTCCGCACAGCCCGAAGTGCGCGTCACCCTCCATCCGGCGGCCGCGGAGCGCTACGGCATCGCCGAGGGCGACACCGTGGAGCTGTCCAACGAACGCGGTGTGGTTCACGCGAAGGCGCTGCTCTCGCGGGACGTGCGCCCGGGCGACGTCTTCGTCCCGTTCCACTTCGCCGGCGACGGCACGGCCAACCTGCTGACCTCCGACGCGGTGGATCCTGTCTCGGCGATGCCCGAGTTCAAGACCGGCGCCGTGCGGGTGCGCCGCATCGAGGAGGCGATCATCGCATGAGCACTCCGCCGCTGCGGGTTCTGGTGATCGGGTACGGACCGGTCGGCGCCCGATTCGCCGAGAACCTCCTGCCCGCTGTCCGGTCTGGCGACATCGCCCTCAGCGTGGTCGGCGCCGAGCAGAGCGATGCCTACAACCGCGTGCTCGTCGCCGAGTACGCCGTCGGCAGGATGTCTCGCGACGCGCTCACGATCGCCGATCGTGCTGCCGTCGAGTCCGCGGGAGGGTGCGTCATCACCGGAGTCGCGGTCACGGAGATCGACAGAACGGCGCGCGCCGCCGTGCTGAGCGACGGCCGGCGGATCGGGTACGACCGGGTCGTGCTCGCCACCGGATCCCGCGCGAACATCCCGACGCTCGCCGGCGTTCCCCGCTCAAGCCACCGTGTCGGCGGCGCCGATGACCTGCTGCCGCGCGGCGTGACCGCGCTGCGCGATCTCGACGACGGCGCACGCATCCGGGATGCCATCGTCACGGGCCAGCGGATCGTGGTGCTCGGCGCCGGTGTGCTGGGGCTCGAATTCGCGCTCGCCGCCGCACACGCCGGTGCGCGGGTCGCCGTCGTCCACCACGGACCGCACCCGATGCCGCGCAATCTCGACCGCGGCGCGGGGTCGGTGCTGCGTCGCGCGATCCGCAGAACTGGAGTCACCGTCTTCGCCCACAGCCGGGCCGAGACCGTCCTGTTCCACACGGACGAGCACGGCCATCAGTACTTCGACCGGCTCGTCACCGCCGACGGCAAGGACATCGCCGGGGATCTCCTCGTGCTCTCCTGCGGCGTCTCACCGCGGGCCGAGCTGGCCGCTGCGGCGGGGCTGCACGCGTCCTTCGGCGTCGTCGTCGACACGGGCCTGCGCAGCTGGACCGATCCCCAGGTGTTCGCCATCGGCGACTGCGCACACGTCGCCGATCCCGCAATGTTCCCTGCGGGCGGACACCCGGCGGGAGCTCCGAGCGGCCTCATCGGACCGGGCTGGCGGCAGGCGGACTGGCTCGCTGCGCGCTTCCTCGACGGATTCGAATGCTCCGGCGGCGCGGCGCTTCCCGCGGAGCGCGAACCGCTCGTGATGCTCAAGGCGGAACACGTCGAGGTCGTCGCCGCGGGCGACGTGTCAGCCGATCCGTGGGACGAGGAGCCGCACGGCCGCCAGGTCGCCCAGTGGGCCGACCCCGAGCACGGGCGCTACGTGAAGATGGTCTCGGCAGACGGCGTCCTCAGCGGGTTCGTCTGCGTCGGCATGCCCCGCACCGCGGCTGAACTGACCCTGCTGTACGAACGAGGTGACGAGCTTCCGGCCGACCGCTCACTGCTGCTGCGCTTCGACGGTCCGGACTTCGATCCGAACGCCGCATCGGCGGCGATCGCCCCGGAGGCAACGGTGTGCTGGTGCAACGGCGTCAGCGTCGCGCAGATCGACGAGTCGATCACGGCGGGCAGTGCCACCGTCGAGTGCGTCGGTCGCGACACCCGGGCCGGCACCGGCTGCGGCGGTTGCCGTACGCGCATCTCCGACATGCTCGCCGCCCATGCGGTGGGGTCCGCGTGAAATCTCACAATGGCTGTGGCCGAACCGTGAGAGAAACGTTGCGCGGACGAAACGACCCTCGCCCCGCCGGCGAAACGTCGCCTGCGTAGCGTCGAGACCAGTACCCGCCCCGCCGCCCGATCAGCGCTTCCCCCCTCAACACCTGCTCCCTCCGCCCGCGACGACAGGAGATTCCGTGCCTCGCACCTCGAAGAGAACGGATGCCGCGGCATCCGTGTCCGATGCCCACGTCGTCGTCGTCGGCGCCGGTATGGTCGCTCACCGCTTCGTCGAGAGCCTGCGCAGTCGCGACCCCGAGGGCCGGTGGCGGGTCACCGTGATCGGTGAGGAGGATCGGCATCCTTACGACCGCGTCAGCCTCACCTCCTACTTCGCCGGAGCGAGTGCCGACGACCTGGCCCTGCAGCGCTCGATCCTCGATGAAGATGACCGGGTGCGGTTCATCCGCGGCGACGCGGTCGCCCGCATCGACAGGGAGGCGCGACGGGTCACCACCGAGAGCGGCGTCAGCACGGCGTACGACACGCTGGTGCTGGCGACCGGCTCGTACGCGGCCAAACTCACCGTCGACGGCTTCGACCTCACCGGCTGCTTCGTGTATCGCACCCTCGACGATGTCGAGGCCCTGCGCACGTTCGTCGACCGGCGTTCCGTCGAACTGGGTCGCCCGCTCCGAGGCACCGTGATCGGCGGCGGGCTGCTCGGTCTCGAGGCCGCCGGCGCCCTGCAGGGCTTGGATGTCCGGTGCACCGTGGTGCAGTCCTCCGACAAGCTGATGTCGGCGCAGCTCGACACCCGCGGTGCGGACTCGCTGCGGCGGCTGATCGAGTCGCGCGGCATCGCGGTGCGCACCGGCAGCGTGACCACCAGGCTCGACCCCGATGTGCGCGGCAATGTGCGCGGACTCGAGTTCCGGGAGGGCGACTACGCCGACACCGACGTCGTGGTCTTCACAGTCGGCGTGCGGCCCCGAGACCAGCTCGCGCGTGCCGCCGGGGTGGACGTGCACCCCCGCGGGGGCGTCATCATCGATGCCGGCTGCACGACCTCCGACCCACGCATCCTCGCGATCGGCGAAGTCGCCAACTTCGACGGGCGTGCCGTGGGCCTGGTCGCACCGGGTTACGCCATGGCCGAAGTCGCCGCCACACGGCTGCTCGGATCCGAGGCGACCTTTCCCGGTTACGACGACTCCACCAAACTCAAGCTCAACGGCGTGGACGTCGCCAGCTTCGGCGACGCGTTCGCGCAGACCCCGGGTGCCCTCGACGTGGTCTACGCCGACCCGGTGGCGGGCGTCTACAAGAAGCTCGTGCTCTCTGATGATGCGAAGACCCTGCTCGGCGGCATCCTGGTCGGCGATGCGAGCGCCTACGGGATGCTGCGCCCGCTGCTCGGGGGACCCCTCGGCGCCGACCCGGCCGCCTACCTCATGCCTGAGGTCACCGGCGACGCCCTGGCGAACGCCGAGCTGCCCGACGAGGCGCTGGTCTGCTCGTGCAACAGCGTCACGGCCGGAACGATCCGCTGCGCGGTGACCGACGAAGGCTGCACGGACGTCGCAGGAGTGAAGGCGTGCACCCGCGCCGGCGCCGCGTGCGGCTCGTGCCTCCCGCTCGTCAAGAAGCTCGTCGGAACCGAGCTTGCCCGCAGCGGAGCGACCCTCAGCACCGCGCTGTGCGAGCACTTCACCCACTCCCGCGCCCAGCTGTTCGATGCCGTGCGAGTCTCGGGTCTCGGCACGTTCAGCGCGATCATCGACCGTTTCGGCACCGGTCGCGGCTGCGACATCTGCAAGCCGGTGCTCGCCAGCATCCTCTCCTCGCTCGGTCACGGCCACGTGCTCGACGGCGAGAACGCGACCCTGCAGGACACGAACGACCACGTGATGGCGAACATCCAGAAGGACGGCAGCTATTCGGTCGTCCCGCGGATCGCCGGAGGCGAGATCACCCCGGAGGGGCTCCTGGTGATCGGACAGGTCGCCAAGGACTTCGGCCTCTACACGAAGATCACCGGCGGGCAGCGCATCGACATGTTCGGTGCGCGGCTCGAGCAGCTGCCCGAGATCTGGAAGCGCCTCGTCGACGCCGGGTTCGAGTCGGGGCACGCGTACGGCAAATCGCTGCGCACGGTGAAGTCGTGCGTCGGCTCGACGTGGTGCCGGTATGGCGTGCAGGATTCGGTCGGCATGGCCGTGCAGCTCGAGCTGCGCTACCGCGGCCTGCGCTCGCCCCACAAGATCAAGCTCGGCGTCTCCGGCTGCGCCCGCGAGTGCGCCGAAGCACGAGGCAAAGACGTCGGGGTCATCGCCACCGAGGCCGGCTGGAACATGTACGTCGGGGGCAACGGCGGCTTCACGCCCCGGCACGCGGTGCTCTTCGCTGAGGGCCTCGATGACGCCGGGCTGCTGCAGGCGATCGACCGGGTCCTGATGTACTACATCCGCACCGCCGACCGCCTGCAGCGGACCGCGCCGTGGCTCGAGGACATGGGAGGTGGTGTCGAGGCGCTGCGCGCCGTCGTCTTCGACGACAGCCTGGGCATCGTCGAAGACCTCGACGCGGCCATGGCGCAGCACGTCGACGCCTATGAGGACGAGTGGAAGGCGACTCTGGCAGACCCCGAGAAGCTGCGCCGCTTCGCCTCGTTCGTGAACGCGCCCACCACAGCCGACCCGTCTCTGGCCTACACGTCCGAACGCGGCCAGGCTCGCCCGGCCACAGCACAGGAGCGCGAGAACCCGCGGGTGCTGATCGCCGGAACGACTCTGGCGGTGCGGCGATGACCGCCCTGCAGAATCTCACCGCGACCGCAGCGCGCCCCCGGCAATCGCCGACCGATCCCCTCCGCCGCCCGCTGACCCTCTGGGTTCGGCTGTGCGCAATGACCGACCTCGAGCGCGAGCGTGGGCTCGCGGCGCTGATCGACCATGAGCAGGTCGCGCTGTTCCGCACGCACGACGATCGCATCCACGCCGTCCAGCAGCTCGACCCGTACAGCGGCGCCCATGTCATGTCGCGGGGCATCGTCGGCACGAAGGGCGACGCTCCCACCGTCGCGTCGCCGATGTACAAGCAGGTCTTCGATCTGCGCACCGGCTCGTGCCTGGACGCGCAGGGCGAAGACGCACGCGGGCTGCAGGTCTGGCCGATCGCCGTGGACGCGAACGGCGACGTGTTCATCGAGTGGAAGGCGACCTGATGACCACCATGATCGGAATCTCCCTCAGCGGACGTCAGGTCGTCATGGTGGGAGGCGGCGAGGTGGCGGCCCGCCGCATCCGCCGATTCCTGCTCGATGGCGCCGTGATCCGCGTCGTGGCACCTGAACTGGGCGAAGCCACCTCTTTGCTGGTGCGGGAGCATGCCCTGGAGTGGCGGGATCGCGTCGTGGTGCCTGGCGACATGGACGACGCCTGGCTCGTCCACACCGCGACCGGCGATGCCCGCGTGGACGCCGACGTCGCAGCTGTCTGCGAGGCCCGCCGTGTCCTCTGCGTGAACGCCGGCGACGGCAGTCATGGGTCGGCGCGTCTCGCGGCCGAGACCCGCTCGGGCGACAGCATCGTGGGTGTCGTCTCGGATTCGGGGGTCGATCCCGGCCGCACGCTGCAGTTGCGCGAAGCGATCGCCGAGAAGCTCCGCGAAGGCAGCCTGCCGCTGCGGCGGCGGCGGCCGACGACCGTCGGCCACGTGCACCTGGTCGGGGGCGGGCCGGGCCCGGTGGATCTGATCACGGTGCGCGGGCGCCGCCTGCTCGCCGAAGCAGACGTCGTGGTCATCGACCGGTTGGGCGCGACCGGCATTGTCGACGAGCTGTCGCCCGATGTCGAGATCATCGACGTCGGCAAGCGTCCCCAGCATCATCCGGTTCCCCAGCACGCGATCAACGAGATCCTGATCGATCGCGCCCGCCGCGGCCTTCGCGTCGTGCGGCTCAAGGGCGGCGACCCGTTCGTCTACGGGCGCGGCGGCGAAGAAGTCGCCGCGTGCCTGGCCGCGGGCGTGCCCGTGGACGTCGTGCCGGGCCTTTCCAGCATCGTCTCGGTGCCGCAGGCGGCCGGCATCCCCGTCACCCACCGCGGCACCGCCGCGGCCCTGCACGTCGTCAACGGGCAGGATGCCCCCACCCCGGCCACCCTGGCGGCACTGCGTGACCCACAGACGACGACCGTCGTGCTCATGGGCGTCAGCGCGCTGGCCGGCTTCGCCGCCGCAGCCGCCGAAGCGGGAGCCGGCCCCGACCTGCCGGTCGCGATCATCGAGAGCGGCCACACCGACGCGCAGCGCACGACGCACGCGACGCTGGCCACCGTTGTGGCTGCGGCATCGGCCGCCGGAGTGCGCAACCCCGCCGTCATGGTGTTCGGCCGTGTCGCCGCCGCAGACCTTCTGCTGCCCGCGCTCGCCCGAGATGCGGCGGGGCGCACTACTCTGTGAGCATCGCCAGGTCCACCGGTCCCGAAACGGGTGCAGAACCGTCCGCACCCGTGATCTCGGCCGCCTTGGCGGGTTGCACGATTCTTCTGCCCGTCGACCGCCGCTCCGGCGAACTGACTGCGGCACTGGAACGCCATGGCGCGGCGGTGCGACTTGCCCCCGCCCTGACCATCGTGCCGCACATTGACGACGAGGAGCTCATCGCGCGCTCACGGACGCTGATCGCCGAGCCCCCGGACGTCGTGGTCGTCACCACCGGGGTCGGATTCCGCGGGTGGATCGAGGCTGTCGACGAGGCGGGACTGCTCGAGGACTTCCTCGATGCCATCCGCCCGGCGCAGATCGTCGCCCGCGGGCCGAAGGCACGGGGCGCGATCCAGCAGGCCGGTCTGGCCGCCGACTGGGTGGCCGAATCCGAGACGGCCGCGGAGCTCGAGAAGTTCCTGATCGCCGAAGGGGTCAAGGGCAGGCGTGTCGCCGTGCAGCACCACGGCTCAGGGGCAGACGGTCTCGACGAAGCCTTCGAGGCGGCCGGCGCCGATGTCGTCAGCCTCACGATCTACCGCTGGGGCCCGCCGCCTGATATCGCGGTCGTCCGCAGATCCGTGGTCGCGGCATCCGCCGGCGAATACGACGCGATCCTGTTCACGTCGGCGCCGGGCGCCCAGGAGTGGCTGGGGTCGGCCGAGATCCTGCAGGTGCTTCCGGCGATGCGCGCCCATGCCGATGCCGGGCGTCTGCTGATGGCGGCAGTCGGACCGATCACGGCCGGCCCGCTGCGCGCGGCCGGCTTCGAACCGCTCATCCCCGACCGGGGACGCCTGGGATCGCTCGTGCGGGCGGTGGTGACGCATTTCGGCGGCGGCCAAGCACCCGGCATCGATACGACCTCTGGACGCCTCGAGCTGCGCAGCGCCGGGATCGTGCTGGATGGGCGGCACATCCCGCTCTCGCGGGTGGGTCTGGACATCCTCGGCGCTCTCGCCGACGCGAACGGCGGAACGCTCTCGCGCGAGGAGCTGCAGGGCGCACTTCCCCGCTCGGTGGCCAACACGCATGCGGTCGAGGTCGCGGTGGCGCGGGTTCGCGAGACGATCGGCGCACCCGATCTGATCAAGACGGTCGTCAAGCGGGGCTACCGGCTGAACGTCGTCGACGACGCGCAGTAGAACCTGCTCTCGCGTCAGCCGACGCGGATTACTGCCGCCGAGCGGGCCGGCAGAGCGGCGTCTTCGCCATCGATGGTGAACCCGCCGTGCGTGGCGAGCAGCACCGCCGCGGAGGTGGGCACCGGCATCCGGCTCGCCTCCGTGGAGAAGTTCGCCAGCACCTGCGTCGCCCCCCTACGGAGGCGGAACAAGCGCCCCGCCTCGTCGGCCTCCGCCGAAATCGAGCCGAACGCGGGATCGGTCAGATCTGGGATGCCGCGCCGCAGCGCGATCAGGGCCCGGTAGAGCGCAAGCATGCGCGCGTGCACGCCCGCCTCGCGCTCATCCCAGTTCAGCTTCGAGCGAGCGAACGTCTCCGGGTCCTGCGGATCGGGGACCGCCGAACGGTCCCAGCCCATCGCGGCGAACTCGGCGATCCGGCCTTCGGCCGTCGCGCGGCCGAGCTCGGGCTCCGGATGCGAGGTGAAGAACTGCCAGGGTGTCGCAGCCGCCCACTCCTCGCCCATGAACAGCATCGGCGTGAACGGCGAGAGCACGGTGAGCACCGCCGCGATCGCGAGCCCGCCCTCATCGAGCGACTGCGAGAGCCGGTCGCCCGCGGCGCGGTTGCCGATCTGGTCGTGGTCTTGGCCGAAGGTCACCAACCGCGACGTCGGGATGCGTGGGTCGATCGGATGCCCGTGCGAACGCCTGCGGAAGCTCGACCAGCTCCCATCGTGGAAGAAGCCCCGGGTCGCCACCTTGACGAGCGCCGACAGGGGCTCGAAGTCGGCGTAGTAGCCGGTCGTCTCGCCCGAGACCGCGACGTGCAGGGCGTGGTGGTAGTCGTCGCTCCACTGGGCCTTCAGTCCGTATCCACCGGCCTCGCGCGCCGCGATCAGCGTCGCGTCGTTGAGGTCGGACTCGGCGATGAGCGTCAACGGGCGGCCCACGTGCGCGCTCAGTGCGTCGGTCGCCTCGGCGAGCTCCTGCAGGATGTGTCGCGCAGAGGAGTCCTTCAGCGCGTGCACCGCATCCAGCCGCAGGCCGTCGACGTGGTGATCCCGCATCCACATGAGCGCGTTCTCGACGATGTACCGGCGCACTTCGGGCTCGTCGAGATCGATCGACGAGCCCCAGGTGTTCCGCTCGGCGGCGCGCAGGTACGGTCCGAATTCGGGCAGGTGGTTGCCGCTCGGCCCGAGGTGATTGTGCACGACGTCCTGGATCACGCCGAGGCCGCGCCGGTGGCAGGCGTCGACGAACCGCTGGTAGGCGGCCGGACCGCCGTAGCCTTCGTGCACCGCGTACCAGAGCACGCCGTCGTATCCCCAGTTGTGGGTGCCGTTGAAGGCGTTCACCGGCAGCAGCTCGACGAACCCGATGCCGAGCTCGACGAGGTGGTCAAGCCGCTCTATCGCGGAATCGAGCGTGCCGTCGGACGTGAACGTGCCGATGTGCAGCTCGTAGATCACGGATCCGGCCAGTTGTCGGCCGGTCCAGGCCGAGTCCTGCCAGTCGTGCGCCTCGGGATCGAACCAGGCACTCAGGTCGTGCACGCCGCGCGGCTGGCGGCGCGAGCGCGGATCGGGGAGCACCGCCGGGGCGTCATCGAGCACGAAGCCGTACTCGTCGCCGTCGTTCAGGGCGACGGATGCTGCGAACCAGCCGCCGCCGCGCGGCTCGAGCGCAACGAGCCCGAGACCCGGGCGGTGCAGCTGCACCCTTTCACGTCGTGGCGCCCACACCTCGATCATGCGCGGCCCTCCCCGACGACGGACGGGGTGACGAGCAGAGCGACCGGGTAGGTCCGCAGCAGCTCGTCGAGTCGAATCGTGGATCCCTCGAAGGTGCGCCCGGTGAGGGCATCCGTCGTCGATCCGGAGTGGCGCAGCAGCACGGTGTCGCCCCAGCCGCCGCTCGCGGCAAGTCCGACGGGCAGCCGCGTCGCGACGGTGAGTGCGCCGCCGCGATCGAACGCGATCGCATGGCCGGATGCCGCCCCCACTGTCGTCATCGGCGTGTACCGTGTGAACAGCTCGGGGTGGTCGCGGCGCAGTCGCAGGGCGCGGGAGGTGACGAGCAGCTTCGCCGCCGCCGTGGAATCCACGCGCGGCAGCTCGCCCTGGACGAATCCGGAATCCAGTGCCGTCAGCATCCGTCGGCGCTCGTCGAAGTCGACCACGCGCCGGTTATCGGGGTCGACGAGGGAGGTCTCCCACAGCTCGGAGCCCTGGTAGAGGTCGGGGACTCCCGGCCCGGTGAGCTGCAGGATCTTCGCGGCCAGGCTGTTCGACCAGCCGGCCGGAGCGATCTCGGCCACGAACTCCGACAAGAGCGCCGCCACCGTGGCATCGTCGAAGACGGCATCCACCGTTGCATGCATGCGCTGCTCGAACTCGGCATTCGGATCCCACCACCCGGTCGCCTCCGCGGCCTCGCGCGAGGCCTTCTCGGCATAGGCGTGCAGGCGGTCACGGGATGCCGGCCAAGACCCGACCACGGACTGGTAGAGGAGGTTGTCGAAGGCACCGTGACCGGTCGACGCGTGGGCACGCAGCTGTATGAGCAGGGCCGCCCACCGCTCGGGAACCTCCGACAGCACGCCCAGGCGGGCCCGGACGTCCTCGCCGCGCTTGGTGTCGTGGGTGGACAAGGTCGTCATGGAGTGCGGCCACGAGGCTTGCCGCAGCGCCTGCGCGCGATGGAACCCCTCGACCGAGAGGGCGAAGACAGACGGGTCGCCACCGACTTCAGTGAGGGAGCCGAGCCGGGTGTAGCGGTAGAACGCGGTGTCCTCGACGCCCTTGGCCATCACCGGCCCGGTGGTCTGCTGGAACCGCAGCGCGACCGCGAGGGCGGGGTCGGCCAGCACCGGCAACAGCACAGCGATCGTCTCCGCCAGGTCGGGCCGATGAGCAGACGCCTCGTCGGCGGCGCGATCCAGCTGCGCGCGCCCGGCCGGCAGGTACGACCGGTAGACCGGAAAGCACGCGAGCAGTTCGGCGAGGGCGTCGTGAGCCTGCGATGGCGCGACCGTGCCGAGATCGGGCAGTTCGCGCACCAGCCGAGCGATCTCGGCGGCTTGGATCGTGTCGGCGATCATGCGCTTCGTGTCATGGATGAGCTCGGCATACTCCCGCGGGTCGCCGTCGCCCAGTTGCGCATCAAGCGCCGAGAGGACCGCCTCGCCGGACGGATCGATCAGCACCCGGTCGATCTCGCCGAGGGCGTCGTAGCCGGTGGTGCCGTCGGTCTCCCACCAGGCGGGCAGGTCCTCGCCGTGCTCCAGGATCTTCTCGACCAGGACGTACGCCCCGCTGGTGGCCGCCGCCAGTCGCTCAAGGTATCCGCCCGGATCGACGAGGCCATCGGGATGGTCGACGCGAAGGCCGTCGGCGAGCCCCTCGCGCACCCAGCGCAGCACCTCGGCGTGGCTCTCGTCGAAGACCCACGGGATCTCCACCCGCACGCCGGCGAGAGTGGTCACGGCGAAGAAGCGGCGGTAGTTCAGCTCCGCGGCTTCGCGTCGCCAGTAGATCGCCTCCCAGTGCTGCTGCGCGAGGACCTCGGCGATCACGCGCGGGTCATCCAGCGAGGAACCGCCCGCGCCTCCGGCCGGCTCAGCGATCGAGCCGGCGGCCAGCGGGAGGACATGCTCGTCGTGGATTCGGACCACCCCATGCGGCGCGAGATCGGTCGCCTCCGGGTCGATGCGCACCTGCCCGTCGGCGATGACCTCGTCCAGGCTCGCACCGAGGATCGGAACGCGCACCTTGCCGACGCCGAAATCCCAGTCGATGTCGAAAGCCTCGGCATAGCGCGAGCTGCGTCCGTGGGTGAGCACGTCCCACCACCACGGGTTCTGCGCAGGCTGCGAGATGCCCATGTGGTTCGGGACGGTGTCGATCAGGATGCCGAGCCCTTCGCTGCGCGCCGCGGTCACGAACCGGTCCAGTCCGCCCGCACCGCCCCTGGCCGGGTCGACCTGCGATGGATCGACCACGTCGTAGCCGTGGTCGGAGCCGTCCGTGGCCCTCAGCAGGGGCGAGAGATACGCCCACGAGACCCCGAGATCGCGCAGGTATCCGGTGACATCGGCGGCGGCATCCAGATCGAAGGCCGCCCGGATCTGCAGACGGTAAGTCGACCTCGGAATGGCGACCACGGTCAGTGCTCGAGCTCCGATTTGGGCGAGTGCCCCGGCATCGTGGAATCGGTCAGGGCGGCCAGCGACGCGGCGACCGAGTGGTCGATCGCGGGCTCCGGCAGTCCGTGCTCCGAGAGCACGATGAGCGACTTCGCCGGCAGCCGCACGGTGGATCCGGGATTGACGGGCTCGGTATCGGCCTGCTCGCCGGCGGTGTCGACCAGCACGTCCCACTTCGGGCTGTATGCGACCGCCGGGATATGGAATTCGATGATGTCATCGCCCGCGTTGAACAGCACGATGAAGTGCTTGTCGGTGATCGGCTCGCCGCGGTAGTCGCGCTCGCGGATGCCGCGCCCGTTGAGGAAGACGCCCACCGCGCGTCCGAAGCCCGATTCCCAGTCCTCGGGCTGCATGAGCGTGCCGTCGGGGCGCAGCCAGGCGATGTCGGGCAGGCCTTGACCCGCAACCATGCGCACCGGACGTCCGTCGAAGAACCGGCGCCGGCGGAAAGTCGGGTGATCGCGACGCAGACGGGCAAGAGCGGCAGTGAACTCGATCAGTGGATGGTCCACGTTCTCCCAGTCGATCCAGGTGAGCTCGTTGTCCTGCGCATAGCCGTTGTTGTTGCCCCGCTGCGTGCGGCCCAGCTCGTCACCGTGCAGCATCATCGGCACACCCTGCGAGAGCAGGAGCGTCGCGATGAAGTTTCGCTGCTGCCGCGCGCGAATCGTGTTGATCGCGAGATCATCAGTCGGTCCCTCGACGCCGAAGTTCATCGAACGGTTGTCGTCGGCGCCGTCCTTGCCGTCTTCGCCGTTGGCCTCGTTGTGCTTGTCGTTGTAGGTGACGAGGTCGCGCAGCGTGAAGCCGTCGTGCGCGGTGACGAAGTTCACCGATGCGACCGGTCGCCTGCCGGAGTGCTCGTACAGGTCCGCCGAACCGGTCAGGCGAGAGGCGAATTCGCCCAGCGCCTGCGGCTCGCCGCGCCAGAAGTCGCGCACCGTGTCGCGGTACTTGCCGTTCCACTCCGTCCACTGCGGGGGAAAGTTGCCGACCTGGTAGCCGCCGGGGCCCAGATCCCAGGGCTCGGCGATCAGCTTCACCTGCGAGACCACCGGATCCTGCTGCACGAGTTCGAAGAAGGTCGACAGACGATCCACGTCGTAGAACTCGCGTGCGAGCGTGGCGGCGAGGTCGAAGCGGAACCCGTCCACGTGCATCTCGAGCACCCAGTACCGCAGCGAGTCCATGATCAGCTGCAGTGCGTGCGGGTTGCCCGCGTTCAGGCTGTTGCCGGTGCCGGTGTAGTCGGTGTAGTACCGCTTGTCATCGTCGTCGAGCCGGTAATACGCGGCGTTGTCGATACCGCGCATCGACAGGGTCGGCCCCATGTGGTTGCCTTCGGCGGTGTGGTTGTACACCACGTCGAGGATGACCTCGATGCCCGCGGCATGC
This sequence comes from Microbacterium sp., assembly GCF_011620715.1. Taxonomy (GTDB): domain Bacteria; phylum Actinomycetota; class Actinomycetes; order Actinomycetales; family Microbacteriaceae; genus Microbacterium. The sequence goes on along the minus strand of NZ_WOYP01000084.1, from coordinate 73,993 downwards.
AGCGTTCGCACCATGCCCTTGAACTCCTCGACCTGCTGACCGCGGTCACCCTTGGACGAGTAGGTGTTCTGCGGGGCGAAGAACGAGATGGTGTTGTAGCCCCAGTAGTTCGAGAGGCCCTTCTCCTGCAGAGTGGAGTCGTCGACGAACTGGTGCACCGGCATCAGTTCGATCGCCGTCACGCCGAGCCTTTTCAGATGTTCGATGATCGCGGGGTGCGCGATCGCGCTGTATGTCCCGCGGATCTCCTCGGGGATACCGGGATGCCGCGCGGTGAGCCCCTTGACGTGGGCCTCGTAGATGAACGACTCGGAGTACGGCGTCTTGGGCAGCCGGTCGCCGGCCCAGTCGAAGTAAGGGTTGACGACGACGGCTTTCATCATGGATGACGCGGAGTCGTCGTCGTTCACGGAATCGGGGTCGCCGAAGTCGTAGCCGAACACCGCCTGACCCCACTCGATCTGGCCGTCGACCGCCTTCGCGTAGGGGTCGAGCAGCAGCTTGCTGGGGTTGAAGCGCGCGCCGGACTCCGGGTCGTTGGTGCCATGCACCCGGTAGCCATAGCGCTGACCGGGCCGCACCTGTGGCAGGTAGGCGTGCCAGACGTAGGCGTCCACCTCGACCATGTCGACGGGCGTCTCCTTGCCGCGGTCGTCGAACAGGCACAGCTGGACACGCTCGGCGCCCTCGCTGAACAGCGCGAAGTTGGTTCCGTATCCATCGAACGTCGCGCCGAGCGGGTAGCTCGAGCCGGGCCAAGTCTGCACAACGCCTCCGAAGTCGTAGGTCACTAGTCTTCCCCATCGAGCAGATCGGGCCGTCGCCGGCGCGTCCGATCGACCTGCTGCTCGCGTCGCCAGGCGGCGATCGCGCCATGATTGCCGCTCAGAAGGACCGGCGGAACCTCGAGCCCGCGCCACGCGGCGGGCTTGGTGTACGAGGGATATTCGAGCATTCCGCCCTCGTGCGACTCCTCGACCAGGCTCGCGGGATTGCCGACGACGCCCGGAATGAGCCGGCCCACGGCCTCGATCATCGCCATCGCGGCGACCTCTCCCCCGTTGAGCACGTAATCGCCGAGGCTCACGAGCCGCACCTCGCCGAGCGAGGCGGCGTGCGCGAACACACGCTCATCGATGCCCTCGTAGCGACCGCAGCCGAACACCAGGTGCCCGCGCTCGGCGAACTCCCGCGCGGTCGCCTGGGTGAACACCTCGCCGGCCGGCGACGGGAAGATGAACACGGGTCGTTCCGGCCCGGCATCCGCGGCGATCGCGTCGAGCGCCTCGCCCCACGGTTCGGGCTTCATCACCATTCCGGCCCCGCCGCCGTAGGGTGTGTCATCGACGGTGCGGTGACGGTCGTGCGTCGAGTCGCGCAGATCATGCACGCGCACATCGAGCAGTCCGGCACCACGGGCCTTGCCCAGCAGCGAGACCTCGAGGACGTCGAAGAACGACGGGAAGATCGTGACGACGTCGATGCGCACGTCAGGCCTCTTCGGGATCATCCTCGTCAGCGGATGCCGCGGCCTCGGCCTCCGCGCCCGCGCCGTCTTCGGCCGGCAGATCCTCGAACAGTCCGGCCGGCGGTGTGACGAGGATGCGGCCGCCGGGGACGTCGACTTCGGGCACGATCGCCTTCACGAAAGGCACCAGCACCTCGCGGTCACCGGGGAGCCGCACGATGAGCAGATCCTGTGCGGGGAAGTGATCGACGCGGACGACGCGGCCGACGACGTCGCCGTCGCGCACCACGTCGAGTCCGACGAGCTGGTGGTCGTACCACGCGTCGTCTTCGGCGGAGATGTCCTCTTCGTCCTGGTCGATCCACAGGATCGCGCGGACCAGTTCCTCGGCGCCCGAGCGGTCATCGACGCCGTCGAAGAACGCCACGGGGTGGCTGTTCATCCAGCGGAACTCGCGAACGGTCAGACGCTTGCCGTGCCAGGGTGAGGATTCGGGCACCTGCAGGGTGAAGGACGCGCCGGGCGTGAATCTCCCTTCCGGGTCGTCCGTGTACAACTCGAGCTTCAGTGCGCCCTTGAGACCGTGCGCTTTGACGAGACGGCCGACGCGCAGCTGGTTCTTGACGGCGCGCTGCGGCCGATCCGGCGATGACTCTTCGGGCTTCGCCTCATCCGGTGACGTCACGTCAGTCGTCCGCGACGTCGACGCGAACGCGCCGGCCGTCCGCGAGTGCGGCGATCAGCGTGCGCAGGGCCTTCGCCGTGCGTCCGCCGCGCCCGATCACGCGACCCCGGTCGTCCGGGTGAACGTGAACCTCCAGGAGGTCACCGCGCGGGGACGCCGAAGAGCGGATGGACACGTCATCCGGGTGATCGACGATCCCCCTGACGACATGCTCCAGCGCGGCCGCGAGCACCACGATTACTCTGCGTCGGTCGCGGCGTCGGCGTCAGCCTCGGCCGGGGCCGCGGCTGACGGCGCGTCGGCCTTCTTCTCAGCCTTGGGCCTGATGACGACCTTCTTGCTCGAGTCGATCTCGAACGGGGCCTTGGGCTCCTTGACCTTGACGGTCGAGACGGCGTTCTTATCGCCCTTGAACCTGCCCCAGTCGCCGGTGAGCTTCAGCAGCGCCGCGACCTGTTCGGTCGGCTGCGCGCCGACGCTCAGCCAGTACTGCGCACGTTCGGAGTCGACCTCGATGAACGAGGGCTCCTCGGTGGGGTGGTACTTGCCGATCTCCTCGATCACGCGGCCGTCGCGCTTGGTGCGCGAGTCGGCGACGACGATGCGGTAGTACGGCGCACGGATCTTGCCCAGGCGCTTGAGACGGATCTTGACAGCCACGATTCTCCTGAATTGCGTGAAGTGAGACGAACTGATCGCCTGGAGAGTGGGGTGCACACCCGGCGGAAGCTCAAAAGGAGGACGAGGATGCTGGATAGAGGGTCGAGCATCACGTCCGACCCTCTATTCTGCCAGATCGCAGGCGCCCCCGCGAACACCCCGCCCCCAGCTCGTCCGTCGGACCGCCGCCGGGCGCCGGAAACCGGACAAGCGTAGGAGAAGCGGTCCTGTGCCCTCCGACCTTCGTCCTGACTCCTACGCTCGTTCATGTCCCGCAAGATGAATGCGCTGGGCCACCGCAGTGACGATCACCGCTTCGACCCGCTCCCACTCGAACATGACCTGCCGATAGCCGAATCGCAGCACCGTGTATCCGAGCAGGACCAGCCGGGCGTCGGCATCCAGGTCGCGACGGCGAGCAGAGGGCGAGCTGTGATACTCGAAGCCGTCGATCTGAACGACGAGCCGGTCGCCGATCAGAAAGTCGACGGGGTGCCCATCGATCCACACCTGCTGACGAATCCCGACACCGAGGTCGCTGATTCGAGCGAGGAAGATCGACTCGAGGCCCGAGTCGATCAGCGCTGAGCAGGCGTCTGCGACCTCGCTCGCGCGTGAGCTCCGCGTGAGCACTTCTGTCTGAACGAGTCCGCAACGCACGGCGGACTCCCAGAGAGGTCACCGTGTCGCGGAAGGACGCGGGCCGGGCGCCGGACGCCGTTCACCGACATCGCCTACCTTCGTCCGAACTCCTACGGCCGGCCTCTGTCGACCGCCGCGCCTGAGCGCTCAGCCCTTGCCGAGGAGCTTCTGCAGCTGAGCCAGGTCGGCCTCACTCGGCGCGCCCTTAGCGGCAGACGTTCCCGCACCGGCGCCGAGGCCGAAGCCCGAACCGGTGGGCGGAGCGGGGGTGGATGCTGCGATCCCGGCGTTCTCGGCAGCGCGCTTGGCGGGATTGCCCGAGCGCGATCCCTTCACCTTCTGCTGCTTGCCGCGCTTCGCGGACGCTCCCGGTCGTGAGCCCGGGATCGGACCCATGCCGGGGATGTTCGGTGTCCCGCCGCGGGCGACGGTCTTCATCATCTTGGCGGCCTGCTCGAATCGGTTCACCAGCCCGTTCACATCGGTGACGGTCATGCCCGAGCCGCGGGCGATGCGCAGTCGCCGCGAGCCGTTGAGCACCTTCGGATTGCGGCGCTCGATCGGTGTCATCGAACGGATGATCGCCTCGGTGCGGTCGAGTTCCTTCTCGTCGAAGTCCTCCAGCTGCTGCTTCATCTGGCCCATCCCCGGCAGCATGCCGAGCATCTTCTTCATCGAGCCCATCTTCTTGAGCTGCTGCATCTGATCGAGGAAGTCTTCGAGCGTGAAGGAGTCGGTGGCCAGCTTCTCGGCCATCTTCACGGCTTCGGCCTCGTCGAACGCCGACTGGGCCTGCTCGATGAGGGTCAGGATGTCGCCGAGGTCGAGGATGCGCGACGCCATGCGGTCGGGGTGGAACGGCTCGAGGTCGTCGAGTCCCTCACCCGTGGAGGCGTAGATGATCGGGCGTCCGGTGACGGAGGCGACCGAGAGCGCAGCGCCGCCGCGGGCGTCGCCGTCGAGCTTGGACAGCACGACACCGGTGAAGTCGACGCCCTCCTGAAATGCCTTCGCGGTGTTCACCGCGTCCTGACCGATCATCGCGTCGATGACGAACAGGACCTCGTCCGGATCCGTCGCCGCGCGGATGTCGGCCGCCTGCTTCATCATCTCCGCGTCCACGCCCAGGCGTCCGGCGGTGTCGATGATGACGACGTCGTGCTGCTGGCGGCGCGCGACCTCGACACCGTCGCGGGCGACTCGGACCGGGTCGCCGACCCCGTTGCCCGGCTGCGGGGCGTAGATCGCCGCTCCCGCCTGGCCGGCGACGACCTGCAGCTGGTTGACGGCGTTCGGGCGCTGAAGGTCGGCGGCGATCAGCAGCGGAGTGTGGCCCTCCTTCTCGAGCAGCTTCGCGAGCTTGCCGGCGAATGTCGTCTTTCCTGAGCCCTGGAGCCCTGCGAGCATGATGATCGTCGGCGGGTTCTTGGCGAATTGCAGGCGGCGCTGCTGGCCGCCCAGGATCGCCACGAGCTCCTCGTTGACGATCTGCACGACCTGCTGCGCGGGATTGAGCGCCTTGTTGACCTCGTCGCCGAGGGCGCGCTCGCGCACCTTCGCGGTGAACTCCTTGACGACGGGCAGGGCGACATCGGCGTCCAGCAGGGCGCGACGGATCTCGCGGACGGTTCCGTCCACATCCGCGGGCGTGAGCTTGCCCTTGGTGCGGAGATTGCGGAAGGTGTCGGTGAGACGATCGGAGAGCGTGCCGAAGGTTGCCATAGTCCCCCAAGTTTACGCGAGGCGGTGGCAGCCCCAGTCAGACCGGTCCGAGCTCCTGGAACAGCGTCACCTGCAGGTCGTCCGGGGCGAAGTCCTCGGCGGGGGCGATCGTTGCGCCGCGGACCTCGGCGGCGGCATCCGGTCCGTCGAGAGTCTCGAGATGCTCCTCGAATGCCTCGATCCGCTCGTCCGGGCCAGCCGGAGGATGTCGGATTTCGAGGCGACGTAGTTGAAGAAGCTCGGAACGCCCCGCGGGGGTAATCTTGGACGCGATCCAGAAAGTCTCACAAGCCACAAGCGGAGGTAGACGATGCTCGAGATCGTGAACGCCGGACTCGCACCGCATTTCGTGCCCTATCACGACGGCTGGGCGCTGCAGCGGCGCGTGCACGCCGAGGTGGTTTCGGGTCAGCGACCCGACACGCTGATTCTTCTCGAGCACGAGGCCGTGTACACGGCAGGCAAGCGCACAGAGCCTCAGGAACGGCCGGCCGACGGCACGCCCGTGATCGACGTCGATCGCGGCGGCAAGATCACCTGGCACGGCCCCGGTCAGCTCGTCGGCTACCCGATCGTCCGTCTGCCCGAGCCCGTCGACGTGGTCGCCCACGTGCGCCGCTTGGAACGGCTGCTGATCGGCGCGCTCGGTGAACACGGCGTCGACGGCTACCGCGTCGAGGGCCGCAGCGGAGTGTGGGTGCGCAGACCGCTGTCCGAGGACAAGATCGCCGCGATCGGCGTTCGCGTCGAGAAGGGCGTGACGATGCACGGGTTCGCAGTCAACTGCGACAACACGCTCGCGGGCTTCAACGGGATCATCCCGTGCGGGATCACGGATGCCGGTGTCACCACGGTCAGCGAGGTGGTGGGCCGGGACGTGGGACCGGCCGACATCGTCGACTCGATCGTGTCCGCCTTCGAGGCCGAGTACTCGGCAGTCCTCACGTGAGCGGTTGCGCGACCGGCTCCGCCGCGGCGTCGACACCGGCATCCGCCCCGGGCGGGCGCAAGCTCCTCCGCCTCGAGGTGCGCAACGCGCAGACCCCGATCGAGCGCAAGCCCGAATGGATCAAGACACGCGCGAAGATGGGGCCGGAGTACACCGCCCTCCACTCGCTCGTGAAGGACGAGGGGCTGCACACGGTGTGCCAGGAGGCCGGCTGCCCCAACATCTACGAATGCTGGGAAGATCGCGAGGCGACGTTCCTGATCGGCGGCTCGCAGTGCACGCGGCGCTGCGACTTCTGCCAGATCGACACCGGCAAGCCGGCCGACTACGACCAGGATGAGCCGCGCCGTGTCGCCGAGAGTGTCATGAAGATGCGGCTGCGATACGCGACGGTCACCGGTGTCGCTCGCGACGACCTGCCCGACGAGGGCGCCTGGCTGCACGCCGAGACGGTGCGGCGCATCCACGCCGAGAACCCGGGAACCGGCGTCGAGATCCTCGCGACCGACTTCTCGGGCAACCCCACCCTGTTGCGCGAGGTGTTCGAGTCTCGCCCCGAGGTCTTCGCGCACAACGTCGAGACCGTCCCCCGCATCTTCAAGCGCATCCGTCCGGCGTTCCGGTATGAGCGCTCGCTCGATGTGATCGCTCAGGCACGGGAGTACGGCCTCATCACGAAGTCGAATCTGATCCTCGGCATGGGCGAGGAGCCGGCCGAAGTGGTTCAGGCGCTGCAGGACCTGCACGACGCGGGAACCGACATCATCACGATCACCCAATACCTGCGTCCCTCGCCCCGGCACCTTCCGGTCGACAGGTGGGTCAAGCCCGAGGAGTTCCTCGAGTTCAAGGAAGAGGCCGAGCGGATCGGGTTCCTCGGCGTGCTCGCCGGCCCGCTGGTGCGCTCGTCGTACCGCGCCGGGCGCCTTTGGGCGCAGTCGATGATCGCCAAGGGCCGCGACATCCCCGACGACCTTGCGCACCTCGCGCAGGAAATCGCCCAGGAGGCGAAGGAGTTCGCGCAGGCGGTGTGAACCGCGTGCGCGGTCACGGTCGTCGATGAGCGGACGAAGGCCGCGTGTCGAAACACGCTCAGGCTGTCTGAGCGAAGAACCGCGACCCGCTCAGTCCGCGCTGGTGACGGACAGCACATCGCCGTCAGAGTCCAGGTTGACGAGGATGACGTCGTCGGTCGCGTCAGGGTCGAGCGCGTATTCGAGCACCGCGAACGGATCGGCGCCGCCGTGCTCGTCGGCCAGGATGGTCATGCTCATCAGCTGCAGCGAGCGGATGACGTCGACCTGCACGTCGCCGGAGTTGTCGACCAGCATCTCTTCGAGCTCGTCGCCGAGGTGATCCTGCTGCTGGAGGATGTACTCGATGACTTCGCTGGTGCGGTCATCGAGTTCGGAAACCATGGCGTTGCGGGCGGTGCGGTCGATCGATTCGATAGAGGAGATCAGGCTGGCCGCAACATCCAGGGCCGCCTCCGACACGTCGTCCTGATCCGGTGCGGTCAGATCGACGGTGACGGTCTGATCGCCGAGGTCCACGTTCTCAGACCAGAAGATCGACCCGTCCGGGCCGGACTCCAGCAGTCCGAAGAAGTCGTGCTCGATCGCCATATTCCCATGAAACCAGCACCGGAGCATCGGCGCTATCCCGTGACGGCGCGCCGCCATGTTAAGAGTTGAAGTCGGGCTCAGTCCACGAGCGATGCCGCGAACACGTGCGGCGTGAAGCCGGTGAGGTCGCCGATGCCCTCGCCCTGGCCGAGGAGCTTCACCGGGATGCCGGTGCGTTCCTGCACCGCGAGCACGAATCCGCCCTTCGCAGAACCGTCGAGCTTGGTCAGCACGAGTCCGGTGACTCCCGCGTGCTCGAGAAACGCCTGCGCCTGCAGGACGCCGTTCTGGCCGGTCGTCGCGTCGAGCACGAGCAGCACCTCGCTGATCGGAGCCTGCTTCTCGATCACCCGGCGGATCTTGCCGAGCTCATCCATCAGTCCACCCTTGGTGTGCAAACGGCCGGCCGTGTCGACCAGCACGATCTCGGTGCCGGTGCGCTTGGCGTATTCGATGGTCTGGAAGGCGACGGATGCCGGATCCTGACCCTCGTGCTGAGGACGCACGATCGCCGCTCCCCCGCGCTCGGCCCAGGTCGCGAGCTGGTCGACGGCCGCCGCGCGGAACGTGTCCGCCGCTCCGACGACGACACTGCGACCATAGCGCTGCAGGAACTTCGCGAACTTGCCGATCGTGGTGGTCTTGCCGACGCCGTTGACTCCGACCACGAGCACCACGGCCGGGCGCTCGGTCAGCCGAAGCGTGGTGTCGAACTTCGCGAAATGCTCCTCGAGCGTCTCTTTGAGCATGCGCTGCAGGTCCCGAGGATCAGTCGTGCGGAAGCGCTCGACCTTCACGTGCAGCTCGTCGATGATCCGCTCGCTGATGTCGGGTCCGAAATCGGCGGTGATGAGCGCTGTCTCGAGGTCGTCCCAGGTGGTCTCATCGATCATCGGGCGCACGAACAGACCGCGCAGGGCGCCACCCAGGGACCACTTCTCAGCCATGCATCCAGCCTACGGGGCGAAGGTGCTGCGCCTCTCAGCGCACGGCGTTCACACCGACGCGCGCTCACCCACGCGCTGGCCGACGACGGCGGAGACGCCGTCCTGTCGCATGGAGACGCCGTACAGGGCGTCGGCGATCTCCATGGTGCGCTTCTGGTGTGTGATCACGATGAGCTGGCTGCTCTCACGGAGTCGCTCGAAGACACCGAGCAGCCGACCGAGGTTCGCGTCGTCGAGGGCCGCTTCGACCTCGTCGAGGATGTAGAACGGGCTCGGGCGGGCCATGAAGATCGCCACCAGCAGCGCCACCGCGGCCAGCGAACGCTCTCCGCCCGACAGAAGCGAGAGTCGCTCGATCTTCTTGCCCGCCGGGCGGACGGACACTTCGATGCCCGTCGTGAGCGGATCATCTGGATTCGTCAGCGAGATGCTGCCGGTGCCGCCCGGGAACAGCACCGGGAACACCTCCCCGAACGCAGCCTTCGTGTCCTCGAACGCGGCGAGGAAGATCGTCAGCATCCGCTCGTCGAGCTCTTCGATGATCGTGAGAAGGTCCTTGCGGGTCTGCGTCAGGTCCGCGAGCTGCTCCACCAGGAACCTGTGACGCTGCTCCAGCGCGGCGAACTCCTCGAGCGCGAGCGGATTCACCCGACCCAGCTGTCCGAGAATGCGCTCCGCCTCCTGCAGACGGCGTCGCTGCTGCGCACGATCGAACGGCACGGACGGCGCGTCCCCTTCGCCCGGAACCTCCTGGTCGGGACCATATTCTGAAATTAGAATGTCTTCATCGAGGCCCAGCTCGGAGGCGACGCGCTCAAGCGTGCTCGACACGTGCAGACGCTTCTCGTGGATCTGCAGCTCGAGCCCGTGCACGCTCTCGGTCACCCCGGCCAAGCGGTCGCGCAGGACGCCCTCCCGTTGCCTGAGCTCACCCAGCTCGACGGTGACAGCGGTTCGCGCGGTTTCCGCCGCGGCAAGTTCCACACGGGCCTGGCTCACCGAGCGGTCCACCGAGTCGAGCACGGCCGGCAGCTGAGCGGCGACCCGCGCGGCGACCTCATGCTGCGCGCGCCGGAGCACCGCGCGCCGGGCGCTTTCGGCGGCTGCAACGCGCTCTCGCTCTCTCTGACGCTCAAGCTCGACCACCCGCGCTTCGGTGGCGCGCATGCGCTCCTTGAGTGTCTCGACGTCGAGAAGGGCACGCATCTCCCCGTCACGCGCGGTCTCGAGCTCGGCGAGCATGCCCTCCCGCGCCGACGCGTCCAGGATCGGCCTCGGCGCCTCGAGCGCCGACCTCAGTCGGTCATCCGCGCGGCGAGCGGCGGTTTCGGCCTCCTGGACGGCGGCGGATGCCTGCGAGAGTGCCACCGCGAGACGGTCGCAGTCCGCGATGGCCGCCTCGTGGCGGACGCTCGCGCGGTTCACCTTCTCTGTGTGAGCCGCGAGTGCCGCGTCGTGTGCGCGCAGAGTCGCGAGTGCGGCCTTCGTGCGCTGACGCGACGACTCCAGCGACTGCGTCGCCTCGGTGAGGGCCTCGCGCAGCGAGTCGGCGGCGTCCACGAGCTCGTCGCGCCGTTGCGCAGCGGCATCCCGTTCTGCCGCGAGCTCCAGACGTGATTGCCCCTGGCCCGAACCCGACCGCAGCGTGTGCGCGGTGTAGACCTCTCCCGCGCGTGTGACGATCATCACCGGTGCATCCAGGCCGGCATCGGCCAACACCGCGCCGGCCGCCTCGGCCGCCTTGAGATCGTCCGCGACGACGACGTGAGACAGGATTCCGAGCACACCTGCCGGGGCGGTCACGACATCGCGGGCAGGCGTGATATCCGTCAGCTCGGGCAGGACCGGCGTCAGGGCACTCGACGCGGCGATCGCGATGTCGACGACACCGAGATCTCCTTCTCGAACGGCGCGCGCGACGGTGAACGCGTCATCGCGGGTCTCGACGAGCACGCCTTCGGCGAGCGGGCCGAGCGCCGCCGCGATCGCCGCCTCGTAGCCCGGAGTGACCTTCACCGCGTCGCTGAGGAGTCCGCGGATGCCGGCGCCGCCACGCGCGACGAGTTCTGCGGCGGCGTTGCGCACGTCCAGGGCGCGGCCCAGAGCCACGGTCTGGGCGGTGAGCGATTCGCGCTCCCGTTCGGCCGCATGCAGCCGTTCGCGCTCGCGGCCCACCGCGGCTTCAGCCGCCATGGCCTCACTCTGGGCACGGTCGTACGCGGCGGCGTATTGCGCGGCCGACCCCTCGGGAACGAGTTCCGGACCGACGCCCGCGAGCTCCGCTTCCGCTTCGGCGCGACGGGTCAGGGCCGCCTCCAGCGCCAGCCGCTGCCGTTCGACCCCGGCACGCACCGCCGTGAGGGCGGATCCCGCCGCCTCGGCCGATCCGCGCAGCGCAGTGATCCGCATGTCATGCTCCGAGACGAGGGCGCTCTGCGCGGCGATGTCGACATCAAGCGCGTCGAGTTCGGCCCGGGCGCGGATCACGTCCCGTGACGCTTCGGCGGCAGCATTTTGCGCATCGCCGAGCCCGGCGGCGATCTCGTCGATCTCCCGGCGAACGTCGTCGATCATGCCCTGCGAGACGGTGGCGGGCTCGATTCCGACGTCGGCGGCGTTCTCGCCGAGGAGCGCGAGCCGCTGGCCGGTGAGGGTGAACAGGCTGCGGAGACGCTCCTGCACCCGCTCGAGACCGAACAGCACGCCTCGCGCCTGGTCGACGCCTTCGGAACGCTGCTGCTCTTCGAGCGCCGCGATGCGGGTCCGGAGGTTCTCAGCCTGATCCTGCAGCACGAGTCTCTCGGTGTGGCGCTCCTGCTCGCTGCGGGCGTGTCCGGCGATATCGGCGCGGAGCCCGGCCAGTTCGTCGGCGAGCAGTCGAGCCTTCGCATCGCGCACCACGGCGGCGATCGTCGCCGCCTCTCGCGCGATCTCGGCCTGGCGCCCCAGCGGCTTGAGCTGTCGTCGCAGCTCCCCCGCGAGGTCGCTGAGCCGCGTCAGGTTCGCCTCCATCGCCTCGAGTTTGCGCAGGGTCTTCTCCTTGCGGCGACGGTGCTTGAGGATGCCGGCCGCTTCCTCGATGAAACCGCGGCGCTCTTCGGGGGACGCCTGCAGAACGCTGTCCAGTCGGCCCTGGCCGACGATCACGTGCATCTCCCGGCCGAGACCCGAGTCGCTCAGCAGCTCCTGGACGTCGAGCAGGCGGCACACCTCGCCGTTGATCGCGTACTCGCTCGCGCCGTTGCGGAAAAGTGTGCGGCTGATCGTCACCTCGGAGTACTCGATCGGCAGTGATCCGTCGGCGTTGTCGATCGTGAGCTGCACCTCCGCGCGGCCCAGCGGTCCGCGCGTCGCGGTGCCGGCGAAGATGACGTCGTCCATCTTGCCGCCGCGCAGCGTCTTGGCGCCCTGTTCGCCCATCACCCAGGCCAGGGCGTCCACGACGTTCGACTTGCCCGAGCCGTTCGGACCGACGATGCACGTCACGCCGGTTTCGAAAGCGAAAGTCGTCGGCTGCGCGAACGACTTGAACCCTTTGAGCGTGACGCTCTTCAGGTGCATGCAGTCGCCTTCCACCCCGGTCGATTCACCGACTCACGCTACCCGAGGACTCGGCGCGCGCCGCGCAGGCGAGCCGGAGCACGGTGCAGGAGAACGTCGGGCGGTCCGAGGCCGCGACACGCCCGTCGTACATCGAATCTGCGAATTCGCTTGACGCGCGTATCCGTGGCGCGCTAGTGTCTCTCTTCGCGTCCATACCCACGAAAGGAGGTCACCGATGATGCACATGACAAACCCAGGCTTTGAGAACGTTCTCTGTTCTCGGTTCTGCGGAATCGCTCCGGTGACCTCGTCGTTCGGCGCCCCTGCTCCCACCGCCGGCTGACCGCCGCCCGGGCGGACTCTGCCCGGCGGACGATCTCGTCCGCACATGCACGGGCAAGCACCGGCAGACCGCGTCTTCGTGGTCCCTGCGCCGCCTCCGTCGAGCACCCCGCGTCGCGCGTCCGCACCACCTTCACCTGAACGGGTCTTCTCATGATCACCGCCCCTGTCCGCATCGAGCTGCGACCTCTGGCCATTCCGGCATCCATCGATTCCCCGGATGCCGCCGACTTCATCGAGATGGTGCGGGTGCGAAACCGCATCTACGCCGAGATCTCGGGCCACGACGACCATCGGATCGCCGCGGACGAGCTGCTGCCGATCTACCAGCCGGACGAGCTCGAGCGTCGGCTCGTGTGGACCGTCAGCGTCGACGGCGAGATGGTCGGCCGCGTGGGGGTGGACCTTCCGCTGGAGGGCGACTCGAAGGTCGCGTTCTGGCTCATCGAACTCGTGCGCGACGTCTGGGGTCGCGGGGTCGGTTCGACCGCGTACGAGCTCGTCGAGCGGACCGCCCGCGAGAACGGTCGCACCGTGCTGCAGTCGTGGGCCGAGCACCCCGATGCTCCGGGGCCGCGCCTGGCCGCGCCGACCGGCTTCGGCACGATTCCCGATGACCACGCCGCACGGTTCTATGTGCGGCACGGATACACGCTTGAGCAGATCGAGCGCAACAGCGCGTTCGACCTGCGCGGCCCGTTCGAAGAGGTGAAGCGGCTTCTGAGCGGAGCGACCGCAGCATCTGAGGGCTACCGGGTGGTGCAGTGGTTCGCGCCGACGCCGGCCGAGTTCGTCGCCGGCTACGCGTGGATGAAGTCCCGCATGGTGACGGATGCGCCGGCCGCAAGTCTCGAGTTCGACGAAGAGACCTGGGATGCCGCGCGCGTCGCCCGGCACGACGCGATGTACACCGACGCGGGACGGCCGCTGCTGGTGACGGCGGCGCAGCACATCGCCACCGGAGAGCTCTGCGCCTTCAACGAGCTCGTGATCGGCAAGGACCGCACCGAGGCGACCCACCAGGAGGACACGCTCGTACTCAAGGATCACCGCGGCCACAAGCTCGGGACGCTGGTGAAGTGCGCCGGCCTGCTGACGTGGCGGGACTTCGCGCCGGAGTCGCCGCGCGTGATCACCTACAACGCCGAGGAGAATCGCCCCATGCTCGACATCAACGAGGCGATCGGCTTCGTCCCGATCGCTTACGAGGGCGCGTGGAAGAAGGTGCTCGATGACTGACATCGACCGGCAGACCGCCGGTCCTGCCGACTCAACGCGGCGCCTGACAGTGCGGGCAATAGTGGCTCGACCGGTTCATGAACGATACTCGCACGATCGGGCGCGCGCACCGAGGGCACGGCTCGCCGGTGCGACCGTAGGCGTTCAGCGAGTGCGCGAAGTAGCCCGCCTGACCGTTCACGTTCACGTATTGCGCGTCGAAGCTCGTGCCGCCTTCGGCCAGGGCCTGATCGAGAACACCGCGCACATCGGCGAGCAGACGGTTCACCGCACGAGTCGACAGGGTGCGGGAGGGAATCTCGGGATGGATGCGGGCGCGCCAGAGGGCCTCGTCGGCGTAGATGTTGCCGACGCCGCTGATCGTGGTCTGGTCGAGCAGCACGCGTTTGATGGCGGAGCCCTTGCGGCCGACCGCGTCTCGAAAACGACGGTCGCTGAATGCGGGATCCAGCGGATCGCGTGCGATGTGGGCGACCTGACCGGGCACGGACGCATCCCGCGTCCCGCAGCCGCCGGGAGCGGCATCCGGCGTCGGCACGAGAGGGTCCAGTGTGAGCGAGCCGAAGGTTCGCTGGTCGGCGAACACGATCGCGAGGTCGCCGTGCCCAGGATGCTGGATCTCGAACCGGATGCGCTCATGGCGTTCCGTCCCCGCACCCGGCGATCGGAGCAGCAGCTGGCCACTCATGCCCAGATGCGCGACGAGCGCTTCGCCGGCGCCGGCCTCCTGCGGGTCCACCGGCTGAAGCGGGATCCACAGGAACTTGCCGCGACGAGCCGCGCCGACGAGGACGCGCCCGGTCAAGGCCGCCTCGAACTGTGACCCCGACCCGGCGTACCGCGTCAGCGCACGCTCGTCGAGGACTGTCACACCGAGAACGGTTGCGCCCGTGACCGCGGGGTCGAGTCCCGCGCGGACGACCTCGACTTCAGGAAGCTCGGGCACGGAAGATCTCAGGCACGGCCGCTGAGTTCGCGCCAGGCGAGCAGGGCCGCGGCCATCTCCGCCTGCTTCTTGCTCGACCCGGTGCCTTCGGCCGAGAAATCCGCCACGGTCACCGTCGCGGTGAAGGCGCGACTGTGGTCGGGTCCGGTGGAGGTCACAGCGTAGACAGGCGGTGTCGCACCGGTGCGCGAGGCGAGCTCCTGCAGCGTCGTCTTCGGGTCGATCGCGGCGTCGTAGCGGTCGGGGTCGTCCAGGAGCGGGTCGATCAGCCGCAGGACGAGCCCCGTGGCCGCGTCCGGTCCGACCGAGAGGTACGTCGCCCCGATGACCGCTTCCATGGTGTCGGCGAGGATCGAATCCTTGTCGCGGCCGCCGGTCTGCTCCTCGCCACGGCCGAGCATGACGTGCTCGCCCAGGCCGATGCCACGTGCCACCTGCGCCAGCGCGACCGTCGACACGACGCTCGCGCGGCGCTTGGCCAGCGCTCCCTCGTCCAGTGTCGGGTTCGCTGTGAAAAGGCGCACGGTGACCGCCTGCCCGAGCACGGAGTCACCGAGGAATTCGAGGCGCTCGTTGTGCGGCCCCTGACCGTGCTCGTACGCCCACGACCGATGGGTCAGTGCAAGCGACAAAAGCTCGGGGTCTATGACGACTCCGAGCTTGTCGGTGAGCGCAGCACGCTCCGGTGCGACTTCAGCCACGATCCGCGGGAAGCGGGATCAGACGTCTGCGACCTTGCGGCCCTTGTATTCGAGGAACAGTTCCGTGCCCTGCGAGTCGGTGACGACCTTCGCCTGGTGCGGACGGCTGTAGACGACCTTGCCGTTCTCGACCGTGCTGGTCAGCGTGATGGGCGCCGCCTTCCACTGGGCACGACGCGAACGCGTGTTCGAGCGGGAGACCTTCCGCTTCGGCGGGTTACCTGCCATGGCTTGCTCTCTTCTGTGTTCTCGACGATCAGACTCGCGCTGCGCGCGGACCTTCGTCGTCGTGGTCTGGTGTGTAGTGCTGGAGCGCGGCCCAGCGTGAATCAAGGGGCATGGGCTGCTCTGATCCGGTGCTGACGGCCAACCGCTCGCCCGTGGCCGGATCGAGGCCGGGGCAATCCGGCTGACACACCGGCTGAAACGGAAGCGCCAATACGGTCGCGTCCCTGACCAGAGTTTCAAGATCCACGTGGTCGTCTTGAACCTCGAAGTCAGATGCTTCTTCTTCAGAATACGCGAAAAGCTCTTGAAACTCGACTTCGACAGGCTCGGCGATGTCGATCAGGCAGCGACCGCAGACCCCGACGTACTCGGTCTCGATGCGGCCGGTCGCCAGAATACCCTCGTGGACCGACTCGAGACGCACCTCGACCAGCACCGAGTCGCCTTCGGCGACGCTGACCAGACCCTCGCCCCACTTCTGCGGGGCGGGCACGTCGATCGTGAATTCGCGCATTTCGCCGGGGTGGTGGATGATGTCGCGCACGTGAAGCGCGAAAGGGCCGGGAGGATGCTTTCTCACGGTCGTCAATGCTACCCGGACGCTGATGAGCGACGGCTGTGCGCCGCGGGCGGTCAGACGCCGCGGGCACCGGTGTCGAGGTACCGTGCCACCGCGGGCGGCACGAACGGCGACACATCTCCGCCCAGCGCCGAGACCTGGCGCACCAGGGAACTCGAGACGAGCGCGTGCGCCGGATCGGGCAGCACGAAGAGCGTTTCGACATGCGCGAGGTGGCGGTTCACGAGCGCCATCGGCGACTCGTACGCCACATCGATCTGCGAGCGGATGCCCTTGACGAGCACCCCGGCCCCGACGTCGGTCGCATAGTCCACGAGCAGCCCCATGCTCCACGAGGCCACGATGACGTTGCCCTCGACGTCGCCCTCATCGATCGACTGCTCCAGGAGCGTGAGCCGCTGCGCGATCGGGAGCATCGCCTCTTTGCCGGGGTTGTGCACCACGAGCACGTGGAGTTCGTCGTACAGGGCAGCCGCCCGTCGGATGACATCAAGATGACCCAGGGTCGGCGGGTCGAATGATCCAGGAACGACTGCGATCCGGCTGCTCATGACTGAAGCCTACCGATGCTAGTTCTTGGCCAGCGCCGCGCGCTCCTCCATGCCGAGGCGCCGCTCCAGCGCGGCGGCCAACCCGGGGTGGCGCTCCAGCGCGGGGTCGACCTCGAGCACCTGCTCGGCCGCGATACGTGCCTGGGCGATGAGATCGGCATCCGCCGCCACCCGCAGCAGTCGCAGCGACGAGCGCGCGCCGGACTGGACATCGCCCAGAACGTCGCCCTCCCCGCGCAGCTCGAGGTCGATCTCGGCAAGGACGAATCCGTCGAGCGTGCCGGCGACCGCATCCACCCGCTCGCGCGCGGGGGTGCCCCGGTTGGCCTCGGTGACGAGCAGGCACAGACCAGGCACGCTGCCGCGGCCGACGCGGCCGCGCAGCTGGTGCAGCTGCGACACTCCGAAGCGGTCGGCTTCGAGGATCACCATCGTCGAGGCGTTCGGCACGTCGACCCCGACCTCGACGACCGTTGTGGCGATCAGCACATCGATGTCGCCGCGTGCGAAGGACTGCATGATCGTGTCCTTCTGATCCGAAGGCATCTTGCCGTGCAGCGGCGAGATGCGCAGGTCGGCGAACGCGGGATGCCGCGACAGCACGTCCAGAACCTGCGCCACGCCCCAGCGGGTTCGGGGCGCCTCGCCCTCGACGAGGGCGACGGGCTCGTCGGCGGCGTCGTCCTTGACCGAAGCCTCGGCATCGATTGCTGCGCACACCACGAACGCCTGGTGGCCCTTGCCGACCTCCTCGGCGACGCGGTCCCAGACGCGCGAGAACCACGCCGGCTTCTCGGCGAGCGGCGCCACGAAGGTCTGGATCCCCGCGCGGCCCTCGGGCATCGTGCGGATGGTCGAGACGTCGAGGTCGCCGAACACGGTCATCGCGACTGTCCGGGGAATGGGGGTGGCGGTCAGGACGAGGGCGTGCGGGGCGGCGCCCTTCGCGCGCAGCGACTCGCGCTGCTCGACGCCGAACCGGTGCTGCTCGTCCACCACGACCAGCCCGAGGTCGGCGAACGTCGTCGTGTCGCTCAGCAGCGCATGCGTTCCGATCACGATCCGCGCCTGCCCCGATGCGGTCCGCAGAGCCGCCTTGCGTCGCTCGGCGGCGGGCATCTGACCGGTCAGGAGAGTCGGCATGAGCTCCGGGGCGAGCCGCGGCCCCAGCATCCGCGCGATCGAGCGCAGGTGCTGACCGGCGAGAACCTCGGTCGGCGCGATGAGCGCCGACTGACCGCCGCTTTCGGCCACCTGCAGCATCGCGCGCAGCGCCACGAGAGTCTTGCCCGAGCCGACCTCGCCCTGCACGAGCCGGTTCATCGGCCACTCGCCCTGCAGATCGCGGGCGATCTGGTCACCCACAGAGATCTGGTCCGGCGTGCGCGGGAAAGGCAGCGTGTCGTCGAAGACCGCGAGCAGCGCGCCGGGCTCGCGACGCGTCGCCGACAGCGCCCGGACGAACTGACGCTGCTGCAGGAGTGCGACCTGGAGCACGAAAGCCTCGTGCATGCGCAGCGTGGCGCGCGCCCTGTCGATCTGGCCTTCGAAATCGGGACGGTGAATGCGCTCGATCGCGGTGCGGGCATCGAGCAGACCGTCCGCGCGACGAAGTTCGTCGGGCAACGGGTCGGCGACCGGCCCGAGACCATCGAGCACCAGGTCGATGATCTTGCGCATCTTCCAGCTGGCGATCGTGCTCGTGGCCGGGTAGATCGGGATCGGCAGGTTGGCGTTCGCCTCGGCGGTCAGCCGCGCGGTCTCTTCGTCGTCGAACAGCTCGTAATCGGGGTGGGCCAGCTGCTTCGCCCCGCGGTATTCGCCCACTTTGCCCGCGAAGACCCCGCGGCGACCGGGCTGCAGGTCCTTCAGTCGCCACGACTGATTGAAGAACGTGAGCGACAGCTCGCCCTCGCCGTCGCTGATGACGACCTCGAGCAGCGAGCCCTTGCGGTTCTGCATCCGCCGTTCGCGTGCCCAGCGCACCTCGGCCACGATCGTGACGGGCTCGCCGAGCGGCAGTGACGAGATCGGGGTCAGCTCGCCGCGCTTGGCGTACCGGCGCGGGTAGTGGGCGAGCAGGTCGCCGACGGTGCGCATCCCGAAGGCCCGCTCGAGCGCGGTAGCGGTCTTGCCTCCCACGGCGCCGTCGAGGCGCGACTCGAGGGCGAAGGCAGGCATGCTCCGATTTTAGGCAGGAGGGCGGACGCGAGCGCGCCGGCCGTGGCTACCCCCAGATCCCGCTGGCGATGTCGGAGAGGAACGCGCGACCGTTGCGGTTCGAGGTCGACAGGTAGATCCACACGCCGTCGCGCGCCACGATCATCTCCTCGGTGTCGGGCCCGCCGCCCGCCAGCTGGCAGAAGTCCGCGCCGAAATCGTCCGACACCCCGCACTCGTAGCCGAGGCCGGGAAGCGTCGTCACGGCGGCGGCGACGTCCGCGGGCGCAGCGGTGCTGATCAGCAGCAGCATGCCGGTGGAATCACCGACGATCCAGTCGCAGCCGAGCACGAGCGTCGCGTTCGCCGGCACCGGGCGGATGAAGCCGACACCGTCGCTCTGCAGTGTCAGGTCGCCGATGGCCGCCTGCCGAACCTCGGGAGTCGCGAGCGTGTTGCAGTCGGTGGGCAGGTTCGCCGGGGCTGCCGTGTCGGTCGGGACCAGCGCGGGGGTCGGGGTGGGAGTCGGCGTCGCGCTCTTCGTCGGAGACGGCGTCGACGGCGATGGCGTCGCAGTACCAGATCCTCCGCAGCCGGCCAGCGCGGCGGCCAGAACTGCGGCGAAGACGATCGTGGTCACAGTGCGCGTCCGCGTGCGGATCATTCCGATTCCGATTCTCTCGAAGGTCCCTGCCCTGAGCATAGGGTGATCGTGTGACTCGGATCATCTCAGGACGCGCCGGATCCATCACACTCGACGTTCCCGACGCGGGGACGCGTCCCACAAGCGATCGCGTCCGCGAGTCGCTGTTCGGTGCCCTGGAATCGGCAGACGCCCTGCGAGGTGCCGCGGTGCTCGATCTCTACGCCGGCTCAGGGGCGCTCGGCCTCGAGGCGGTCAGCCGCGGGGCGACATCGGCAGATCTGGTGGAGAAGTCTCCGCGCGCCGCCGCGATCGTGCAGCGCAACGCCGCAAAGGTCACGAGATCCGTCGGATCGGATGCCGAGATCCGCGTCCACCGCACGCCGGTGTCGGTGTTCCTGGGCGGACCCCGAGGACCGTATGACCTCGTGTTCCTCGACCCCCCATACGACCTCGACGAGCACGAGCTCACGCATGCGCTCGCCCTGCTCGCGCCTTCCCTCGCACCCGGTGCGACGGTCCTCGTCGAGCGGGCGGCGCGATCGCCGAAGCCGGTGCTGCCCGACGCCCTCGCGCATTCTCGCGACCGGAAGTACGGTGACACCATGCTGTGGTGGGTGCGGCTCTCGCGATAGTCCAGCCTCTCAGCCGCCGTGGGCATCCCAATCGCGATAGGGGTCCCAGCCCCCGCGGCCGTCGTGGGGACGACCGTCGACCAGCACCGGATACGCCGCCTGCGGCACGACCCGTCCGATCGGGCGGAATCCATCCGGCAATGCCAGAGACATCGGGAACGTCGCCAGGAGCGCGTGGTCCTCGCCGCCGGTCAGCGCGACGACGGCATCAGCGCCGAGCGTCGACGAGTCGATCTCGACGGTGACGCCGGATGCCGCGGCCAAACGCGAAGCGTCGAGCACGAGCCCGTCCGACACGTCCATCATCGCCGTCGCGCCCGCGTCGGCCGCGACAGGACCCAGCCGGATCGGAGGGTCAGGGCGCAGCTGCGCCGTCAGCGCAGCCGACTCTTCGGGGGTCAGCGCCTCGAGGTCGACAGCGGCAGGCGCACCTGCGGAACCCCCGAATCGCCCGAACAGGATTGCGAGACCTCGACCGGCGCGGCCGAGCGGTCCGGCCACGGCCACGACATCGCCGCTGCGGGCCCCGCCGCGCAGCACCGGGGCACGGCCGTCGAGCGAACCCAGTGCGGTGACGGCGATCGTGAGCGTGTCGGAGACGGTGAGATCCCCACCTTCGACCGCACAGCCGGGGGCAAGTGCGTCGCACGCCGCACGCAGACCTTCTGCGAGGTGTTCGACGAACGACATCCGGGTGCTGTTCGGCACGGCCAGCGCGACCAGCAGCGCGGTCGGGCGCGCCCCCATCGCGGCGATGTCGGCAAGGTTGACCGCGGCCGCCTTCCACCCCAGGTCGTACCCGCTCGACCAAGCGAGGCGGAAGTCCGGGCCATGCACCAGCGTGTCGGTCGTCGCGACGACGCGCCCGTCGGGCGCGGCGAGCACCGCCGCATCGTCGCCCGGGCCGACCAGAGCCAGCGAGGGACCGAGCCGAACGAGGAGCCGCCGCAGAATCTCGCCCTCCGACAGCTCTCCCAGGGTCGGGTCTTCGTCGGGGATGCTCACTCCTCAACGGTATCGGTGCCCTGCGGCGCGGGTAGCCTGGAGGGGTGCCCCGCCGAACCGACGCCCTCCCCGTCGCGGCGACGATTCTGCTGGTCGGCGCGCTGCTGGCCGGCTGCACCTCGACCGTGTCGCTGCAGCCGGCCGAGAATGCGAACGCGCCCGCGTGCGCCGATGTCACCGTGCGACTGCCCGACACGGTCGACGGGCAGCCTCGGCGCTGGACCGACGCGCAGGCGACCGGCGCGTGGGGCGATCCGGCATCCGTCATCATCACGTGCGGCGTGCCCGAACTCGGACCCACGACGCTCCCCTGCCACAGTGTCAACGGCGTGGACTGGGTGATCGACGAATCGGATGCCCCGCGATATCGCGTGACCACGTTCGACCGCACCCCCGCGGTGGAGGTGTACCTCGACAACGACGTCGTCTCGAGCGCGCAAGTGCTCGAGACGCTGTCGCAGGTCGTGAGCGTGCTGCCCCAGAACGGCCAGGTCTGCACAGAGTCCGGCTAGAGTCCTGCGCCGGTCGTTCGCCGTCGGAGAAGTCACCGGCCCGCTCCGATGATCGTGTCGGCGGCAGTGCCGAGTCAACGTGGAACGGGCTCGCCGGCTCAGCCCTGGAAGACGCCGCGGAGCCCCTCCACGAGCGGGGTGGTGGGGCGTCCGATGAGGCGGGAGAGGGTGCCGTCGGTCTCGCCGAGCATTCCGTCGCGGATGCCGCTGTCGATCGACGTGATGAACGCGATCGTGTGGGCGTCGAGCCCAGCCGCCTCGAGCGCAGCACGGTGCTCGGCCTCGGTGAGCGACTGATAGACGACCTCCCGTCCGACGACGTCGGCCATGGCAGCGGCGAGGTCGTGGTAGTCCCAGGACACGTCTCCGGCGAGCTCGTAGATCGCGCCAAGATGCCCGTCCTCCCGAAGCACGGCGGCGGCGGCCTCGGCGAAGTCGGCGCGGCTGGCGCTGGCGACGTGCCCCGCGCCGACCGAGGCCACCAGGACTCCGGTTTCGGCGGCGCGCGCGAGGTCGAGGGCGTAGTTCTCCGTGTACCAGTTGTTGCGCAGGATCACTGCGGGGAGCCCGGAGGCGGCGATCGCCTCCTCAGTGGCCTTGTGGTCGGGGGCGAGCAGCAGCGTGCTGGTGGTGGCGCGAGGTGCGCTGGTGTAGACGAGCTTTTCAACGCCGACCTCGGCGATGGCGTTCACGGTGTCGCGATGAAGGGTGATGCGGTCGCCGGCGGAGGCGGAGATCAACAGCACGGACTCCACGTCGTGCAATGCCGGTGCGATGGTCTCGGGGCGTGCGTAGTCGAGCGGGGCGACCCGGATGCCTCGTCCGGCGAGGTCGGCGATCTTTGACACGTCGCGCGCGGTCGCCACGATGTCCGCGGGGTCGGTGCCGCGGGCCAGGAGGGCGTCGATCGCAAGTCGGCCCAGGTGGCCGGACGCCGCGGTGATGAGTGTTGCCATAACAGGTGCCTTTCGTCGGTGGACAGTAACGACAACCGAGGCATTCCCCCTAACCTTCCGCATCGCGCATACCGATTTTGAGGTAAGTTGCGAACGCGGTGGCTAGTTCGCCGCACGCTCCATGGCGGTCTCGATCAGCTCGGAGATCAGCTCGGCATA
>NZ_WOYP01000084.1:2247-50995 GCF_011620715.1 Microbacterium sp. | reverse complement strand
AGTTCGCCGCACGCTCCATGGCGGTCTCGATCAGCTCGGAGATCAGCTCGGCATAGGTCATGCCGGACGCGATCCAGCACTTCGGGAACATCGAGATCGGCGTGAAGCCGGGCATCGTGTTGAGCTCGTTGACGTAGAGCGTGTCCGCTGCGAGGAAGAAGTCCACGCGGGCAAGTCCACGGCCGTCGACCGCGTCGAACGAGCGGATGCCGAGCTCCTGGACTCGGGCGATCTCGGCCTCGGTCAGATCGGCCGGGCACACCACGTCCGCACCGCCGCCGCCGAGGTATTTGCCCTCGAAGTCGTAGAACTCGCGCGTGGTCAGCACGATCTCACCGGGCAGCGAGGCACGCGAACCTGCTCCCCCGCGGCCCTCGAGGATCGCGACCTCGATCTCGCGACCGACGATCGCCTCCTCGATCAGCACCTTCTCATCTTCGGCGAACGCGATTTCCAGCGCCGAATCAAGATCACCGAGCTCGGCGACTTTCGAAACGCCCACGCTCGACCCGGCCCGCGCGGGCTTGACGAACATCGGCAGCCCGAGGGCGGCGGCATCCGTCCGCACGCTTTCGGGGTCCCGCGCCCAGCCCGATCGCGTGACAGTGACCCACGGCGAGACGGGGATGCCGGCCGACTGCAAGACGATCTTCATGAAGTGCTTGTCCATGCACAGCGCGGAATCGAGAACCCCGCCGCCCGCATACGGGATCTCGAGCGTGTCCAGGAAGCCCTGCACCGTGCCGTCCTCGCCGTGCACGCCGTGCAGTATCGGCAGGACGACATCGACCGCGCCGAGGTCTGAGATCGAACCGTCTGCACGACGTACGCGCAACGCACGATCGCCGCCGCCCTCGGGCCACAGGATGCGGGTGCCGTTGTCGGCGACCTCGGGCAGCCTGTGGGCGTCGAGCGCGAACTTGTCGGGATCGTCGTCTTCGAGCACGAACACGCCGTCGCGGGTGATCCCGATCGGGATCACCCGGTAGCTGTCACGACTGATCGCGCGAAGGACGCCGCCCGCCGTTGCGGAACTGATCGAGTGTTCGCTGGAGCGACCTCCAAAGAGCACCACCACCGCCGGCTTGTCCATTCAGCGTCCTCTCGCCCTGGGGCTCATCGTCGTCCGTGGTGAGGTGTGGTGCGATCTCACGCGGGTCCATCGTCCCATCCAGCACCATCTTGACCTGCTCGACGATCGGCATCAGGATGCCGGCCTCGCGGGCCAGCTGCAGCACCGGCGCCACCGACGCCAGTCCTTCGGCGGTCTGGTTCATCTGCTTCACGACATCCTGGAAGCTGTAGCCCTGGCCGAGCAGCCTGCCGGCCGTGTTGTTGCGGCTGAGCGGCGACTGGCAGGTCGCAATCAGGTCGCCGAGGCCGGCCAGGCCCTGCAGCGTCGCAGGATGCGCGCCCTGGGCGACGGCGAAGTCGGTCATCTCGACCAGACCGCGCGTGATGATCGACGCCTTCGTGTTCTCCCCGTAGCCGACGCCGTCGACGATGCCGATCGCGACGGCGATGAGGTTCTTCAGCACGCCGCCGAACTCCGTTCCGATCACGTCGGTGTTCACGAAGGTGCGGAAGTAGCGATTGCGCGCGCGCCGGGCGACCGCGTCGGCCGTGTCCTGACTCACCGAGGCGATCACCGCGGCGGTCGGCTGCTCCCGCGCGATCTCGAGGGCCAGGTTGGGGCCGGACGCGACGGCGATGCGGGACGGATCGCAGTGCAGCTCCTGCTCGATCACCTGACTCATCCGCAGCCCGGTGCGCCGCTCGACGCCCTTCATGAGCGAGACGATCGGCGCGTCCGTGCTCGAGACCAGCGAACGCATGCCCTTGAGGTTCTGGCGCGCCGCCTGGCTGGGGATCGACAGGAACACCTGTTCGGCGCCCTCGAGGGCCTCGGACAGGTGGTGGGTCGCGTACATCTCGCGCGGAAGGTTGATGCCCGGCAGATACTCGCTGTTGCGCTTGGCCTCGTTGATCTCGCCTGCCAGCTCGGGGCGTCGTGCCCACATCGTCACATGCGCGCCGCCGTCGGCGAGCACCTTGCCGAACGTCGTGCCCCAGCTGCCCGCGCCGATGACGGCCACGCGCGGCAGTCCGGGATCCTGCCTACGGTTCAAGACGACCTGTCTCACTTTGCCCATGCGCGGCGGGATTCCACCGCTTCTCGGGAGCCGGTTCGCCGCGCAGCTGCGCCAGCAGCTGAGCGATCGCGTTCATCAGCCGGTCGGTGGCGGCGGCCAGGGCCGCGGTCCGGGCGGTCACCCCTTCGAACTCAGAGAGGTCGATGGGGTCGCCGACGATGACCTTCACGGGCCGGCGCAGCGGCCAGAAGCTGAGCTTTCCGTAGCGGGGCATGATCTTCTGTCCGCCCCAGTGCGCCATCGGGATGAGGGGGATGCCGTCCGCCAGCGCGAGCCGGACCGCGCCGGACAGCCCGCGCATCGGCCAAAGGTCGGGGTCGCGCGTGAGGGTGCCCTCGGGGTACACGATGACGCCGCGACCGTGCTCGACGAGGGCCTTGGAGTCTTCGACCGTCTGCCGCGTGGCGGACGCCGACGAGCGCGCCACCGGCACCATTCCTGCGGCCCGCAGGACCCAGCCGAGCACGGGCACCTTGAACAGGCTCGCCTTGGCCATGAAGCGCGGCGCCCTGCCCATGCGCCAGACCGCGACCGCGACGATCAGCGGGTCGAACTCGGTCGAGTGGCTCGGCGCGAGGATGAACGCGCCCTCGCGGGGGAGCTTGTGACCGTCGATGATCTCGATCTTCGCGAAGAAGCCGGTGAGCGGGATGACGATCGCCGCCAGCGGCCAGAAGACACTGGGGCGGGACTTCTCGGGGTTCCTGAAGTGCCCGGACTCGGGCAGTCGGGGCGAGGAGGGTGCCACGCGCGGACTATCCGATGACATCGAAGTCTGCGCCGAGGGCGTCGAGCTTCGTGAAGAGCTTCTCGTAGCCGCGGCGGATGATCCCGACATTGCGCACCACCGACTCCCCCTCGGCCGCCAGTGCCGCGATGAGGTAGCTGTAGCCTCCGCGCAGGTCGGGCACGACGACGTCCGCACCGTGCAGCGGAGTCGGTCCGTTGATCACGGCGGCCTGCTCGAGTGCGCGGCGCGGGACCCGGCGGTCGGGGCTGTCGATGCCCTCGGGATGCACGACGATGTCAGCTCCCATCTGCACGAGCGCCTCGGTGAACCCGAGCCTGTTCTCGTAGACGGTCTCGTGGACGATCGAGCGGCCCTCGGCCTGGGTGAGCGCCACGATGAGCGGCTGCTGCCAGTCGGTCATGAAGCCGGGGTGCACATCGGTCTCGACGACCACGGGCTTGAGCGGTCCGCCGCGCCGGAAGCGGATGCCGTCCTCGTGGATGTCGAACTCTCCGCCCGCCTTGCGGTAGACGTTGAGGAAAGTGAGCATCTCCTGCTGCTTGGCCCCGCCGACGAAGATGTCGCCGTCCGTCGCGAGGGCCGCGCACGCCCAGGAGGCGGCCTCGTTGCGGTCGAAGATGCAGCGGTGATCATAGCCGCGCAGGCGGTCGACACCCTCGATGAGGATCACCCGGTTCGGCTCGTACGAGATGATCGCGCCCATCTTCTGCAGCACCGCGATCAGATCCATGATCTCCGGCTCGATCGCGGCGCCGCGCAGTTCCGTGACGCCGCTCGCCTTCACGGCGGTGAGCAGCACCTGTTCGGTGGCGCCCACGCTCGGGTAGGGCAGTTCGATCTTCGCGCCGGTCAAGCCGTTCGGAGCCGTGATGCGGATACCCTCGTGCGTCTTCTCGACGACCGCGCCGAAGGCGCGCAGCGCGTCCATATGGAAGTTGATCGGCCGGTCGCCGATGCGGCAGCCACCGAGGTCGGGGATGAGCGCCTCGCCGAGCAGGTGCAGCAGGGGCCCGCAGAACAGGATCGGGATGCGCGAAGCGCCGGCGTGCGCGTCGATCTCCTCGAAGTGCGCCGACACGGCTCCGCTCGGGTCGAAGACGAGCGAGCCCTCTTCGTCGCCCTCGTGCACGGTCACGCCGTGCACTTCGAGAAGGGATCGGACGACCTGCACATCGCTGATGTCGGGGACATCACGCAGCACACTCACGGTCTCGCCCAGCAGGGCGGCGACCATCGCCTTGGTCGCGAGGTTCTTGGCACCCTTGACCTCGACACGGCCGCTGAGCGGTCGCCCGCCGCGGATCGCGAGTGTTTCTCCGGACAGCTCATCTCCCGCTTTGCTCTGTGCCTGATCGTTCGATCGAGCACCGTCGTCTAGGAGTGTCTTCATCCGGTGGAACCTCACTTGTGTGTGTCGAGGGAACGGCTGTCAGCGATCCGCCCTTGTGGAGCGGATGCCCGAGCATATGGAACCGCCTGAGTCTAGGGAACAGGCAGAGTCCGCGGCCGCCACGCCTCGCGGCGAGCCTCGAACTGCGCGATCTTGTCTTCGTTGCGCAGAGTGAGCCCGATGTCGTCGAGCCCTTCGAGAAGCCGCCACCTAGTGTAATCATCGATCTCGAAAGGCACCTCGAAGTCAGCGATCGACGCGATGCGGCGCTCGAGATCGATGGTCATGCTGACGCCGGGCTCGGTGTCGATGGCCGCCCAGATGCGCTCGAGGTCCGCTTCCGAGATCACCCCGGTCAGCAGTCCCTGCTTTCCGGAGTTGCCGCGGAAGATGTCGGCGAACTTGGGACTGAGCACGACGGTGAAGCCGAAGTCGCGCAGCGCCCACACAGCATGTTCACGGCTCGACCCGGTGCCGAAGTCAGGGCCGGCGACGAGGATGCGGGCACCCTGGAAGACGGGCTGATTCAGGACGAACTCAGGATCCTGGCGCCACGCGGCGAACAGGGCGTCTTCGAAACCGGTCTTGGTGACGCGTTTGAGATAGACCGCCGGGATGATCTGGTCGGTGTCGACATTGGAGCGCTTCAGCGGCGCGGCGATGCCGGTCTGGGTGACGAACTTCTCCATGATCAGACCTCCCCCGCCTGGACGCGATCGTAGATGGGCGTGTCCTCGAGGTCGTCGGGTGCGGCCAGGTCGCTGGGGCTGGACAGGGTGCCTCGCACTGCCGTCGCGGCAGCCACGAGCGGCGACACGAGGTGCGTACGACCCCCCTTGCCCTGCCGACCCTCGAAATTTCGGTTGCTCGTCGATGCGCAGCGCTCGCCGGGTGCGAGCTGGTCGGGGTTCATGCCGAGGCACATCGAGCAGCCGGCGAAGCGCCACTCGGCGCCGAACTCGACGAAGATCTTGTCGAGGCCCTCGGCTTCGGCCTCGAGCCGCACACGGGCGGAGCCGGGGACCACCATCACCCGCACGCCATCGGCCTTCTTTCGGCCCTTCACGATCGAGGCGAACGCGCGCAGGTCCTCGATGCGGCTGTTCGTGCAGGATCCCATGAACACCGCGTCGACCGGAACCTCCTTGAGCGGGGTTCCAGGCGTCAGCGCCATGTATTCCAGCGCCCGCTCGGCCGCGGCGCGGTCGTTGGGGTCGGCGTAGTCTTCCGGAGACGGCACGACGTCGCTCAGCGAGACGCCCTGGCCCGGGTTGGTGCCCCAGGTGACGAAGGGCTCGAGCTCGTCCGCGTCCAGGTATACCTCGGCGTCGTAGGCGGCACCCTCATCGGTGGGAAGGGTTCGCCAGTAGGCGACGGCATCCTCCCAGTCCTGGCCCTGCGGGGCGTGCGGCTTGTCCTTGACGTATGCGAAGGTCGTCTCGTCGGGGGCGACCATGCCCGCGCGTGCGCCAGCCTCGATCGACATGTTGCAGATCGTCATCCGCCCCTCCATGGAAAGGGCGCGGATCGCGCTGCCGCGGAACTCGAGCACGTAGCCCTGGCCGCCGCCGGTGCCGATCTTGGCGATCACCGCGAGGATGATGTCCTTCGCCGTCACGCCCGGCTTGAGGGTGCCTTCCACGGTGATCGCCATCGTCTTGAAGGGCGTGAGGGGCAGCGTCTGGGTCGCCATCACGTGCTCGACCTCGCTGGTGCCGATGCCGAAGGCCATTGCGCCGAACGCGCCGTGCGTCGACGTGTGCGAATCGCCGCAGACCACGGTGATTCCCGGCATCGTGAGCCCCAGCTGCGGACCGACCACGTGGACGATGCCCTGCTCCTCGTCGCCCAGCGAGTGCAGACGCACGCCGAATTCCGCGGCGTTGCGGCGCAGCGTCTCGATCTGGGTGCGGCTGGTGAGGTCGGCGATCGGCTTGTCGATGTCGAGCGTGGGCGTGTTGTGGTCTTCCGTCGCGATGGTCAGGTCGGGGCGGCGCAGCGGACGGCCCTCTGCCCGCAGCCCGTCGAAGGCCTGCGGGCTGGTGACCTCGTGCACGAGGTGCAGGTCGATGTAGACCAGGTCGGGCTCGCCGTTCTCGCCCTTGACGACCAGATGGTCTTCCCACACCTTCTCGGCGAGCGTGCGCGGCTGGTCGGGGATGCTGATGGTCATGTGTCTCGTTCTCCAGGAAAAGGGATCAAGCCCGTCGCGAACTCCGCGACGAGGAAGGCCTGAGATTACGAGGACTCGCCGCGGCCGCTAAGGAGAAGGAGAGCGATCCGCACCTCCTGAGGATACCACCGGCACAGGATGCGGCATCCTCGGGTCCGTCAGAGGGCCTGGCGCTGCTCCACGAGCGGGCATGCGAACGGGTCACGCTCGCCCAGCCCCACTCTGTTGATGTAGCGGATCACGATGCCGTACGACTCCAGGAGCCCGGTGACCGTATAGGGCACGCCATGGCTGATGCAGTAGTCCTGCACCATCGGGGCGACGCGGCGCAGATGCGGACGCGGCATGGACGGGAACAAGTGGTGCTCGATCTGGTAGTTGAGGCCGCCCATCGCGACATCCAGCGCACGGGTGCCGCGCACGTTGCGGCTCATCAGAACCTGCCGGGTGAGGAAGTCGAGCTTCGCGTCTTTCGGAACGAGGGGCATGCCTTTGTGGTTCGGCGCGAAGACCATGCCCATGTAGACGCCGAACAGCCCGAGCTGCACCGCGAGGAACACGAATGCGATGCCGGGCGAGAGCACCAGGAACACGAGGGTGACGAAACCCGCGAGGCGCAGCGTCAGAAAGGCCATCTCGACCCAGCGTCGTTCCAGCTTTTCAGGCGACGTGACCCGCCGCACGCCGGACGCGTGCAGCGAGAGGCCCTCGAGCAGCAGGATCGGGAAGAAGAAGATGCCCTGGTGGGCGACCAGCCACTGGGCGAACGGAGACCGCGGTGCGCGGGCCTGCTCGGGGGTGAACGAGATCACCGGCAGATCGATGTCGGGATCGACGTCGATCTTGTTCGGGTTCGCGTGGTGGCGGGTGTGCTTGTGCTGCCACCACCCGTAGCTCATACCCACGAACAGGTCGCCGATGATCAGGCTGACCCAGTCGTTCCATCGCCCCGACACGAAGATCTGCCGGTGGGCGGCGTCGTGTCCGAGCATGGCGATCTGCGTGAACAGGATCGCGAAGCCGACCGCCGTGAACAGCTGCCACCACGTGTCGCCGATCCAGATGAATGCGAGCACGGCCGTGGCGAGCACGACCGGGACGGCGATGAGTTTGGTCCAGTAGTACCCGTAGCGGCGTCTCATCAGGCCGGAGCCGCGAACGATCGCGGCGAGCTCGGTGAAATCACTGCCCGTGTGAACCGTGGTCTGGCGCTTTTTGGTCGAAACAATGCCTGGAGACATCGCGACCTCCTTAGGTCGCTTCCTGTGGCGGACGCCGACGAGTCCGCTGACTTGTTCGGAACGTACTCCTCGAACCTGTGTGACTCACAGCTTTTCGGACAGCCGCGCGCGCGGCCTTCGGACAGCTACGCCCCGGGCTCCTCGGGTACGGCTGCATTCCTGTCGCGCGCCGAGGCGATCAGGCTCGCGATCGTGGCGACGACCATCGACAGCACGATCACGGCCAGCGACATCCAGGTCGAGATCTCCGGCGCCCACTCGATCGGCTCACCGCCATTGATGAAGGGCAGCTCGTTCACGTGCATCGCGTGGAAGACGAGCTTCAGTCCGATGAAGGCGAGGATGAACGCGATGCCGTAGTGCAGGTAGCGCAGGCGGTCGAGCAGGTCTCCGAGCAGGAAGTAGAGCTGGCGCAGACCCATCAGGGCGAAGATGTTCGCGGTGAACACGATGAACGGGCTCGTCGTGATGCCGAAGATCGCCGGGATCGAGTCGATCGCGAACAGCAGGTCGGTCACGCCGATCGCGGCGAAGACGATGATCATCGGCGTGAAGATCTTCTTGCCGTCGACGACGGTGCGGATCTTCGCCCCGTCATAGTGATCGCTGATGTCGATCGTGCGACGCAGCAGCCGAACGACGAAGTTCTCGCGCTTGACCTCATCGTCGTGATGGCCGCCGGGGAATGCCTGCCGGTAGGCGGTCCACACCAGGAATGCCCCGAAGATGTAGAACACCCAGCTGAACTGCTCGATCGCCGCGGCGCCGATCAGGATGAACCCGCCGCGCAGGATGAGGGCGATGATGATGCCTACCATCAGCACTTCCTGCTGGTAACGGCGCGGCACCGCGAACTGGCTCATGATGAGCACGAAGACGAACAGGTTGTCGATGGACAGGCTGTACTCCGTGAGCCAGCCGGCGACGAACTGGCCGGCATACTCGGGTCCGGCGAAGACCCACATGAGCCCGGCGAAGATCAGGGCGAGCGTCACGTAGAAGACGACCCAGAGCGTCGATTCGCGGGTGGACGGGATGTGCGGGCGCTTGAGGATCAGCAGCAGGTCGGCGGCGAGGATCAGAGTCAGCACGACGAGCGAGCCGATTTCGAACCAGAGTGGAAGTTGCAGGTCCAAGCCAGGGCCTTTCAAGAGGGGGCGGGGTCGATCGAATCCCGAAAGTCTCTCCCCCGCGACATCCGGGAACCCGGACTGCCGAGGTGCGTGCCCGGAGAGGCGGCGATGGCTCCCGTGATGACGGACACGCGATGACGGGATACTCCCTCTCGCCTGATCAGAATACAGGCTGAGACGATCGAGGCTGTCTCGACACTTATCGGGTGAGAGACAATGAGGCTCCGTCGGCCGGGCATGCAGCAGCGGGCGGATGGGGAGAGGACTGGGCATGGTCGAGCCGGCGGCGGCGGACGACGCCACCCTCGTGGCGCAAGCCGCGAGCGGCAGCGAGCACGCGTTCCGCACGCTGTACCGCGCCTATGTGCGACCGGTGTACTGGCTCGCCCACGGACTCGTGGGCAACGCCTCGGACGCGGAGGACGTGACGCAGGAGACGTTCCTGGTGGCGTGGCGCAGGCTGCCCGGCCTCGAGCTGGCCGGCGACTCGCTGCTCCCCTGGCTCGTGACGGTCTGCCGCTTCCAGGCGGCGAACCGGATCCGAGCGCTGCGGCGCGACCGCGATCACACGGCCGACGCCGCGGATGACAGCATCCCGTCGACGGTGAACGTCGAGCAGCAGGTGATCGACGCCGAGTTCGCCGGCCGGATCCTGCGCGAAGTGGAGGGGCTGAGCCCCCTCGACCGCGACATCTTCCGCCTCTGCGCGACCGAGGGCTATGCCTACCTGGCCGCGGCCGAAGAGCTCGGCGTCGAACACGGGGTGATCCGCAATCGTCTCTCCCGCATCCGCACGCGAATGCGGACCGTTGCCGAGGAGAGCACATGAACACCGACCAACAGTCCCCGGCCGGGGCGTCGCGCAAGCAGCTCCCCGAACTGAGCGACGAGCGCATCGACCGGATCGAGAACTCGCTCTTCACCGAGATCTCCCGCGACCGCACGCTCCACCGCAAGCGCCGGGCCGGTGTGTGGGTCATCAGCGGCGCAGCGGCGGCCGTGATCGTCGTCGCCGCGGTGATCGCGCCGAGTGTGGGCGGCCTGATCAGCGGCTCCGCCTCCAATGAGGCTGCGGTCGCCCCCGCTGCGCCGCTCGTCGACTCCGGCGCGGGAGGTGCGGCCGATTCGAGCGCCGTGAAGGAAGGGCTGAGCAGCTCCGAAAGCGCGGGTGCCGCCGACTCCGTCTCAGGCTCCGATGTCGTGACAGAAAGTCGCGACATCATCACCACCGCGTCGGCGACCGTCGTCGTCGACGACACCACCGCCGCGGTGGCGATGATCACGGATGCCGCCGAATCGCGCGACGGATACGTCGAGTCGATGAGCATCGGCCAGCCCGGTGAGGTCATGCCGGTCGATCCGACGACGGGGATGGTCTACGAGAGCACCGCGCCGCACCCATACACGCCCGACGGCGCCTGGATCACGGTGCGCGTCCCCGCAGACGGGTTGCAGTCGCTGGTGAACCAGCTCGCGGGCATCGGCGAGGTCACCGCCTCATCTGTCAGCCGGCAGGATGTCACCGAGGTGACGCTCGATCTGGAAGCGCGCGTCGATGCGGCGCAGGCCTCGGTCGATCGGCTCACCGAGCTCATGGCGCAGGCCGGCAGCCTCTCCGACCTCATCGCGGCGGAGGCAGCACTGGCCGAGCGCCAGGCGACGCTCGAGTCGTACCAGCAGCAGCTGAAGTACTACGACGAGCAGGTCGCGATGTCGACTCTCACGGTGACGCTGACCGAGCCGGTCGAGACCGTCGCGGCGAACCCTGCCGGGTTCGGCGACGGACTCGCCGCCGGCTGGAACGGCTTGGTCGCGACGCTCAACGGCATCGTCATCGCGATCGGCTTCCTGATCCCGTGGGTGCTGATCCTCGCGATCATCGGACTCATCGCGTGGAGCATCGTCGTGCTGGTGAAGCGCCGCAGTACCCGTCAGCGTCACCGTGAGAATCCACCGCTCCTAGACTGAGCCCATGGCAGCCTCTGGGCGGCATCCGCTGCATCATGACCCGATCGTCACGGCGACTCCGAATCCCGCTCTCGACGTGAGCACCTCCGTCGACCGAGTCGTGCCCGAGCACAAGATGCGCTGCGGACCCACGGTGCTCGACCCGGGTGGCGGCGGGATCAACGTCTCGCGTGTCGTGCGCAACCTGGGCGGGCGTTCGACCGCGGTGTACGCGGTCGGCGGCCCGACCGGACAGGCATATCGCGAATTGCTCGAGCGCGAGGGAATCGCCGGCCACGCCGTGCGGATCGCCGCGAGCACCCGCGAGAGCTTCACCGTCGATGAAACCGCGACCGGCCAGCAGTTCCGGTTCGTGCTGCAGGGGCCGCATATGCGCGAACCTGAGTGGCGCGCGTTCCTGTCCGCGGTCGGCGATGACATGCCCGTCGGCGGGTACATCGTGCCCAGCGGCAGCCTGCCCCCCGGTGCGCCCGTGGACCTGTACGCCCGCATCGCCCGGATCGCGCGCGAGAAGGGTACACGGTGCGTCGTCGACACGTCGGGCCCCGCCCTGCGCGCCGCTCTCGATGAGGGCGTCTACCTGATCAAGCCGAGCCGACGCGAACTGGGCGACCTCGTGGGCGCCGAGATCGATGACGAGAACAGCATGTTGGATGCCGCGCACGAGCTCGTGCGGGCGGGGGCGTGCGAAGTGGTGGCGCTCACCCTCGGCGCCGACGGGGCGATCCTGGTGACGCGCGATGAAGCGCTGCGGCTGCCGACCCCTGAGGTTCAGGTGCAGAGCACGGTCGGCGCCGGCGACGCATTCCTCGGCGGGCTCGTGCTGCGCCTCGCCCAGGGACGCGACCTGTCGGCGGCCTTTCGCACGGCGGTCGCGGCGGGCAGTGCCACCGCGATGCTCCCCGCCACCGACCTGTGCCGCCCCGCAGACGTCGATCGGCTCGAGGCGGACTTGCAGGCGGCGTCCTGGCGTCGGCAGACCCCGGCCGCACCGTAGCGCTACGCGCGATCGACCCGCCAGAATCGCCACTTCTGCGGTCGCGTGGTTTCGGTGTCTCGACGCGCGGCGGTGCGCCGAGCCGCGGCATCCCGGCGCTCTCTCCATTCGCGCACCCAGTCGTCGGGCTCGACGGTCGGAGTCACGACAGGAGGACCGCCCAGCAGTTGCCGACGTGCCTCGATCACGCGGTGATTGAAATCCTCGAGATACTCGCGCACCTCGCCCTCACCGCGCAGGTCGTCGAGCCGCGCGGCGAGCGAGGCGTACTCCGTGCGCAAGGTGAGTGCGGGCGGTCCGAGGCCGGTCAGGCGCTCGCGTTCGATCTTGCGGCGGATCCACCAGTCCGGGCCGGTCGTCGAGCCCAGACCAGGGATCGGCTTGCCGGAACCCGGCAGGTTGTCGAAGTCACCCCGCCGGATCGCCTGCTCGATCGAGACTTCGACGATCGCCGCCTGTTCCGCTTCGCTCCAGATGCGGGATGCGGCCGGGTCATCGTCTTCGGGTGGCTCCTCGCCCCGCTCGATCGCCTGTCT
This sequence comes from Microbacterium sp., assembly GCF_011620715.1. Lineage (GTDB taxonomy): Bacteria > Actinomycetota > Actinomycetes > Actinomycetales > Microbacteriaceae > Microbacterium. Next base: position 38,653 of record NZ_WOYP01000084.1, on the reverse strand, counting down.
GCGCAGGCGGTACCGCATCGCGGCATCCCGGATGTCTTCGGCCACGCTCACCTCCACGCGTACCTTTCCAGGGTAGACGAGCGATCCGAGAAGGCGCTCCGGGCGGTTCGATGATCCATTCACCGGAATGCGGACGGGTGGATATCGTTGCAAGGGAAATGGAACGCTTCGGCACTCTCTCTTTCGGACACTACGGACCTCTCGGCGGTGGACGGATGCTGACAGCGGGCGAATCGCTGAAGCAGGCGATCGATCTCGCGCAGGGCATGGACGACCTCGGCGTGGACGGCACCTATTTCCGGGTGCATCACTTCGCGCGTCAGCAGGCGTCCCCGATGCCGCTCCTCGCGGCCATCGCCGCCACGACGCAGCGCATCGAAGTCGGCACCGGGGTCATCGACATGCGCTACGAGAACCCCCTGTATCTCGCCGAGGAGGCTGCCGCGCTCGATCTCATCAGCGACGGCAGGCTCGCGCTCGGCGTGAGCCGCGGCTCACCCGAGTCCGTCGTGCGCGGGTACGAGACGTTCGGTTACACCGGGTCGCAAGACCCGCGCGGTGCCGACATCGCCCGCGACCACTTCGCGACGTTCCTGCGTGCCATCGACGGCGAGGGTCTGGCAGAGCGCGACGTTCACGGTCACTCCGGCGGCAGCACGGGGCTGCAGCGCATCGAGCCGCACTCGCCTGGGCTGCGTTCGCGCATCTGGTGGGGCGCCGGCAACAGCGAGTCCGCCGCGTGGGCAGGCACCGTCGGGGTGAACCTCATGTCGTCTACGCTGCTCACGGAGGCGACCGGCCAGCCGCTCGACCAGCTTCAGGCGCAGCAGATCGAGACTTTCCGCGCCGCGTGGCGCGAGGCCGGCCACGCCGGAACCCCACGGACCTCGGTCAGCCGGTCGATCTTCCCCATCACGACCGCCGAGGAGCAGATGTACTTCGGCGGCCGCCAGGGCGGCGATCAGATCGGGGTGATCGACGGCATGCGCTCGACTTTCGGAAAGACCTATGCCGCCGAGCCGGACGTGCTCGTCGAACAGTTGCTGCGGGATGCCGCGGTCCGCAGTGCCGACACGCTCATGCTCACGATTCCCAGTCAGCTGGGCGTCGAGTTCAACCTGCGGGTCGTCGAGTCGTTCGCGAGGTTCGTGGCGCCCGCGCTCGGCTGGGTGGGCACGCGGGTCTGACCCCCGGCGCCTCGACTCCGAACGGGAATGGGTGCACAGTTAGGGATGCCGGCATCCTGGTCGGCGAAGCCGACGCAAGGAGCACACGATGACCCCCGCCATCCAGGTGTCACGACTGAATCCGGGGATCTTGCAGGCGTTCATGCGCACGCAGGAGCTGCTCGTGCTCGGCACCATACCCGTCGTCGGGAGTGCGACCGCATTGCGACCGCAAGACGTCGACGGATGATCGAGCGACAGATGCGGCCGGCCACCCGGGTCGCCTTGGCTCTGGGGTCCGGCGGCGCACGGGGGTACGCGCACATCGGAGTCATCCAGGTGCTCGAGGAACGCGGCTTCGACATCGTGAGCATCGCCGGCAGCTCGGTGGGAGCGGCCATCGGCGGACTGCACTCCGCCGGAGTCCTCGGTGGGTACACCGACTGGGTGCGCTCGCTCACACAGCGCGACGTCATCCGGCTGCTCGACCCGGCGTTGAATGCGCCTGGTGCGATCCACGCCGAGAAGATCATGACACGCATGAGCGAGATGCTCGGTGGCGCAGTGATCGAAGACCTGCCGATCCCCTACACCGCCGTGGCGACGGATCTGATCCAGCGTCGCGAGGTGTGGTTCCAGAGCGGACCGGTCGATGTCGCCATCCGCGCGTCGATCGCACTGCCGAGCTTCATCACGCCGGTGATGCTGAACGGTCGGCTGCTGGCCGACGGCGGTCTGCTCAACCCGGTGCCCGTCGCACCCACCGCCGGCTCCCGAGCGGACCTGACCATCGCAGTCATCCTCTCCGGCGACGACCCCTCCAGCCGGGCGGTCACCCCGCAGCTGGCCTCCGCCGAACCCGGTCACGTCGACGAATGGCTCGAGCGCTTCCGCCGCACGGCAGCTCAGGTGTTCGACCGAGATCTGATCAGAGCGGTGACCGAGCGCTTCTCCGGCCCGCGCGCAGCGAATCCCGGGACCGCGAGTGCGCACGCAGTCGAGGAGGTGTTCGGCGAACTGCCCCCGGGCCTTCGCATGCGAGACGTGATGCAGCTCTCATTAGAGGTCATGCAGAGTCTCGTGACCGACTATCGGCTTGCCGGCTACCCCGCCGACATCTACGTCACCGTGCCCAAGGCCGCCGCGCGCACGCTCGACTTCCACAAGGCCGACGAGCTGATCGCCCTCGGCAGGGAGCTCACGATCGCCGCTCTGGACCGCGCCGGTCACCGAGGCGGTGACAGCGAGGACGAGCCGGCGCCGTCGCCGGCGTGACCATTACGCGGCGCGCGCGAGGGCCGCAAGCTCCGCGCCTGCGAGCCGCTGAGTGGTCCACTCGACCATCGGCTCGGCACCGAGCGACCGGTAGAACTCGACCGCCGGAGCGTTCCAGTCGAGCACCGTCCACTCCAGGCGGGAGTAATCGCGCTCGATGCACAGCTCGGCGAGCGAGGCGATGAGCGCCTTGCCGTATCCGCGGCCGCGCTGCGACTCGTCGATATGCAGGTCCTCGAGCCAGATGCCGTGGTGTCCGGTCCAGGTCGAATAGGTGAGGAACCAGATCGCGATGCCGACGATCTCGCCCTCACGCTCGACGACGTGCGCGAATGCCTTCGGCTCAGCTCCGAACAGCGTGCGAGTGAGTGCCGGCGCCGTGTTCTCGACGGCATCCGGTTCGCGCTCGTAGACGGCAAGGGCGCGGATGCCCGCGAGGATGCCCTGCTCGTCACCGCGGCGGGCCGCGCGGAGGGTGGCGCCGTCGGCAAGGTTTCGTGGACTCACGCTTCGAGGCTAACGGCGCCGACCGGATGCACCATCACCGGCGCCGCGAGATCGCTAGTCTGACTACAACCCTCCTCGGCGCGGGTCCCCGCCCACCTCAGACGCCGACCCGACCAGCAGAAGGAGCCGACGTGTCTCGTGACGTCCCTCTCCGCGGCCGCCGACGCCTCCTCGCCCTCGCATCACTGGCTGCTGTCAGCGCCGTGCTCGCCTCGTGCACCGCGACTCCGCCGAACGCGAGCTCACCGACGCCGAGCGGTGACCTGATCATCCCCGCCGCGCCCGAGGGTGCACTGCCCGACGCGACCCAGGCCGCGCTGCGGCAGGCGCTCGACGACACCATGGCCGAGTACGGCGTGCCGGGTGCCGCGGTCGGCGTGTGGATTCCCGGCCAGGGCAGCTGGACGACGGCCGCCGGGCTGGCCGATGTCGAGACCGGCACGTCCGCGACCACCGATATGCAGTGGCCCCTGCGCAGCGTGACAAAGTCGGTCACGGTGACGCTCATCCTCGAACTCGTCGACGAGGGCGAGATCGGCCTCGACGACACCATCGACCAGTATGTCGACGGCGTCACCGACGGTGACAAGATCACGCTGCGGGAACTGGCGAACATGTCCAGCGGCAATGCCGACTACACGAACGACAGGTTCGCAGAGGCTTTCAGTGCCGATCCGACGAAGATCTTCACGCTGGAGGAGCTGAACGGCTTCATGCTCGGCGATCCGGCGCAGTTCGCCCCGGGCACGCAGCACGTGTACACGAACGCCAACACAAACCTGCTCGGCGCGGTGGTGGAGGACGTGACCGGCGAGCCGTTCGGCGATGTGGTGAAGGATCGCATCCTCGACCCGCTGCAGCTCGAGAACACCCAGTACACGCTCGAAATCAGCACCTGGGAGAAGCCGCACCCGATCGGCTACGTGCTCGACGACGGCGAGCCGTCAGCGCAGCCCGACAACCTGTCGATCTTCGGACCGGCCGGCTCGATGATCGCCACGATCGACGACATGCGCGTGTGGGGCATCGCCCTGGCCACGGGTGCGCTGCTGACACCCGAGACGCAGGCCGATCGCCTGCTGGGGTCGCCGCTGGAGATCGGTCCGCCGTACGACATCTATGCGCTCGGGATCGGCGAGACGCAGGGCTGGTGGGGGCACAACGGCGAGGGTCTGGGGTTCACGGCCGCCGTGTTCCACAACCCCGACACCGCGGCGACGATCGTGGTGTTCATGAACCTGTCGAACGTGGTGCCGAAGGCGCACCCCGCCGATCAGCTGTTCCGCCGGATCGCGGAGGTGCTGCAGGACTGACATGGCGACAGGACCTGAGCCCGGCTGGTACGACGACGGCCAGGGCAAGCAGCGCTGGTGGGACGGCACTCGCTGGACCGAGCACTTCGTCGACCTGGGTGAGCGCGACATCGAGCTGCACGACGGTGCGGCGCCGCGGGGGCACTCCGCCGCAGCGGGCTGGTACGACGACGGCAGGGGTCGGCAGCGGTGGTGGGACGGCACTCGCTGGACGGATGCCGCACGCTTCAGCGGCACGGAGGACTCGTTCGCCGGCATCATCGTCGATGGGCGGTGGATTCACTTCGGCGGCATCAGCCGGCCCATCGCGGAAGTGACTGCCGCCTCCGTCGAGGGCGGGGCCGAACTGCTGCGCCGTGGCCGCCTCGGCAAGCCCGCGACCGCGCGCGCCCTGCATGGGGGGTCTGGTCCGATCACGCCGCGGCTTCTGCGGCGGGCGGTGGCCGGCGCGACGAGCTACATCCTCGTCGAGGTATCGGGGCAACTCTGGCTCGCGACGGTGCCCGCGGGGCAGGAGGCGCAGGCCCGGCGGTTCGCAGCCTGGATCAACACCTCGGCGCAGCACTACCGGTACCGCTGAGTCCTGGCGAGCGCCGAGGTCGGATCTTCTCGGCGGGTCGGATGTCGCACAGCGCCATCGCCGCCAGGCGTCGCAGCGCGAGGGTCGTCCGCGGCGGTGCTTTCGAAGCCGCGCTCGACTCGCCCCCTTGTATTCGGCACTCGGTGTCCTTAGTGTCGGCATTACCCGGGTGCTGACCGGGGCCCGCCTCAGGGGCTGACGCGCTCGAACGCCACCCTGTGGCGCGTATCCGACGCCGCCCGTCGTAGGTGACGGGCGTCACCCTGCCGGTGGATGCCGGCTTCACAACAAGAAGTGACGACGCAAGTCACTGCATCAAAGGAGATGACAATGGGAAGACTGGACGGAAAGGTTGCCTTCATCACAGGGGGTGCCCGCGGGCAAGGACGCTCGCATGCGGTCCGGATGGCGCAGGAAGGCGCTGACATCATCACGATCGATGTCGCGGCGCAGATCGACACCGTGCCGTACGCCATGGCGACGCCAGCCGACCTCGACGAGACGGTTCGGCAGGTCGAGGCGCTGGACCGGCGCATCGTGGCGAGCATCGCCGACGTGCGCGACTACGACGCGGTCAAGTCCGCACTCGACGCGGGGGTCGCGCAATTGGGCCACCTCGACATCGTGAGCGCCAACGCCGGGATCGAGTCGTTCGCCCCGGCCGAACAGCTGACGGAACAGCAGTTCACCGACATGCTGCAGGTGAACCTGATGGGGGTGTGGCACGCCGCCAAGGCCGCCGTACCGCACCTGCGCGCGGCCGGCGGCGGTTCGATGATCTTCACCAGTTCCATGGCGGGTCTGGCGCCGCTGGCCAATAACGCCCATTACGTCGCCGCCAAGCACGGCGTCGTCGGCCTGATGCGCACGATGGCCGTCGAACTGGCGGCGGACAACATCCGCGTCAACACGGTCAACCCCACCATGGTCAACACCGACATGGTGCAGAACGAGTTCACGTACAAGCTGTTCCGACCCGACCGCGAGAACCCGACGGTGGAGGAGTTCGCAGAGGCGGGGGCCATGATCAATCTGCTCCCGATCGCGTGGGTCGAGCCCGTAGACGTCTCAAATGCGGTGCTGTGGCTGGCATCGGACGAAGCACGCTACGTCACCGGGATCACCCTCCCCGTAGACGCGGGTGCGCTGCTGAAGTGAGACAGGGCGGGCTTCGGTGACCGGAGCCGCGCTCTCAGATTGACGCCGACGGAGACGCTGCTGCGCAGCAGCGTCTCCGTCGCGCATGATGAGCCAGCTCCATCTCGCCGGCCAGCACGGGCGGTGGGTCCTTGGTCCCTATCCGACCTCGCCGAGCAGGAGTATTGCTGAGACCATGACAAAGCTCAGCGGATCGGTGCGGTGGCCGACGATCCACAAGGACGTGGGTGCACTGAAGGTGATGCCGAACCTCGTCGACTATGAGGCGACCTGCACGTCGTTCACCTGGGAATCCGAGCGCCGCTCGCTCTCGGGACTGCCGGGGGGCGGCATCAACATCGCGTATGAGGCGGTCGACCGCCATGCCACCGGTCCGCTTGCGGCCAAGGACGCGCTTCGTTTCGTGCACGCCGACGGGGCCGTTGACGCCCTCACTTACATGGAGCTTGCCGAGAGGACCGACCGCTTCGCGAGCGTACTGCGCGACCTCCGTGTCGGTCGCGGTGAGCGCGTGTTCTCGCTTCTGGGTCGGCGTGCCGAGCTCTACGTCGCCGCGCTGGGGACGCTGAAGAACGCGAGCGTGTTCTGCCCGCTGTTCTCAGCGTTCGGACCTGAGCCGGTGCGACAGCGGATACAACTCGGCAGCGCTCGAGTGCTCGTGACGACCCGTGCGTTCTACCTGAAGAAGATCGTCTCGATTCGCGATGACCTTCCGACGCTGGAGCATGTCCTGCTGGTCGACGGAGACGACGACCAGCCGCAACCGGAGGGAACGCTCCACCTGCCGGCTCTCATGCGTTCTGCGCCACTTGCGGCTCCCATCGCGCGCACCGACGGCGACGACATGGCGCTGCTTCACTTCACGAGTGGTACGACGGGGCTGCCCAAGGGCGCGATCCACGTCCATGACGCCGTGGTGGCGCACTCGGCCACGGGGCGCTTCGCGCTCGACCTGCACCCGGACGACGTCTACTGGTGCACGGCGGACCCGGGATGGGTCACCGGAATGTCGTACGGCGTGATCGCGCCGCTCGTCCACGGGGTGACCGCCATCGTCGATGAGGACGAGTTCGACGCCGATCGTTGGTACAGCATCCTCGAGGAGCAGAAGGTGACCGTCTGGTACACCGCACCCACCGCACTTCGCATGCTCATGAAAGCAGGGAGCGATCGCGTGGCCCTACACGATCTGTCGGCTTTGCGGTTCATCGCGAGCGTCGGCGAGCCGCTGAACCCGGAGGTCGTGGCGTGGGGAGAAGAAACCCTCGGGCAGCCGATCCACGACAACTGGTGGCAGACCGAGACGGGCGGCATCATGATCGCCAACTTCGCCGCCGTCGACGTTCGGCCAGGCTCCATGGGACGACCGATGCCCGGGGTGATCGCCGCCATCGTCCTGCGCGACGAGCACGGAGATCCGGTGATGAACGGCGACGACCCAGCCCTCGCGACCGAACCCGACACGGTGGGGGAATTGGCCCTTCGGACGGGCTGGCCGTCGATGTTCCGCGGCTACCTGGGTGAAGAGGACCGTTATCGCAAGTGCTTCGTGGGTGGCTGGTACCTCACGGGCGACCTTGCTGCCTGCGACGAGGACGGGTACTTCTGGTTCGTCGGGCGAGGCAACGACGTCATCAAGTCTTCCGGTCATCTCATCGGCCCGTTCGAGGTGGAGAGCACGCTGATGGAGCACCCGGCCATCGCCGAGGCCGGGGTGATCGGGATTCCCGACCCCGTGGCGGGGGAGGTCGTCATGGCCTTCGTGGAGCTGCGGTCCGGGTGGGAACCGTCCGACGACCTCCGACGACAGATCATCGGCTTCGCGCGCAAGCGGCTGGGCGCTGCCGTCGCCCCGCGAGAGCTGGAATTCACAGACGCGTTGCCGCGCACGCGCAGCGGGAAGATCCTGCGGCGCCTGCTGAAAGCACGCGAGCTGGGTCTTCCAGAGGGAGACACCTCGACCGTGGAGGTGCCTCGATGAACGCCCCACGCAGCGGCCCTGCACACGAACACGAATCGGACGTGTCCGCCGCGGAGACGAAGAAGGGAGCGGACCTGCTGAAGCAGATGGTGCGCGTCCGGCTCCTCGAAGAGAAGTGCGTCGAGCTGTACAGTGCGGCGAAGATCCGCGGCTTCATGCATGTCTACATCGGTGAAGAGGCGGTCGCGGCGGGAGTGACTTCAGCGCTCGACTCCGAAGACGCCGTGGTGGCCACCTACCGGGAACACGGTCATGCACTCCTCAAGGGCGTCTCCGCCCGGGCCATCCTCGCCGAGATGTACGGCTTCGTCGAGGGTTGCTGCCGCGGCCGTGGCGGATCGATGCACCTCTTCGATCGCGCGACGCACTTCTACGGCGGCAATGCGATCGTCGCGGGAGGCTTGCCCATGGCCGTAGGCCTTGCGCTCGGCGCCTCCATGACGGCTCGTCGGCAAGTGACCGTCTGCTTCTTCGGGGAAGGTGCCGTTGCCGAGGGGGAATTCCATGAGGCGCTCAATCTCGCGGCGCTCTGGCAGCTGCCCGTGCTGTTCTGCTGCGAGAACAACCTCTACGCGATGGGTACCGCTCTGGTCCGCTCCGAGTCGCAGACCAATATCGCTCTGAAAGCCGCCGCCTACGAGATCCCGGCATGGACGGTCGACGGGATGGATGCGCTCGCCGTGGCCGAAGCCGCCCGACGTGCGGTCGACGCCATCCGTTCCGGTGGTGGCCCGCACTTCCTCGAACTGCGTACCTACCGGTTCCGAGCCCATTCGATGTACGACCCGGAGCGCTACCGCGACAAGTCCGAGGTGGCGACGTGGATGGAACGCGACCCGATCGACATCCTGCGGACCCGATTGAGCGAAGGCGGCCGATTCTCCGACGACGACTGGTCAGCGATGCACGCGGAAGTCACCGCGGAGATCGAGGACGCCGTGGCCTTCGCCGAAGGCGGCAGCCCCGAACCGGTCGCCGACCTCACCCGCTTCGTGTACAGCGAGGTCCCCCGATGAAGACCACGTATCGCGAGGCCATGCGCGCGGCCATCCGAGAGTCGCTGCAACGCGACGACCGCGTGTTCCTGATGGGCGAGGACGTCGGAAGCTACGGCGGCTGCTTCGCGGTGAGTCTCGGGCTCCTCGAAGAGTTCGGCCCTGAACGCATCCGTGACACACCGCTGTCGGAGTCCGGATTCGTCGGGGCCGGCATCGGCGCCGCACTCAGTGGCCTGCGACCCATCGTCGAGATCATGACCGTCAATTTCAGCCTGCTCGCCCTCGACCAGATCGTGAACAACGCGGCCAGCCTGCTGCACATGTCGGGCGGCCAGTTCAACGTGCCCATCGTGATCCGGATGACCACTGGGGCCGGTCGCCAGCTCGCGGCGCAGCACTCCCACAGCCTCGAGGGGTGGTATGCGCACATCCCCGGTCTGAGAATCCTGACGCCGGCGACGCTGGCCGACGCGCGCGGAATGCTGTGGACAGCCCTTCAAGATCCCGACCCGGTGCTGATCTTCGAGCACGGCTCGCTGTACCCGGTCGGCGGCGAGATCGCCGATGACGCCGGGGCGGTCGACATCGACAAGGCCGCGATCCGACGCTCCGGCGCCGATGTGACCCTGATCACCTACGGTGGAACGCTGCCGATGGTGCTCGATGCCGCCGACCAGCTGGCCGGCGAGGGCATCGACGCCGAAGTGATCGACCTTCGAACGCTGCGCCCTCTCGATGACGAGACGATCATCACCAGCGTCTGCAGAACGCACCGCGCGGTGGTGGTCGATGAGGGCTGGCGCAGCGGCGGCATCTCGGCGGAGCTGAGCGCCCGGATCAGTGAGCAGGCGTTCTACGATCTGGATGCCCCGGTCGGGAGGGTGTGCAGCGCAGAGGTGCCCATCCCCTTCGCCCGCGACCTCGAGTTGGCGGCCCTGCCGTCGATCGAACGCGTCATCGCAGCCGCGCATGAGGCGGTGGGGCATGGGTGAGTTCCGGATGCCCGCGCTCGGCGCCGACATGGAGCGCGGCACGCTGATCGAGTGGCTGGTCAAGCCTGGCGACCACGTTCACCGTGGCGAACTCGTCGCGGCGGTCGAGACCGACAAGTCGGTGATCGACGTGGAGACGTTCGAAGACGGCATCATCGCCGAGCTGCTCGCGGACGTCGGCGACGTGCTCCCCATCGGGGCACCGCTTGCGCGGATCACTCCCGCACCTGGGTCGGGCGCGGCGGTCGAGCCTCCTCCGGCTGCCGAGAAGGTGGCGTCCCCTCAGACCCCGGTGAGCCGATCGGCGCATCCGAGCGCGCGACCCGCGGTCAGCCCACCGGTTCGTCACCTCGCCAAGACCGTCGGCGTCGACCTGTCCACAGTTCACGGCACCGGTCACGGCGGCGCGATCACGCACGCCGACATCGAGCGCGCCGGGAGCCCGGTGGCACCCACGGCGGACACGGCACCCGGGCGGCGCACGCGGTCCTCGCCTCGCGCGCGAAAACTCGCGGCCGAGCGCGGCATCGACCTCGCAGCGGTCGTGGGCACCGGCCCGGACGGCGTGGTGAAGGCTGACGATGTGCCGGCGGTGACGGATGCGACCCCGACCGCTGTCCTTGCTGAGGAGCCGAAGCGACCTGCCCCGAAGACGCCCAACGCCCCGGCGACGACCGCAGAACGCACAGCGGGTCTGCGTCGGACCATAGCAACACTCATGGCCCGTTCGAAGAAGACCATCCCCCACTACTACCTGAGCACGACCATCGACATGCGGGCCGGCATGTCGTGGATGGAGAGGGCGAATGCCGGACGACCCCTCTCTGCGCGCCTCGTTCCTGCGGCTCTGCTGCTCAAGGCGACGGCCCTCGCCGCACATGAGGTGCCCGAGATGAACGGGTACTTCGTCGACGACCGGTTCCAGCCCAGTACGAGGGTCAATCTCGGGATGGTGGTCGCTCTCAGAACGGGTGGCATCGTTGCGCCGGCGCTCCTCGACGCGGGTGGCCTGGGCCTGGACGAGTTGATGGAGCGCCTGCGCGACGTCGTCAGCCGCGCGCGCGGCGGTCGACTGCAACGCGCCGAGATGGCCGAGGCGACCATGACCGTGACGAATCTCGGCGACCTGGGGGTGGACAGCGTGTTCGGCGTGATCTACCCACCGCAGGTGGCCCTCGTCGGATTCGGTCGCATCGTGAAACGCCCCTGGGTGCACGAGGGAATGATCGGAGTGCGCGACGAACTGACCGCGACCTTGGCTGCCGATCACCGAGTGAGCGACGGGATGCGCGGTGCGCGCTTCCTCAGTCGCATCGACGAACTGCTCCAGGAGCCGGAGAAGCTATGAACATGCAGGAAGCCAGGGCCGCCGTGGCGGCCGCGTTCGCACAGATCGCACCGGATATCGAGCCGTCCGAGCTCACCGAGGATGCCAGGCTGCGCCAGGACCTCGACATCGATTCACTCGACTTGCTGCGACTCATCCAGGTGATCGCAGACACGACCGGTGTCAACACGCCCGAAGACGACTACCGGCAGCTCGCCACGGTGGGCGGCTTCATCCGATACGTCGCCTCGCACGGATGACGCTGCGGCTCCCTGGACTCGCCAACGAGAAATGCCCGTCCATTCGGACGGGCATTTCTCGTTGGTGACCCCAGCGGGATTCGAACCCGCGTTACCGCCGTGAGAGGGCGGCGTACTAGGCCGCTATACGATGGGGCCGCTTGCGCAACCGTTCGATTATGCCATGGGCCCGGCATCCGGACAAATCACGCTCGAGCCCGCCGAGGCCGCTTGCCCAGAGGCATCCGGTCGAGTTGACTCGACGCATGCGAGTCACCAAGCACCACCATGCCGCCCTCACCGTGCACGAGTCGGGAAAAACGCTCGTCATCGATCCCGGATCGTTCACCGACCCGCTCGTCGACCTCGGCGACGTGGTCGCGATAATGCTCACGCATGAGCACCCCGATCACTGGACGCCCGACCACCTCGACCGGTTGCTCAAGAACTCCCCTGACGCCCCGATCTTCGGACCCGAAGGCGTCGCGAAGGCCGCGGCCGGCTACGACATCACCGTCGTGCGCCCCGGCGAAACCGTCACGGTCAAGCCGTTCACGCTGCGCTTCTTCGGTGGCACGCACGCGATCATCCATGAAACCATTCCCGTCGTCGACAATGTCGGCGTGCTCGTCAACGACCAGCTCTACTACCCGGGCGACTCGTTTGCGGTACCGAAGAGCGTCGACGTCGAACTGCTCGCCGCACCCATCGGCGCTCCGTGGCTCAAGGTCGGCGAAGCCATGGACTTCGTGCTCGCCGTCGCCCCGCACCAGGCATTCGGCACGCACGATATGACACTCTCCGTGATCGGTCGCGCGATGCACCGGGCGCGCCTGCGCTGGGCGACCGAGAAGAACGGCGGGGAATTCCTCGAGCTCGACCCCGGCGACTCCGTCGACATGTAGACGTCGACATGTAGACGTCGACATGGAGAGACACAGATGCGCTATTCGGCGTCGAGATCCGTCTCCAGCAGCGTCACCAGCTCGTCGAGAGCCTGCTCGGACCCTTCGCCCTCGGCCTTGAGAGTCACGACGGTGCCTTGCGAGGCTCCGAGACCCATCAGCGAGAGGATGCTGCCCGCGTTGAGGTCGGCACCCCCTTCGACAGCGATCGTGACGGGGATCTTCTTCTCCTGAACGGCCTGCACGAAGAGCTTCGCGGGCCGCGCGTGCAAGCCGGAGCTGCTCGCGATTGTTGCCTGACGTTCTGCCATGGTCTTGCTTGCCTTTCGTAGGAGACTGCTGACTCCAGCATTCCGCATTGGGCATGCGGGTGCGAGGGTTCAGGCCGCAACAGCGGCGACCTGCGGGTTGGCTTCCGCTTCGGCGAGCTCCTTCGGCGCAATGAAGCGCTTGAAGGCGACGACGAGAAATCCGGTCACCACGACACCGGCTGCCAGTGCGACCAGGAAGCCCCAGATCGGGCTGATCGCGAACAGCACGAAGATGCCGCCGTGAGGCGCGTACGACGCCACCTGGAACAGCATGCACAGCGCGCCGGTGACGGCACCGCCGACCATCGAGGCAGGGATCACCCGGAGCGGGTCGGCCGCCGCGAACGGAATCGCACCCTCGGAGATGAATGACGCTCCCAGCAGCCAGGCCGCCTTGCCGTTCTCCCTCTCGACCGGCGTGAACAGCTTGCGTGCCAGCACCGTGGAGGCCAGCGCCATCGCCAGCGGCGGGACCATGCCCGCAGCCATGACCGCGCCCATGATGTACAGCGGAGCCGGGTTGTCGACAGATCCGGCGGCGAGGCCGGCGACCGCGAACGAGTACGCCACCTTGTTGATCGGACCGCCGAGGTCGAAGCACATCATGAAGCCGAGGATGATGCCGAGCACCACCGCGGATCCACCTGACCCGGTGAGGCTGTTCAGCCAGTCGGTCAGCCAGGTCATCAGCGTCGCGATCGGGCGACCGAGGAACAGGATCAGCAGACCCGAGGCGACGATCGACCCGACGAGCGGGATGATGACGACCGGCATCAGGCCGCGCAGCCAGCGCGGAGCGGGCAGGCGCCCGAGCCACCAGGCCACGAGACCGGCCAGCAGACCGCCGACGATACCGCCGATGAAGCCCGCGTTCATGAGCACTGCGACCGCACCGGCCACGAAGCCCGGTGCGATACCCGGGCGATCGGCGATCGCGAAGGCGATGTACCCGGCCAGCGCCGAGACGAGGAAGCCCATCGAGGTCGCGCCGATCATGAACAGCACCGCGCCGAGGTACTGACCAAGGGGTCCGAAGGGCGACGTGATGTCAGTGGTCGGCAGGTCCCACAGCGAGTTCTGCGTGATGATCGTCGAGGCGTTGGCGGTGATCTCGTAGCCCCCGAGGGCGAAGCCCAGAGCGATGAGCAGACCGCCACCGGCGACGAACGGGATCATGTAGCTGACACCGGTGAGCAGGATCCGCTGGATGCGGGCACCGAATGAGATCTGAACCGTCGAGCTCGCTCCCGCCTCATCAGCGGTGCCGCTGACACGAGCGCCGTTCGGGTTCTTCGCGGTCGCGATCGCCTCGGCGATGAGCGCGTCGGGCTGCTCGATGCCGCGCTTGACTCCCGACCGCACGACCGGCTTGCCGGCGAAGCGACCGGGCTCGCGCACATCCACGTCGGTCGCGAAGATGACGGCATCAGCGTTCGCGATCACGTCGTTGGGCAGCGCCTGATAGCCGCTCGAGCCCTGCGGCTCGACGACCAGGTCGATTCCCGCCTTCTTGCCGGCCGCGGTCAGGGCGTCGGCTGCCATGAACGTGTGCGCGATGCCGGTCGCACATGCGGTGACTGCGACGAGGCGGGCCGGGTGGCCGTTGATGCTGAGTGCGTCGGAGGCGGATGCCGCGGCCGTGGCGGCGGCAGCCGGAGCAGCTGCAGCAGCCGGTGCGGGGGCGGCATCCGCCTCGCCGATCGCGGTGCGCACGATCGCGACGACCTCGTCGGGAGTCGCGGCAGTGCGCAGGCCGGCGGTGAAGTCATCCTGCATGAGGCTGCGGGCGAGCTTCGACAGCACCGCCAGGTGCGCCTCGGCAGCACCCTCGGGTGCGGCGATGAGGAACACCAGGTCGGCGGGTCCGTCCGAGGCACCGAAGTCGACACCGGGCTTGAGTCGCGCGAAAGCGAGCGACGGGGTGACGACGGCCGAGCTCTTCGCGTGCGGGATCGCAATGCCGCCGGGAAGGCCGGTCTCGTCCTTCTGCTCACGGGCCCACGCGTCGGCGAACAGCGCCTCGGGGTCCGTGGCGCGACCCTGGGCGGTCACCCGTGCGGCGAGGGCACGGATCACGGCCGCCTTGTCGGCGCCGAGCGGGGTGTCGAGAGACACCAACTCTGGCGTGATGGTCTGGGACACGATGACCTCCTATGGTCTGCACAGCGTTGGAGCGGTGGGGTGGGATCAGGTGGCGAGCTGTCGGACGACGACCTCGCCCGCGGGCAGGTCGTCGGGGGTGGGAGCCTGAGTGCCGGGGAGGGAAGCTGCGGCCGCGCCGTAACGGACCGACCGACGCAGCCGGCCGGGCGGGTCCTCACCCGCGACATCTGCCAGCAGGTAACCGGCGAGCGAGCTGTCGCCGGCGCCGACCGTGCTGACGACACGGATGCGCGGGGGTGTCGCCTGCCACGCTCCGTCGGCGCCCACGAGCACGGCGCCGTCAGCGCCCAGCGTGACGAGCGCGGCCGCGACCTTTGCGGGAACGAGCGCGCGGGCAACGGGCAGCACCGCGGTGGCGAGGTCTGCGCCCGGCTCGAGATCCACTCCGACGAGCTCGGCGAGTTCTTCGTCGTTCGGCTTGATGAGGTCGGGCGATGACCCTTCGACCACGGCCCGCAGCGCCGCACCCGAGGTGTCGATCGCGATGCGGGGGGCGTCGGCTCCCCAGCGGCCGCGCACGGCACGGGTGATCTCGACGTAGAGAAGGTCCCCCGCGCCCGGCGGCAGCGAGCCGGCGAGCACGAGCCAGCTCGCACCCTCGCTCGCCTGGACGACGGCGGCGATCAGCGCGTCCACGTCGGTCGGCGAGAGGGTCGCGCCGGGAAGGTTGAGTTTCGTGGTGACGCCGTCGGGGTCGGTGATGGTCACGTTCGCGCGCACGTGGCCCTCGACCGGAACGATCCGGGCCGGAACGTGCGAGGCCCGCAGCGCGGAGGCGAAAGGGTCTTCTTCGGCCAGCGGGAGAACCGCCAGCGCCTCCACGCCGGCGGCGGCGACGACTCGGGCGACGTTGATGCCTTTGCCGCCGGCGTCTTCGCGGGCCGAAGCAGCAGACTGCACCTCGCCGGGCTGCAGCGCGGCATCGAGGGTGATCGTGCGGTCCAGCGACGGGTTCGCGGTGAGAGTGACGATCCGTCCATGGTTGACAGAAGTCATGCGAGCCACACCTCCACACCGGCGTCGGAAAGCGCTTCCGCCAGCTCGGCATCGGGCGCGGCATCCGTCACGAGAACATCGATCGCATCGAGGGACGAGAAGCTGACGAGCAGTTCGCGTCCGAGCTTCTCGGAGTCGGCGACGACAACGACGCGGCGTGCAGCCCGCACGATCGCGGACTTGACCGCCGCCTCGTCGGGGTCGGGCGTGCTCAGGCCGAAAGAGGCCGAGATGCCGTTGGTGCCGAGGAATGCGATGTCGGGTCGCAGCCGTTCGATCGCGCGCACGGTGTCGGCACCGACAGCGGCCGCGGTGACGGTGCGCACGCGTCCGCCGATCACGGTGAGGGCGGCATCCGGCGCGCCCGCCAGCGTGTGCGCCAGGGTCATCGCATGCGTGACGATCTCGGCCTGACCGGCCGTGATCGCCAAGCGATCGGCGAGTTGGGCGGCGACGGCGTCGGTCGTCGTGCCGGCGTCGAGGTAGAGCGAGCCACGGAACCGGTCTCCGATGAGCTCGAGCGCACGACGTGCGATCGCCGCCTTCGCATCCCTGCTCAGGTGGGAGCGTTCGGCGAGCGTCGGCTCGGCGGTGCTGTCCCGATCGCGGGTGACCGCGCCCCCGTGGACGCGGCGCAGGGCGCCGATGCGCTCGAGCTGGTCGAGGTCGCGGCGCACGGTCTCTGTGGTCACCTTGAAGCGGCGGGCCAGTTCGATGACGCTGACGCGGCCCTCATCGAGCAGCAGCCGCTCGATGAGCTCCTTGCGCTCCATTGCGTACATGCGAACTCCTCCGTGAATTTCCCACACATTACAACACAAAACAACACATACACAACCCATTGCCTGAATCGGCGCTGTCGAGGGGTGCACGAATAGCCCTCGACCGAATTCGATAGCCACCAGAACCTCGTTCGGGGGCTGGTGACGAGCCCTGCCGGATCGGTTCCGGATGCCGTCCACGCCTCAAGTCCGTAGAAGGCTGGTAGCGCATGGGGACTCGGCAAGGGACGCCATACATCTGAAGATCCCGTTCGACGCCGTCGATGAACGGCGCCGAGGCTGGTGTGGCGATCGGGTGAGGCGCCAGGATGTGGGCGAAGAGCCGGGGAAACGAAAAACCCCCGCTCAGCGGGGGTTTTCGGATGGCTGGGGTACCTGGACTCGAACCAAGAACAAAGGTACCAGAAACCTCCGTGTTGCCAATTACACCATACCCCAAGGCGCCGAGCAGAAGCTCGTGCCAAGGATCGAGTCTACGCGATGCGAGCAAGTCGGCCAAACCGGCGCCTCGCGAGACCGGCCCTACTCGGCGCGGAACTCCCCCAGTGCGACCAGGCGGCGGATCGACTCGGCCTTGCCGAGCAGCTCCATCGACTCGAACAGCGGCGGCGAGACGCGGCGACCGCTGACGGCTACACGCAGGGGCCCGTATGCGACGCGCGGCTTGATCGCGAGCCCCTCGATGAGCGTGGCGGCGAGGGCTTCCTGCACGGCGGCTGCGGTGAACTCGTCCTCCGGGATGAGCTCGAGCGCCCCCACGGATGCCGCCAGAACGACCCCCGTGTTGTCGGGAAGCCCCGCCAAGGCGTCCTCGGTGTAGAAGATCTGGTCGGTGAACAGGAACCGAAGCAGGTTCGGCGCGTCGCCGAGCAGCTGCAGACGCTCCTGGATGAGCGGCGCTGCCTTGCTCAGCATGGACTCGTCCGCCCTGCTCAATGGGACGGTCAGAACGCCTTCCGCCGCAAGGTAGGGGACGATGCGCGCAGCGAAATCGTCGGGCTGCAGCATCCGGATGTGGTCGCCGTTGATCGACTCGGCCTTCTTCTGGTCGAAACGGGCTGGATTCGGGTTGACGTTCACGATGTCGAACGCCGCGACGAGCTCGTCGAGCGAGAATACATCGCGGTCGTGCGAGAGAGACCAGCCCAGCAGCGCGAGGTAGTTCAGCAGGCCCTCGCGGATGAAGCCCTTCTCACGCTGCAGGAACAGGTCCGCCTTCGGGTCGCGCTTGGAGAGCTTCTTGTTGCCCTCGTCCCCCAGCACAAGAGGCATGTGGGCGAAGCGCGGGATGAATGTCGTCACGTCGGCGTCGATGAGCGCACGGTAGAGGGCGAGCTGGCGCGCGGTCGAGGGCATGAGGTCTTCACCGCGGATCACGTGAGTGATGCCCATGAGAGCATCGTCCACCGGGTTCACGAAGGGGTAGAGCGGCACTCCGCCGGCACGGACGACCACGAAGTCGGGGAAGGACCCGGCTGGAAAGGTCACCTCGCCGCGGATGAGGTCGACGTAGGTGAGGTCTTCGTCGGGGACGCGCAGCCGCCACGCCGGCTCACGGCCCTCGGCGCGGTACGCCGCCTTCTGCTCGTCGGTCAGGTCGCGGTCGAAGTTGTCATAGCCGAGCTGCTTGGCCCTGCCGGCCGCCTCGTTGCGGGCGTCGATCTCCTCGGGGGTCGAGTAGCTCTCGTACACCGCGCCCGTGGCTTTGAGCTTGTCGAGCACCTCGAAGTAGATGTCATGGCGCTGCGACTGGCGGTAAGGCGCGTGGGGGCCACCGACCTCGACACCTTCGTCCCAATCGATCTCGAGCCACCGCAGGGCGTCGAGCAGCTGGTGATAGCTCTGCTCGCTGTCGCGCGCTGCGTCGGTGTCTTCGATGCGGAACACCAGCGTGCCGCCGTTGTGCCGGGCGTATGCCCAGTTGAAGAGCACGGTTCGGATCAGCCCCACGTGCGGAAGCCCGGTGGGCGAGGGGCAGAAGCGCACGCGCACGTCGGCGCCGGCGGCGGTCGTGGTGCGGGGATCGGGGGTAGACATCGTGTCCCAGCTTAGTTCGCGGATGCCGCGGGTCTGAGTCAAGGTCGGCACGACGTCAGGCGCCACCCGATGCCGTGCATGTCGTCGATCGCTAGGTCGCACGGGTTCCGGCGGCCACCCTCCCCAAGGGCGCGAGGGCGATGACGCCCACCACGGCGATGCCGACGAGCAGCGCGAGTCCGCCGTAGCCGATCCAGCCGAGGATCACGCCCGCGAGAATGGCGCCGGTCGCGGCGACGATGCTCATCGTGAAGTCGCTGAGGCCCTGGCGACGGGTGCGCTGGCCCTCGGACGAGGCTTCGGTCAGCAGCGCGGAACCGGCGACCGTGGTCGCGCTCCAGCCGAGTCCGAGCAGGATCAGGCCGACCGTGACCGCGATCGGCGAGTCCTGGCCGAACGAGGCGGTCACGAGCGCGGCCGCGACGATCACCTGCCCGAGCAGGATGGTCGGGACGCGGCCGAGGCGGTCGGCCAGGATGCCGAACACAGGTGACAGGGCGTACATGCCGGCGATATGCAGGCTCAGAGTGATGCCGATGATCGTCAGGGTCGCGCCCTGGTGCAGCAGATGCACCGGCGTCATCGCCATGACGGCGACCATGACCCCATGGGCCGCGGCGATCGCGAAGATCGCGTAGCGGGCTGCACGGGGCTGGTCCGGCTTCGCGATGGGGGTCGATTCGGTGTTCGCATCAGCATCCGAAACCACGCGCTGGGCCAGCAGCAGCGGGTCCGGCCGCAGTGCGGCGAAGTACAGTGCGATGGCGAGCACCTGTCCGACGATCGTGAAGACATACGGTCCCGTGAGGGGCGGCATCCCGAGCGCCTCGCCGGCAACCTCTCCGGGACCGGTCAGGTTGGGGCCGAGCACCGCACCGATCGTGGTCGCCCACACGACGATCGACAGGTCGCGGCCCCGCGAGGCGTCGGTCGCCAGGTCGGCCGCCGCGAAGCGCGACTGCAGGTTCGCCGCCTGGCCTCCGCCGACCAGCAGGAAAGCAGCCAGCAGCAGCGGGAACGAGCGGATGCCGACCGCCAGCACCACGAGGGTGACCCCGACCAGCGCGATGGCCATGCCCGTCGCGAGGGAGAGCCGTCGGCCGCGCCGCCGGGCCAGCCGCGCGAGAGGAATCGCGCTCAGCGCGGTGCCGAAGGTGACCGCGGCCGCGGCGAGCCCCGAGAAGGTCTCATCGCCGGAGATGTCGGCGGCCAGCACCGCTCCGAGCGAGAGCGTGGCCCCGAACGCGATGCCGCCGAGCACCTGCGCGACGGAGAGCACGCCGACCGTGCGGCGCTGGACGCGTGCGATCTCCGCTGTGGTGAGCGGTGCTGTCAACGACGCCGGAACGCTATCCATGGGTCCGGGTCACCCGTTACGGGCGCTGTTGCGCAGGGTGCCCAGGCCCGAGATCTCGACGTCTATCGTGTCGCCCGCGACGAATGCTCCGACGCCCGAGGGCGTGCCGGTGAGGATGACGTCGCCGGGCAGCAGCGTGAAGGCCGCCGAGGCGTACGCGATGATGTCGGCGACCGAGTGGATCATGTCGCTGAGCGGTGCGCGCTGGGCGACCTCGCCGTTCAGGCGCGTCTCGAGGGTCGCTGATGCCACGTCGAAATCCGTCTCGATCGCGGGGCCCAGCGGGCAGAACGTGTCGAAACCCTTCGCGCGCGCCCACTGACCGTCGGTCTTCTGAAGGTCGCGGGCGGTGATGTCGTTCGCGATCGTGTAGCCGAAGATGACCTCCGCGGCCCGCTCGACTGCCACGTTCTTCGCGATCGAGCCGATCACCACAGCCAGTTCGCCCTCGAACGAGGTGAATTGCGACTGCTTCGGACGCACGATGGCGTCGCCGGGGCCGATCACCGAGGTGTTCGGCTTCAGGAAGAGCATCGGCTCGGCCGGGACCTCGTTGCCGAGCTCTTCGGCGTGCGCACGGTAGTTGCGCCCGACGCACACGACCTTGGACCGAGGGATGACCGGCGCCAGCAGCGTGACTTCGCTCAGCGGCACACGCTCCCCCGTTGTGTCGAACCCTGCGAACATCGGGTCGCCGTCGAGCACCACCAGATCGGCGTCGTCGACGATGCCGTAGCGGATGGTGTCCTGGTGGCTGAAGCGGGCGATCCTCACCGGATCAGCCTACTCAGCCCTGGCGACCAGGTCAGGCGTCCAGGCGCAGCATCCAGCCGTGCCGGTCCTTCGCACGCCCGTACTGGATGTTCGTCAGCTCGCGGCGCAGCTCGAGCGCGAGCGTGCCGATGGGCTGCTCGTCGAAGAAGTCCTTTCCCTTCAGCGCGCCGATCGGCGTGACGACGGCGGCCGTGCCGCAGGCGAACACCTCGACGATATCGCCAGAAGCCACGCCCTGGCGCCACTCGTCGAGCGGCACGGCACGCCCCTCGACCTTGTGGCCGCGATCCATCGCAAGCTGCAGGATCGAGTCGCGCGTGATGCCCTCGAGGATCGACGGCGACTGCGGAGTCACGAGCGTGCCGTCCTTGTAGACGAACACGATGTTCATTCCGCCGAGCTCTTCGACGTTGCGGTCGGCGTCGAGGAATACCACCTGGTCGCACTCGTTCTCGTAGGCCTCGGACTGCGGCAGCAGCGACGCGGCGTAGTTGCCGCCGGTCTTGGCTGCGCCCGTGCCCCCCTTGCCGGCGCGCGCGTAGTCCTCCGACAGCCAGATCGAGACCGGCTGCACACCGCCCTTGAAGTAGGCTCCGGCTGGCGAGGCGATCACGTAGTAGTTGACCTTGCGCGCCGGACGGACGCCGAGAAAGGCCTCCTTGGCGAACATGAAGGGCCGCAGGTAGAGACTCTGGTCCGCGCCCGACGGCACCCATTCGCCGTCGACGGCGATGATCTCGCGCAGCGACTGGATGAAGTACGACACCGGCAGCTCAGGCAGCGCGAGGCGCCGTGCCGACCGCTGCAGGCGGCGGCCGTTCTGCTCGGGACGGAACGTGTGGATCGAGCCGTCCGCATGGCGGTACGCCTTGATGCCCTCGAAGACCTCCTGACCGTAGTGCAGCACGGCAGCTGCCGGGTCGAGGGCGATCGGACCATACGGCTGTACGCGAGGGCGATGCCAGCCGCCGCCGACCGACCAGCAGATGTCGACCATGTGGTCGGTGAAGTTCATGCCGAACCCGGGGTCGGCGAGGATCGCGTCGCGCTGCGCGGGGTTCTTCGCGGCGGGATTCCTTGTCACAGCGAACTCGAGGGGGGCGAGTCCGGTGTCAGGGTCGATTCCGATGAGTGTCATGTCACGTCCAAGCGATGAGTGAGCCCACGGGGTGGGCGAGGTCCAGATTACGCCTGCAGTCGAGCGACGATCGCGTCGCCGATGTCGGCCGTCAGGCGGGCGGCGCCGCCGCGTTCCGCGATGTCGTCCTCGACAGCGCGGGTGACACGCTGGGCCTCGTCATGCAGCCCGAGATGATCGAGCAGGAGCGAGATCGAGAGGATCGCGGCCGTGGGGTCGGCCTTCTGCTGCCCCGCGATGTCGGGCGCCGAACCATGAACGGGCTCGAACATCGACGGGAACGCGTCATCCGGGTTGATGTTCCCGGACGCTGCCAGACCGATGCCACCGGTGACGGCGCCGGCCAGGTCGGTCAGAATGTCGCCGAAGAGGTTGTCGGTGACGATGACGTCGAAACGAGACGGGTTTGTGACCAGGAAGATCGTCGCCGCGTCGACGTGCAGATAATCTACCGCTACTTCGGGGTGCTCTTTCGCCACGTCGTCCACGATCCGCTGCCACATGCCCCCGGCGTGCACGAGCACGTTCGTCTTGTGCACGAGCGTGAGCTTGTTGCGGCGACGGCCGGCGAGGGCGAACGCGTAGCGCACGACCCGCTCGATGCCGTAGGCGGTGTTGACGGATGTCTCGTTCGCGACCTCGTGCGGGGTGCCCTTGCGGATCGACCCGCCGTTGCCCACATACGGTCCCTCGGTGCCCTCGCGCACGACCACGAAATCGATCTCGCCCGGATCGGCGAGCGGCCCCGGCGCACCGGGATAGAGCTTCGACGGGCGCAGGTTGACGTAGTGATCGAGCTCGAACCGCAGCTTCAGCAGCAGGCCGCGTTCGATGTTCGCATCCTTCAGGCGCGGGTCGCCGGGCACTCCCCCGACAGCGCCGAGCAGGATCGCGTCGTGAGCCTTGATCGCCGCGAGGTCGGCATCCGTCAGCGTGTCGCCGGTTTCGAGGAAGCGCGCGGCTCCCAGCGAGAATCGCGTCCTCTCGAACCGGATGCCCGAGTCTGCCGTCGCAGCGTCGAGAACCCTCTCCGCCTCGGCGATGACCTCGGGGCCGATGCCGTCTCCCGGGATGACGGCCAGTTTCACGACACGCGACATTGCTCTCCTTCTCCCCCTGCCAGCGTACCGGCGCTCAGAACTCCTTCGTTTCGGTGGCACCGGCGCGGAAGAGCCCCGCAGATACGGAGGACCACCAGCCGCAAGCGCGCGGATTGGAGGAGTTCTGCTCGCGTTCAGTGCTCGGCGGGCACGCGCTTCTGGCGGCCGCCGAGGGTCAGGGCGGCGATCACGGCGGCGATCACGATGAGACCGGCGCCGATGAGCGCGGTGACCCCGACTCCTGCGTCGAATGCGTGGGCTGCGGCATCCCGCAGCGCCTGGCCGAGGGTGTCGTCGAGTGTGTTCGAGGCTGCGACGGCACCGGCCAGGGTCTCGCGCGCGGTATCGGCCGCTTGCCCGGGAAGGCCTGCGGGCAACGCCAGATTGGCGCGGTAGAACACGGCGAGCAGGCCACCGATGATCGTGGTGCCCAGCACCGCGCCGAGCTCGTAGGCCGTCTCAGAGACAGCGCTGGCGGCACCGGCCTTCGCCGGCGGGGCGCTGGCCAGGATCAGCTCGTTCGACACGGTCTCGGCAGCGCCGATGCCGACGCCGAGCGACACGAACGCGGCGATCAGCAGCGGGAGCGCGCCGGCACTCGTACTCACCGCGACCAGCAGGTAGCCGAGGACCGAGAAGCTCAGCGCGACGGGCACGACGACGCGCGGCGCGACGCGCTTGGCGATCGGCACGACGCCGATGCCGGCGACGATCATCGCGAGCAGTCCGGGGACGAGCGCGAGCCCGGCCTGCATCGGCGACAGGCCGACGATCAGCTGCAGGTGCTGCGCGACGAAGTACAGGAAGCCTACGAGCCCGATCACGCTCAGCAGGTTCACCAGCACCGAGCCGGAGAAGGTCGGGCGGCGGAACAGGGCCATGTCGAGCATCGGCGTCTCGAGGCGGTTCTGACGGCGCACGAACAGCACGCCGAAGACGACTCCGGCCACGATGAGCACGATCGGCAATGGGCTCTCGGTCCCGTGCACCGCGAACTCCTTGATCGCGTAGACGATCGGAACCATGGTCAGCAGCGACAGCGCGACGCTGAGCGGATCGAACCTGCCCGGGTTCGGGTCGCGGCTCTCGGGCACCAGGATCGGCACCAGGATCAGCAGCGGCACGAGAACCGGCACGGCGATGAGGAACACGGCACCCCAGGCGAAGTGCTCGAGCAGGATGCCGCCCACCACGGGGCCCAGTGCGGCACCGGCCGAGAACCCGGCGGCCCACACCGCGATCGCCAGGCGGCGCTGGTCGCGGTTGGTGAAGATGCTGCGCAGCAGCGACAGGGTCGAGGGCATCAGCATGGCGCCGAAGACGCCCATCGCCGCGCGGGCGGCGATGAGCCACTCGGCGCTCGGCGCGAATGCGGCCAGGGCCGACACGACGCCGAAGCCGGTCGCGCCGATGAGCAGCATCCGTCGTCGTCCGAATCGGTCGCCGAGCACTCCCATGGTCACCAGCAGGCTGGCCAGCACGAGGGGGTACGCGTCGATGATCCAGAGCTGCTGGGTCGCGGTGGGCTCGACGTCGAGCGCGATCTGCGGAAGCGCGAAGCTCAGCACGGTGTTGTCGACGGAGACGAGCAGCACCGGCAGCATGAGCACGACGAGCGCCACCCAGCCGCGCCAGCCCACCCGTGTGGCCTGCGCGTCGGCGATGGCGATGTCTTGCGTCAGAGTAGTCATCATATATAAACCGTCCAGTCGGTATAGTAACAGATGTGACTGAGCGGGCGCAGGGCAGGCACTCGATACGATCAAGCCCATGAGCCGTCCGCCGCACGCCCGCGAGAGCGTGCTCGACGCGTTCGAGGCGATCCTGATCGACGAGGGCGAGCGCGCTGCGACGATGGATGCCACGGCCCGGGCCGCGGGGGTATCCAAGGGCGGCCTGCTCTATCACTTCGGTTCGAAGGATGCGCTCGAGTCGGGAGTGATCGACCGACTCGACGCCCTGGTCACCGACGACATCACGGCCATGTCGACCGCGCCGGAAGGGCCGATCGCGTACTTCCTGAGGTCATCGGTCATGCAGAACGACCCGCTGGACCGCGCGATCCTCGCGACCTCGCGGCTCGCGCAAGGCGGAAACGTCTCTGCAAGCACCGCGCTGCGCGATGTGCGCGAGCGGTGGGGCGATGCGCTTCGTCCGCACACGAAGGACGCCGCATCCCTCGATCTGGTCATGCTCGTGAGCGACGGCCTTTACTTCAACAACGCGCTGGCCGGTGGCAATATCCCGGGTCCGGTGCCCCGCGGCGCCGAGATGGACGCGCTGATCGCGCTGGTGGAGCGCGCCGCACGGCGCTGAGTCACCCAGCGGCGACGCCTACGGCTCGGTGATCTCGATCTGCCGGAAGAGGTCGGCCTGAACCGCATCGCGCAGTTCGAAGAGCATCTCTTCGGGAACCAGTGAGTCCACGGTGAGCACCGAGAGCGCGCGGCCGCTCGCATCGGGGTGCGCGACTTGCAGGCCGGCGATGTTGATGCCCGCATCGCCGAGGGTCTTGCCGTAGATGGCGACGATGCCGGGGCGATCGGCATAGCGCATCACGATGTGGTGCTGCTCCAGCGCCACCTCGATCTCGTAGCCGTTGATGCCCACCACCTTGGGAACCATGCGGGTTCCGGCGAGGGTGCCGGCGATCGTGAGCACTGTCGCGTCCGAGAGCGTCCCGCGCAGGATCGTGAGGTTGCGGTACAGCGGACTGTCGGCCTCGACGATGAGCCGGGTCTCGATGCCGCGCTGCTCGGCGAACAGCGGCGCGTTCACGTACGAGACGTTCTCGCTGATGACGTTGGTGAGGATGCCCTTGAGGGCGGCGAGGCGGTAGACGCTGACGTCGTAGGCGGCGAGTTCGCCCCGCACCTCGATGTCGAGGGAGGTGAGCGCGGCGTGCGCGAGGCCGGTGAAGAACTGCCCCAGCTTCTCGACCAGGGCGATGCCCGGGCGCACGAACGGATCGATGATCCCGCCCGCGACGTTGACGGCATCCGGAACCAGGTCGCCCTCGAGCGCGAGCTTGACCGAACGCGCAACCGAGACGCCGGCCTTCTCCTGCGCCTCGTCGGTGCTCGCGCCGAGATGCGGCGTGACGACCACGTTCGGCAGGTCGAGCAGGCGCGAAGCGGTCGAGTCCGTGGCCGGCGGCTCGGAGGTGAACACGTCGAGGCCGGCACCGGCGATGACACCGGTGGTCAGGGCGGTGTGCAGCGCATCCTCGTCGATGAGACCGCCGCGGGCCACGTTGATGACGAACGCGGACGGCTTCATGAGCGCGAGTTGCTCGGCGCCGATCATCCCGGTTGTCTCGGGGGTCTTCGGCATGTGCACGGTGACGAAATCGCTCTGGCGCAGCACCTCGTCGAACGAGAGCAGCTCCACCTGCAGCTGCTGAGCACGTGTAGGTGTCACGTAGGGGTCGTACCCCACGACGCGCACGCCGAATGCGCGCAGCCGCTCGGCGATCAGTGCGCCGATGCGGCCCAGGCCGACGATGCCGACGGTCTTCTCGAAGAGCTCGGTGCCGGTGTAGGCGCTGCGCTTCCACTGACCGCCGGCGAGCGAGGCGTGTGCGTTCGGGATGTGCCGGGCGAGGCTCAGGATGTGGCCGATCGTGAGCTCGGCGGCCGAGATGATGTTCGAGGTCGGCGCGTTGACCACCATCACGCCCGCGGTCGTCGCCGCCTTGATGTCGACGTTGTCGAGGCCCACGCCGGCACGTGCGATGACCTTGAGCTGCGGCGCAGCGGCGATCGCCTCGGCGTCGACCTTGGTCGCCGACCTGACCAGCACCGCGTGGGCGTCGGCGAGTGCTGCAAGCAGCACGGGGCGGTCAGTGCCGTCGATCTGGCGGACGTCGAAGTCCGGACCCAGTGCGTCGATCGTGGCGGGAGAGAGTTCTTCGGCGATGAGCACAACAGGCTTCGTCACGACAGCGGATCCTTTGGAGCGTGGGCACGCAGGACGCGGCCGGGGAAAGACGAGTGGATGCTGCGCCGCACGCCATCGGGGCGCATTCATGTCACACTCTATCGGCTCGGCCCGCGCGGTCCCGCGCGTGTGACGACCGCCGAGGCGGGATCAGTTCAGCAGGGATGCCGTGTTCAGGGTCGTGTACGCGACGACATTGAGCCAGAACACCGCGGTCAATGCGAGCCCGGTGAGCATCACGAGGATGAAGTGATGCGCAGGTCGCCGCCACCCGATCGCGAGGGCGGCGCCGAATGCGATGATCGGAAACACCGTGGCGAAGATCCAGATGAACCAGCCGAGCGCGTTCAGGCCGGTCAGCAGCTGTGCGGCCTGGATCAGGTTGCCCAGCGCGTTCCACACCGCGTACGCGTAGAACAGGCCGAACACCCCGGCGATGGCGACGACCAGCCACGTGGGGTTGGTGCGCTTGAGCGTCGTGCTGCTCACTGTCCCACCGTCCCGATCATGACGAACGGCCACGGCAGCAGCAGCGCCGCACCGGCGATGAGCCATGCGAATCGCGCCCACGGCTTCGAGCGCATCGTGAGCAGGAAAACGGTGCCGAACCACAGGAGCGGTGCGAGGACGGCGAGCCAGAAGGCACCTTGGTACATCAGGTCGGTCAGCAGATACGCGTTGCGCGGAACGTCTTGGAGTCGCAAGCCCCCGATCACCCAGCCGATCGCGTAGATCAGGTACACCCCGCCAAGGATGCCGAGGGTGATCAGCGTCGCATTGCCCATCGGCGTGCGACCGCCGGGCATCGTGATCGACCCGTCCGCGTGGACGTGACCCACTTCGTCGCTGCCCTTGCCGACCGCGGTGAAGCCGTCCGGGAGTGCCTTGGGCTCGGCATCCGCCGTCGACGCATCCGGATGGGCCTCGGATTCGACCCCCGTGTCGGGCTCGGGCTCGGGCTCGCGGTCCGCCGGCGGTACGGTCGCGGCAGGCTTCGCTCCGACATCGAGCGTCGGATCGTCGTCACCGCCCCATGCGAGGGCGTCGTCGTCTGTGCCACGGGCCATGTTCTCAGCGTAGCCGCGCCGTCTTCGCGGCGCAGCGAGGTGCCCGGCCAGCGATCCTCCGCGTCGGCCGGGCACTCGGTCCTGAGAACCGCAGACCCGTTCACTGCGCCGTCACGAGCAGTCGCTCGATGCGAGTTCGCCGAGATCAGCCATGATCAGGGATTTCCTGCCCGAATCAGCATTGGTTCGGGCTGCTGGGAAGGAGTGGAACCCGCGTGGAAAGATACAAAGGGCCGCCCCTTATGGGGGCGACCCTTTTCGTACCGCGACATCGGAGATGCGCGCGGAACTCGGAGAATCACACCGATTCGATCCGAATCCGGCGCGATTCTCCGAAATCGCGAAAGGTCAGCGTGCCGCTGAACCCTCGATGTAGTCGGAGTCGGTCTGCTTCCACGCGAAAAGCGCGCGCAGCTCCTTGCCGGTCGCCTCGATGGGGTGGTGTGCACCCTTCTCGCGCAGCTCGAGGAACTCGGGGGCACCGGCATCCTGGTCCGCGATGAACCGCTTGGCGAACGCACCCGACTGGATGTCGCCGAGAACGGCCCGCATGTTCTCCTTGACGTGCGGGTCGATCACGCGCGGACCGGAGACGTAGTCGCCGTACTCGGCCGTGTCGGAGACCGACCAGCGCTGCTTGGCGATGCCGCCCTCCCACATGAGGTCGACGATGAGCTTGAGCTCGTGAAGCACCTCGAAGTACGCGATCTCAGGCTGGTAGCCCGCCTCGACGAGCGTCTCGAATCCGTACTGCACCAGCTGCGAGGTGCCGCCGCAGAGCACGGCCTGCTCGCCGAACAGGTCGGTCTCGGTCTCTTCGGTGAAGGTGGTCTTGATCACGCCGGCGCGGGTGCCGCCGATCGCCTTCGCGTACGACAGCGCCAGGTCCCACGCCGTGCCCGACGCGTCACGCTCGACCGCGATGATGTCGGGGATGCCGCGACCCGCGACGAACTCGCGACGCACGGTATGACCCGGAGCCTTGGGCGCAACGAGGATGACATCGACTCCCTCGGGAGCGTCGATATACCCGAAGCGGATGTTGAACCCGTGCGCGAAAGCGAGAGTCTTGCCCTCGGTCAGCTTGTCTTTGATCGAGTCGTTGTAGATTCCGCGCTGGTGCTGGTCGGGCGCGAGGATCATGATGACGTCGGCCCAGTCGGTGGCGTCGGCCACGGACTTGACCTCGAAGCCGTCCTGCTGCGCCTTGGCGGCCGACTTGGAGCCGTCCTTGAGGGCGACGACGACCTCGACTCCCGAGTCGCGGAGGTTCTGGGCGTGGGCGTGGCCCTGCGAGCCGTAGCCGACGATCGCGACCTTCTTGCTCTGGATGAGCGACAGGTCGGCATCGGCGTCGTAGAAGATCTCGGCCATGGGGTGTGCTTCTCCTTGTGTTTTCTGGTTCGTGTCTCGATACGCGGCTTCGCCGCTACTCGACAGCCGGTGGTCAGCTGCGCAGGACGCGCTCGGTGATGCTCTTGCCGCCGCGGCCGATGGCGAGCAGGCCCGACTGGGCGAGCTCCTTGATGCCGAACGGCTCGAGCGCGCGCAGCAGGGCATCCACCTTGCCGTGGTCGCCCGTGACCTCGATCACCAGGGCATCCGGGGCGTAATCCACCACGGACGCGCGAAAGAGACTGACGACCTCGAGCACGCTCGAGCGGTTCGCGTTGTCGGCACGCACCTTCACGAGCACGTGCTCGCGCTGCACCGACGACGACATGTCGAGCTCGACGATCTTGATGACGTTGATCAGCTTGTTCAGCTGCTTGGTCACCTGCTCGAGGGGCAGCTCGTCGACGTCGACGACGACCGTGATGCGCGACAGACCCGGCACCTCGGTCACGCCCACGGCGAGCGATTCGATGTTGAAGCCGCGGCGGGCGAACAGCCCCGCGACGCGGGTCAGCAGACCCGGCTTGTCCTCCACCAGGAGGCTCAGCACATGAGTCGACATCGCTCAGGCCTCCTCATCGAACGACGGCGAGTGGTCGCGCGCGTACTGCACATAGCTGTTGCTGACGCCCTGCGGCACCATCGGCCACACCATCGCCTCCGCGCTGACCACGAAGTCGATCACGACGGGGCGGTCGTTGGTCGCGAGCGCGAGCATGATCGCGGCATCCACGTCCTCCTCGTTCTCGACGCGGATCGCGAGGCAGCCGTATGCCTCGGCGAGCTTGACGAAATCGGGGATGCGGACGGTGCCGTGACCCGTGTTCAGGTCGGTGTGGGAATAGCGGCCGTCGTAGAACAGGCTCTGCCATTGGCGCACCATGCCCAGCGACGAGTTGTTGATGATCGCGACCTTGATCGGGATGTTGTTGATCGTGCAGGTGGCGAGCTCCTGATTGGTCATCTGGAAGCAGCCGTCGCCGTCGATCGCCCACACGTGGCGGGAGGGCTCGGCGACCTTCGCCCCCATGGCCGCAGGCACCGAGTAGCCCATGGTGCCGGCGCCGCCGGAGTTGAGCCACGCGTTGGGGCGCTCGTACTTGATGAACTGCGCAGCCCACATCTGGTGCTGGCCGACGCCGGCGGCGAAGATGCCCTCCGGACCGGTCAGCTCGCCGATGCGCGAGATCACGTACTGCGGCGACATCAGGCCGTCGGCCGGCTGTGCGTAGCCGAGCGGGAACTCGGTGCGCAGTCCGTCCAGGTACGACCACCACGCCTCGGTGTCGGGGCCTTCGCTCGCGATCTGGCTGCGGAACGCCGCCTCGAGGTCGACCAGCACATCCTTCAGGTCACCCACGATCGGCACGTCCGCGGTGCGGATCTTGCCGATCTCGGCCGGGTCGATATCGACGTGCACGACCTTGGCGTTCGGCGCGAACAGTGCCGCGTTGCCGGTCACGCGGTCATCGAACCTCGCCCCGAGCGAGACGATCAGGTCAGCCTCCTGCAGGGCGAGCACCGCCGGAACGGTGCCGTGCATGCCTGGCATCCCGAGGTGCTGCGTATGCGAATCGGGGAAGGCTCCGCGCGCCATGAGCGTGGTCACGACAGGCGCGCCGGTCGTCTCGGCGAGGGTGAGCAGCTCAGCCGACGCCCGCGCGCGGATGGCGCCGCCACCGACGTAGAGCACGGGCTTCTTGGCCTCGGCGAGCATCTGCGCGGCGGCCTGGATCTGCTTGCCGTGCGCCTTGGTCACCGGACGGTAGCCGGGCAGGTCGAGCTTCGGCGGCCACACGAAAGGCACCTCCGCCTGCTGGGCATCCTTCGTGATGTCCACGAGAACCGGGCCCGGGCGGCCGGTGCCGGCGATCTCGAACGCCGCGGCGATCGCTCCAGGAATCTCCTCGGCGCGCTTGACCAGGAACGAATGCTTCGTGATCGGCATCGTGATACCGACGATGTCCGCCTCCTGGAAGGCATCCGTCCCCATCAGGGTCGAGAAGACCTGGCCGGTGATGCAGACGATCGGCACCGAGTCCATGTAGGCGTCCGCGATCGCGGTGACCAGGTTGGTCGCGCCGGGGCCGGAGGTCGCGATGGCGACGCCGACCTTGTTGGATGCCGCGGCATAGCCCTCGGCCGCATGGCCGGCGCCCTGCTCGTGGCGCACGAGGATGTGACGCAGCTCAGAGCTGTCCATGAGCGGGTCGTACACGGGCAGGATCGCACCGCCCGGCAGACCGAAGACGTCGGTGACGCCGAGCAGCTCGAGGGAGCGGACAACCGCCTGCGCGCCCGTGAGCACGGGCGCCGAGGCGGTGCGAGCGGGGGGCCGTGGGATGGCCGTGGCCGATTCGGCGGGCATGATGATGGTCCTCTGTCGAGAGATTGATGTCTGGAGGCAGGCGCTACCCCGTGACCGCGCCCTCCGCTGCGGAGCGCACGAGCTTGGAGTATTTGGCCAGGACGCCACGGGTATAGCGCGGAGGAAGCGGCTCCCAGCCAGAGCGGCGGGAACCCAGCTCAGCCTCGTCGACGAGTAGGTCGAGAGTGCGAGCCGCGATATCGACCCGTATCAGATCACCATCGCGCACGAAGGCGATGGGACCAGCGTCCACCGCTTCGGGTGCTATGTGGCCGATACACAGGCCGGTTGTGCCGCCCGAGAACCTGCCGTCCGTCAAGAGTAGTACATCTTGTCCGAGCCCAGCGCCCTTGATGGCGGCGGTGATCGCGAGCATCTCGCGCATGCCGGGGCCGCCCTTGGGACCCTCGTAGCGGATCACGACGACATCCCCCGAGGAGATCTCGCCGGCCTCGAGCGCGTCCATCGCGGCACGCTCGCGCTCGAACACCCGGGCCGGACCCTCGAAGACGTTCGCGTCGAACCCGGCCGACTTCACCACCGCACCCTCGGGGGCGATCGAGCCGTGCAGGATCGTGATGCCGCCGGTGGCATGGATCGGGTCGTCGAGCCGATGGATGACGTCGCCGTCGACGGGGTCGGGGTCGAGTTCCCGCAGGTTCTCGGCGAGCGTCTTGCCGGTGACGGTCAGCGCATCACCGTGGAGCAGGCCCTCGTCGAGCATGGCCTTCATGATGACCGGAATGCCGCCGTGACGGTCTACGTCGTTCATGACGTACTTGCCGAACGGCTTCATGTCGGCGATGTGCGGAGTCTTGTCGCCGATGCGGTTGAAGTCGTGCAGCGTCAGGTCTACCTGCGCCTCGCGGGCGATCGCGAGCAGGTGGAGCACGACGTTCGTCGAGCCGCCGAGCGCCATGGCCAGGGCGATCGCGTTCTCGAATGCCTCCTTGGTGAGGATGTCACCGGTCGTGATGCCCAGGCGCAGCAGGTTCACGACAGCCTCGCCCGAGCGATGCGCGTAGTAGTCGCGGCGACGATCGGCGGCGGCCGGTGCAGCCGAGCCGGGCAGGCTCAGTCCGAGCGCTTCGGCGACGGAGGCCATCGTGTTCGCGGTGTACATGCCGCCGCACGCACCCTCACCGGGAGCGAACGCGCACTCGATGCGTTTGAGGTCGGCCTCGGTCATGCGACCCGCCATGCAGGCGCCCACGCCCTCGAACGAGTCGATGATCGTGATGTCCTTCCCTTCGCGCCAGTCAGCTGGGCCGTCGCTGAGCTTCACCCAGCCGGGCGCGATCGATCCGGCGTAGAGGAAGACGCTCGACAGGTCCAGCCGGGCGCTGGCCATCAGCATCCCCGGGATCGACTTGTCGCAGCCGGCGAGCAGAACCGTGCCGTCGAGGCGCTCGGCCATGACGACGGTCTCCACCGAGTCGGCGATGACCTCGCGCGAGACGAGCGAGAAGTGCATGCCCTCGTGGCCCATCGAGATGCCGTCCGAGACCGAGATGGTGCCGAACTGCAGCGGGTATCCCCCGCCGGAGTGAACGCCCTCCTTGGCGCCCTGCGCGAGCCGGTCGAGGCTCAGGTTGCAGGGGGTGATCTCGTTCCAGCTCGATGCGATGCCGATCTGGGGCTTGTCCCAGTCCGCATCCCCCATCCCCACGGCACGGAGCATTCCACGCGAGGTGGTGGCCTCGATGCCGTCGGTGACGACGCGGCTTCGGGGTTTGATGTCGATGGAGTTCTCGAGACCAGGCATCCTCCGAGTCTATTCCCGGCGGTCGGCCCGCATCCGCGCCAGCAGACTCAAGGCGGCCGCCAATTCTTGGATGCTTCCCACACGCACCGACGCCGCGGTCTGGCCCTGGCCGACCCGCACGCCGAGGTCGGCCGGACCGAGGCTTGCGAGCGCATCCTCGTCCGTGACGTCATCGCCGGCGAACAGCACGGCCGTCGCACCGAGACGCTCGCGCAGGGCAGCGATCGCGGAGTCCTTGCCCTCGTGCCGAAACGAGTACTCCACGATGTTGTGGCCCGTGCGACGACGCCAGTGCGGTGCCCGAAGGGCGACGAGCCGATCGGCCGCATCCCGAGCCTTCTGGGCGTCTTCGGCACTGGCGACTCGGGAGTGGATGCCGAAGCCGAAGGTCTTGGGCTCGACCCACACTCCTTCGAACTCAGAGAGTTGAGCGGTCATCGCATCGCGCAGCTCGTCGCGCAGCAGTGCGGCATCCTCGTCGTCCTCGGTGTCGAGGTGTCCTTCGCCGGGAACCCACAACTCGGCGCCGTGCGACCCGGCCAAAAAGATCTGCGCGTCGTCGGCGTGCTCGGCGATCTCACGGAGGTCGTGCATGCTCCTGCCGGAGACGAAGGCGACGGGGGTGTCGGGCAGCGCTGCAAGCGCGGCGACCGCCTTGGCTGCCACCGGCAGCGCGCGGGCTCGCATGGGCTCGTCCTCCAGCGGGGCGAGCGTACCGTCGAAGTCGAGTGCGACCAGCAGTCGGTCGGCTGCCGCCACTCGTGTCAGCGCCTCGTGCAGGCTCGCTTCATCGGTGCTGCCGTGAACGCCGATCGTCCCGTGAGCATCGGTCATGGTCCTGCGCGGGTGGAACTCTGCCAGCGCCTCGAGGAACTCGCGCGACCAGTCCTCGACGCTGTGCTCGAGCACGCGACGGCGAGCGGCGCGCATGCGGCGCCCCTGTTCGCCCGGTGTCATATGGACAGCCCGCATCATGGCCGCCTTCAGCCCTTCGATGTCGTGCGGATTGACCCTCACCGCGGTGCCGAGCTCATCGGCCGCGCCGGCGAATTCGCTGAGGATCAGCACGCCGCGGTTGTCGACACGCGAGGCGACGTACTCTTTCGCAACGAGGTTCATTCCGTCGCGCAACGCCGTGACGAGCATGACGTCGGCCGCGAGGAAGAGCGCGACCATCTCCTCGCGCGGGTACGCCTGATGCAGATAGCGAATCGCCGTGTGGCCCATCGTGTCGAAGTCCCCGTTGATGCGCCCGACGGTCAGTTCGATCTCACCGCGCAGCTGGATGTACGCCGCGACCCGCTCACGACTGGGACTGGCCACCTGCACGAGCGTCACATCCTGCACGCTCAGCATCCCGTCGGTGAGAAGCTCGCCGTAGGCCTTGAGCCGGTGGCCGATGCCCTTGGTGTAGTCGAGTCGATCGACACCCAGGAAGATGCGCTTGGGATTGCCGAGACTCTTCCGGATCTCACGCGCTCGCTCCTGCACGTCGGGCCGGCGCGCCAGCTCGATATACGACGACGAGTCGATCGAGATCGGGAACGCCTTCGCCAGCACCGTCCGGGTCGTGCCGTCCGCCTCGGGAACGGCGATGCCCGACGCCTTCGTCGCGTAGCGCAGCTGCCGACGGACGGCGCGGGCGAAGTTGCCGGCATCCGCCACACGTTGAAAGCCGATCACATCGGCTCCGAGCAGACCCTCGAGCACCTGTTTGCGCCAGGGCAGCTGGGAGTACAGACCGTATGCCGGAAAGGGAATATGGTGGAAGTAGCCGATCACCAGGTCGGGACGGAGGTCGCGCAGCATCCGCGGCACCAGTTGCAGCTGATAGTCCTGCACCCAGACGGTCGCACCGTCCGCTGCGGCTCCGGCAGCGGCTTCGGCGAACCGGCGATTGACCCGCACGTAGGCATCCCACCACAGCCGGCGGTAGCGCGGCTCGGAGATGACGTCATGGTAGAGCGGCCAGATCGTATCGTTCGAGAAGCCCTCGTAGTAGCACTCGACGTCGTCGGCGCTGAGTGTGACCGGCACCAGGAGCGTACCGTCGAACTCGAAAGGCTCGAGATCGACATCGGGCTGCCCGGCCCAGCCGACCCACGCGCCGTCGGCCTTCTGCATGACCGGTTCGAGCGCGGTGACCAGGCCACCCGGAGATCTCCGCCAGCCATCCGCCCCGTCCGCGTCCACCGTTCGATCCACCGGAAGGCGGTTGGCGACGACGACGAACTCGGCCTTGTCCACTCGTACTCCTGACGCGGGGGAACCTCCAGGCTAACAGCGCCGGTTCGACCGCAACGGGTCACGGTAGCGTGGTCGTATGCGCAAGTACCTCTTCGGCACAGGGCTCGTCACAGCGGTCATCGGCGGCATCACGCTGCTGCGCGGATTGCGCAATGAAGAACGCTTCACGTGGCGCGACGCGCTGGCCTGGCTGAGCTGGGGAATCTCCGTCGCCCTCGTGATCGGCAGGATCAGCGATGCGCGGCGCGCTTCGGTGGGCAAGATGACCAGCACCAACTCGCGCGTCGCCCCGACGGCCCAGAAGCGTTTCACACGGCGCCGGGAGCCGTAGGCGCGAGGTCTATCTCGTAGTGCACGAAACCGGTGTCGGTGGCGACCCGGTCGTAGAGTTCCCGTGCCTTGTGGTTGCCGCGCTGGGTGAGCCAGTAGACCTTGTCGCAACCTGTGTCCGCCGCCCATGCGCGCACATGTTCGATGAGCGCCGCACCGGTTCCGCTCCCCCGCGCATCCGGGTGCACGAAGAGGT
>NZ_WOYP01000084.1:0-2147 GCF_011620715.1 Microbacterium sp. | reverse complement strand
TCGATGAGCGCCGCACCGGTTCCGCTCCCCCGCGCATCCGGGTGCACGAAGAGGTCCTCGAGGTAGCAGTAGGGTCCGACCGACCACGTCGAGGGGTGCGTCAGCCAATGGACGAGCCCGACTCCCCGGCCGGCGTGGTCGCGCGCGATCGCTCCGCAGACGGCATCCGCGGGATCGATCAGGCGGGCGAAAGTGAGCTCGGTCTGCGCCGTGGTGAGCTCGGCCTCGTAGAACTCCAGGTACCCCCACCACAGTGACAGCCAGTCGTCGTGATCGTCGGCGGTGAGAGAACTGAGCGTGGTCATGCCGCCGAGAATAGTCCCACTCAGCGGGTGAGGATCAGCGCGTCGCCCTGACCGCCGCCGCCGCACAGCGCGACCGCCGCCGTGCCACCACCGCGTCGGACGAGCTCATGGACCGCGTGGACGACGAGGCGGTTGCCCGAGGCGCCGATCGGGTGGCCGATCGCGATGCCGCCGCCGTGGATGTTCACGACATCGTCGGACAGACCCAGTTCGAACTGCGAGCGGACCACGACCGCGCCGAAGGCCTCGTTGATCTCCACGATGTCGAGGTCATCGGCGGTGATGCCCTGCTTGTGCAGAGCCTTCTCGATCGCCCGCGCGGGCTGCGCGTGCAGCGAGTTGTCGGGACCGGCCACCTGACCGGATGCGCCGACGACGGCGAGCACGGTCCAGCGGTTCTCATCGGCGTGCGAGCGAGTCGTGAGCACGACGGCGGAGGCTCCGTCAGAGATCTGCGACGAGTTGCCGGCCGTGATCGACCCGCCCTCGGCGAACGCGGCACGCAGCTTGCCCAGCGTCTCGACCGTGGTCTCGGGGCGGATGCCCTCGTCCGCGGTCACGACGATCGGGTCGCCGGTGCGTTGCGGGATCTGGACCGGAACGATCTCGGCCTCGAAGACTCCCGCCTGGGCGGCGGCGGCGGCGCGCTGATGAGAGCGGGCGGCGACGGCGTCCTGCGCCTCGCGGGTGATCTCGAGTCGCGCGTTGTGCCGCTCGGTCGAGGCGCCCATGCTCTCGCGATCGTACGCGTCGGTGAGGCCGTCGAAGGCCATGTGGTCGAGCACCTCGATCGATCCGTAGGCCCAGCCTTCGCGCGAGCCCATGAGCAGGTGCGGCGAGCGGGTCATCGACTCCATTCCCGCCGCCACGACGACAGCGGCGTCGCCGACGGCGATCATGCGCGCGCCGTCGATGATGGCCGTGAGGCCGGAGAGGCACACTTTGTTCACGGAGCCCGAATGAACATCCCACGGGATGCCGGCGCCCACGGCCGCCTGACGCGCCGGGTTCTGACCCGCCCCCGCGGCGAGCACCTGCCCGACGAGCACCGCGTCGACCGACTCGGGCGCGATGCCGCCCTGTGCGAGCGCACCGCGGATCGCAGCGCTGCCGAGCTGCACGGCGGTCAGCGAGCCGAGCTGGCCCTTCAGGCGGCCCTGCGGTGTGCGGGCGGCTGCAACAATGACGACATCGTCCACGTTGTTCATGCATTCACCTTAAGCGCGTCGGAAATGTCATGGCAGACCCCGTGAGCGCGACCGCTTCGGCTGGTCCTCCCCCGCCTTGGGCGCGTCGACGGTGACGTCGATGAGATCCTGACCGCGGTCGCTCGACCAGATCGCCTCGAGCCCGCGGCTGCCGTGCTGCGCGGCGCGCACTGCGCGCTCGTCGGCCCAGCCGTTCAGGCGGTGCCCGGCGTGGCCCTTGACGTGCTCGAAGGTGACATCGGGCAGTCCGGCGGCGCGGCGTGCATCACGCGCCTCGATGAGCGCCTGCAGGATCTCGACGTTCTTCGTGGGCTCCTTCGTGCTGGTCTTCCATCCGCGGCGCGCGTGCGCGTCCATCCACGTCTGGTAGGTGTTGATCGCGTACATCGAGTCGGCCTGGATGTGCAGGTCGGCGACCGCGGCGTTGTCGCGGATCGCATAGAGCACCGCGAGAAGCTCGCCGATGTTGTTGGTGCCGGCCTCGAGGGAACCCGCCGACCAGCGGCCGTCTTCGCCGACCCATGCCCATCCGGCGGGACCGGGATTGCGCATGCATGCACCGTCGGTTGCGACGGTATAGGTAGCCATGGTGCACCCCCTGGGACTTGAACCCAGAACCCACTGATTAAGAGTC
>NZ_WOYP01000048.1:3022-17240 GCF_011620715.1 Microbacterium sp. | reverse complement strand
GCTGCGCCCACACCGCTACGCGCCGGCAGGCGGATGCCGCAGCAGCCCGACCCGCTCATCGAGGTATGCCGCCAGCGGCATGAAACCGCCCGCCGTGCTCCAGCGCACGCTCGGAACCCCGTCGCGCAGGGCGAGGGGGCCGGATGCCGCACCCGAATCGACCGCATCGGCATCGAGCGTCATCCACCCGATGTGCACGGTCTCGCCTTCCGTGATTCCTCCGCGGCGGGCGGCCGCTGCGAGCTCGGCACGCTGCCGCTGCGACTCGGCGGTGAACCCGCGCCGCACCTCCTGCCGCGCGCGCACGATGTCGCCGGTTGCCAGCACGGCGTCGTCGGTGACCAGCAGCACGCCCAGGTGCCAGGCGGATCCGCAGCGGGCGATGCGCGGCAAGCGGCCGACGCCCAGCACCCGGCGGGGCACGATCAGCTCGCCGAGTGCTTCACGAGGGGCATCCGCCAGCCGTGCCCGAGCGGCTTCGAGCAGCACGCGGGTGCTCACGCCAGGTCGTCCTCGAGCGGCGCGGCCACCCGCGCACTGCGCTCACCGCGCAGGGTCATCGCGATCAGCGGGAACAGCAGCACCGACAGCATCCCCGCGCCGATGAGCACTGAGGCGTGTGCGGAGGTGAGGATGTCCTCATCGACCCCGATCGCGGTGACTGCGACGATGATCGGCAGCGCGGTCGCCCCGAGGAACGCGACCGCGATGCGATCACGACGACTCGATCCCGGGGGCGCGGCGAGCATGGACGCAAGACCGCGCACCAGCAGCAGGACGATCAGCACGACCGGCACCGCGAGCAGCAGGATCGGGTTCGTCGTGAGTGCCGAGAGATCGAACGTGACGCCGGTGTAGATGAAGAAGACGGGAACGAGGAAGCCGAACGCCACGGCCTCGACCTTGCTCTCCACAGCCGTGCGGTCCGACTCGTCGGCATCTCGCATGAGAAGTCGCCACACGATGCCGGCGGCGAAGGCGCCCAGCAGCATGTCGAGGTCGAGCACGATGCTCAGCGCAACCAGTGCCGAGAGGATCAGGAACACCACCCGGATGGCGAACTGACCCGACGTGTGCAGCGTGCCGTTGACGACGCGATGCATCGCCCCGCGCGGCATCCGCAGCGCGAGCCAGATCGCCAGTCCCGACACGACCCCGAAGATCGCGAGGACGATGGTCTCGAATCCCGGGTCGCGGCCGCCGAGGAACAGCGAGATCGCGATCAGAGGGCCGAACTCGCCCACCGCGCCGATCGCCCCCATCGCCTTGCCGAAAGGCGTGCGCAGCTCGCCCGCGTCGCGCAGGATCGGCAGGATCGTGCCGAGGGCCGTGGAGCACAGGGCGATGCCGACGACGATCGCCACCTCGCCGGGGAAGAGCACCCAGGCAAGCCCCACGCCGGCCGTCAGGCTGATCAGCCACCCGAAGACGGCCCGCCGGCCCGTGCGACCGCGGAAGGCACTGAACTCGATCTCGGATCCGGCGACGAAGAACAGCATCGCGAGGCCGAACTCCGAGAGCGCGTCGGCGAAGTAGGAGGGCTGTGCCCACCCGAGAACGGCCGGTCCCGCGATGATTCCCAAGACGAGCTCGAACACCACGATCGGCACCCGCACCCACTGTGACAGGCTGCGAGCCAGCAGCGGCGCCAGCACCGCGAGCAGCGGGATGACGAGAAGGGTCGGCTCGAGCTGGTCCACGCGTTCACCGTACCGACTCAGGGGCCACCTCAGCGCCGCCAGCCTGGTAGGTCTGGACTCACTCGAGCACCTTCCGCGCCTTCTCTGCATCGCGCTGCGCGGCACGCGAGCGGGCTGCGGCATCCGCTCTGTCCTCATCCAGGCGCCGGCTCTCGCGCTCGGCCTTCTGGGCGTCCGCCTCGAAGCGGGTCAGTTCGGCACGCAGGTCGGCGATCCGCTCGCTCAGGTGATCGGCGCGCTCGCGGGCTTTCGCGAGCTTCGCGTCGATCTTCGCGAGCTCGCGGTCGGCCTCGCCTGCGGCACGCTCGGCTTCGCGCACCGCACGTTCGGCCTCCTTGCGGGCGCGGCGCTCTGCGAGGTCGTCGCGGCTCGGCGGCGGTGCATCGGGAACGCCGGGCAGAGACCCCCCGACGGCGTCGGAGACGTCGACCGCGTCGAATCCCGTCGCCTCGAGCGGGCGGACCAGCCGCGCCGTCATCACAGCCGCCGCGGCTGCGGCATCCATCACGGCGGCGTTGATGGTCTTCTCGACGTCGGCGCGCGCCGCAGCGCTGACCGAGACACCGCGGTCCGCGGCCAGATCGACCGCCTGGGTGGCCAGCGCGGCCACGAGAGCCCGTCGCTGGCGGCCCAGGCGGGCGAGCTCTGCGCCGTCGAGGTCGTCCTGCGCCTCCCGCAGGGCGCCGGCCAGCTGGAGCGCCTCGGCCAGCTGCCCGTCGCGGGCGAGCAGGTCGACGGCCCACGCCGCGGCGGTCGGCTTGCGCAGGCTCTTCACGCGTGCGGCGAGCGTGCGATCGGATGCCGCGGCCCGGGCGTTGCGCGCCGCCGTGAAGTCGTCGGGCGGCAGGGCATAGAGCTCCGCCGCGATCTCATCGAGCTGCGCCGCCGCATCATCGGCGGCGGGCTCATCGACGGGAGGGGGCACACGCCCATTCTGTCGGGCGCGGCGACTGCACCGCGACGCGCCGAGAAGGTGGGTCCCGCGCCGAGAAGGTGGGTCCCGCGCCGAGAAGGTGGCACCTTCTCGCTCTCGAGCGCGCCTTCTCGGCGCTGAAGACACCTTCTCGGGTTCACGAGGACAGGACGGATGCCGCCTGCCGAGCGGCACCGAGGGCGACATACTCCCCGGGCGCGGGCACCTCGACCGGCACCCCGAGCACGAGTGGCGCGATGACCCGCACGGCCTCGGACTGCGCGCCGCCGCCGACGAGCAGAGCGCGCTGGATCGGCACGCCGAGGGCGCGCAGCGCGACGAGGCCGGCTCCGAGGCCGCCGAGCATGCCCTCGACGGCGGCGCGCGCGAGGTTCTCGCGGGTGGTCGAGGCCAGGGTCATGCCGGTGAGGGATGCCGTCGCATCCGGCAGATTCGGAGTGCGCTCGCCCTCGAAGTAGGGCACGAGCGAAAGGCCCTGCGCGCCCGGCTCTGCGGCGAGCGCGAGGCGGCTGAGCTCGGCGTGGTCGACCCCGAGCAGGCCGGCGATCGCGTCGAGCACCCGGGCGGCGTTGAGCGTCGCGACGAGGGGGAGGAACCGTCCCGTGCAGTCCGCGAGCCCCGCGACCGTGCCGGTCGGATCGATCGTGCGCTGCTCGCCGACGGCGAAGACGGTGCCGCTCGTGCCGATCGAGACCACCACGTCGCCGGGGCCGATGCCGAGCCCGAGTGCGGCGGCCGCGTTGTCGCCTGCTCCGCCGCCGACGCGCCGGCCTTCGGCATCCGACACCCACTCCTGCGGCCCGAGCACGCGGGGCAGGATCGCGTCATGCCCGAGGGCGGCGACCAGCAGCTCGCGGTCGTAGCCGCCCGTCGCGGGATCCCAGTATCCGGTGCCCGAGGCATCGGACCGGTCGGTGATGAGCTCGTCGAGCACCGGCCCGAGCGCGGACTCCCCCTCGGGCCCGAAGCCGCGCAGGCGCCAGGTGAGCCAGTCGTGCGGCAGCGCGACGGCGGCGACGCGCGCCGCATGCTCCGGTTCGCAATCGCGCAGCCAGCGGAGCTTGGTGATCGTGAACGAGGCGACCGGCACCAGGCCCGTGCGCCGGGCGAGCTGATCGGCCGCGAACTCGGCGATCAGGTCCGCCGCAGCGCCCGCGGAGCGGGTGTCGTTCCACAGCAGCGCCGCCCGGATGACCCGGCCGGACTCGTCGAGCACGACCATGCCATGCTGCTGGCCGCCGATCGCCCAGGCGTGCACATCGCCCAGACCCCCGGCATCCGCGATCGCACCCTGCAGGGCCGACCACCACGCCGCCGGGTCGACCTCGGTGCCGTTCGGGTGCGCTCGGCGCCCTTCGCGCACGATGGCCCCTGTGGCGGCATCGGTGATCACGACCTTGCACGACTGCGTCGACGAGTCGACTCCCATGACCAGCGTCATCGGCGGGTCAGCGGGCGCCGAGCAGGTGCTCGGTCGCGAGCTGCTGCAGGCGCACGAAGCCGAAGCCCTTGCCGCCGAGGTAGACCGACGCATCGAAATCCTCGTACGCCGAACGGTCGGCGAGCAGGTCGTCGTACGTCTCGCCCTCGCCCAGCGTCGGCACCGAGAGCTCGTGCACGCGAGAGGCCTCCAGGGCCTCCTGCACCTCGGGATCGGCACGGAAGGCCGCTGCGCGCTCCTTGAGCAGCAGGTAGGTGCGCATGTTGGCGGATGCCGATTCCCATACGCCCTTCTCGTCTTCGGTGCGACTGGGCTTGTAGTCGAAGTGCCGCGGGCCGTCGTAGGCCGGGACCCCGCCCGGCCCGCCGTTCTCGAGCAGGTCCACGAGCGCGAACGCGTTGTGCAGGTCGCCGTGACCGAACACGAGGTCCTGGTCGTACTTGATGCCGCGCTGGCCGTTGAGGTCGATGTGGAAGAGCTTGCCGTGGTACATCGCCTGCGCGATGCCGGCGGCGAAGTTCAGCCCCGCCATCTGCTCGTGGCCGACCTCGGGGTTCAGGCCCACGAGTTCTGGGCGGGCGAGCGAGTCTATGAACGCGATCGCGTGGCCGAGCGTGGGCAGCAGGATGTCGCCGCGCGGCTCGTTGGGCTTCGGCTCGATAGCGAAGCGGATGTCGTAGCCCTTGTCGACGACGTAGTCGCCGAGCAGGTTGACGGCCTCGCGGTAGCGCTCGAGCGCCTGCCGGATGTCTTTGGCGGAGTCGTACTCGGCACCCTCGCGCCCGCCCCACATCACGAACGTCTTCGCGCCGAGCTCGGCTCCCAGGTCGAGCTGGCGGAACACCTTTCGCAGGGCGAAGCGGCGCACATCGCGGTCGTTCGAGGTGAAGCCGCCGTCCTTGAAGACCGGGGCGCTGAACAGGTTGGTCGTCACCATCGGGATGATCATCCCGGTGTCGGCGAGCGCGGCCTTCAGGCGGTCGATCTGCTTCTGGCGCTCGGCCTCGGTCGAGCCGAAGGCGAACAGGTCGTCGTCGTGGAACGTGAGACCGTACGCACCGAGCTCGGTGAGCTTCTCGACGGCGTGCACGACGTCGAGCGGGTGACGGGTGGGGCCACCGAACGGATCGGTGCCGTTGTAGCCGACCGTCCAGAGTCCGAATGAGAACTTGTCGGCGGTTGTGGGTGCGGGCATGATGCTCCTTCGCGAGAATTGTTGCTGAAAACAACCTATCGCGGAACGGATGCCGCGTCCAGGAGGATCC
Source organism: Microbacterium sp. (assembly GCF_011620715.1). Classification (GTDB taxonomy): domain Bacteria; phylum Actinomycetota; class Actinomycetes; order Actinomycetales; family Microbacteriaceae; genus Microbacterium. The sequence continues at coordinate 11,900 of NZ_WOYP01000048.1, read as the reverse complement.
GACCGACCGGTCTCCTACAGTGGGACGCGTGACCGACTCCCGCAGCGCAGCCGAAGGCGTGCGCCAGCGCAATCTGGTCCGCATCCTGCGTCTGGTGCACCTGGAGGGTCCCCTCTCGCGTGCTGCCCTGACCGAGTCGACGGGCCTGAACCGGTCGACGATCGCCGACCTCGTCGCACAGCTGGTCCGTGAAGGACTGGTCCAGGAGCGCGCGCCCGATCGCGCGCGCCGTGTCGGTCGCCCGTCCCCCGTGGTGGCCATGGACCCGAGGGTGGTGGCGATAGCCGTCAATCCCGAGGTCGATGCGCTCACGATCGGAGCGGTCGGCCTGGACCGCGGCATCCCGATCCGCGAGCGCATCGAGCTCGACCACCTGATCACGCCCGAAGAGACCGCGGCGATCGTCGCGGAGCGCATCGCTCTCTGGCGCGCCGGCCCGCTCGCCGACGCGCGCGTCGTCGCGGTCGGGCTCGCCGTTCCCGGACTGGTCCGAGCCGCCGACGGGCTGGTGCGCAGCGCCCCCCACCTGAACTGGACCGACGCGCCGGTCCGCGGTCTCGTCGCCGACGCGACCGGCCTGCCGACGGTCGTGGGCAATGACGCGAGCCTGGGCGCGATCGCCGAACACCTCTACGGGGCCGCACGCGGCATCGAGGACGTCGTGTACCTCAATGGCGGGGCCAGCGGCATCGGCGGCGGTCTGATCGTTCACGGGATGCCGGTCGCCGGCGCGGGCGGGTACGCGGGCGAATTCGGGCAGAACCGGCCGGGCATCGCCTCGGACCATGACCGCCGAGCCGGCTCGGGCGTGCTCGAAGCCGAGGTGAGCCGGGCCCGGCTGCTCGCGGTGGTCGCGCGGCCCTCCGCGGACGAGCCGACGCTCGCGGCGCTGCTGGCCGCCTCGACGCTGCCCGACGCGATCGCCGAGCTGGCGCGGCAGCGCCGCATCCTGGCGACGGCCCTGGCGAACGCCGTCAACGTGCTCAACCCGTCGGTCGTCGTGCTCGGCGGATTCCTCGCGACGATCGCCGAACGCGACCTCGAGGGCCTCACCGCGGCGGTAGGCGCGCACGCCATGCCGGCGAGCATGGAGGGACTCGACATCAGGGTCGCGGTCCTCGCGGAAGACCGGCTGCTCATCGGTGCCGCCGAGGCGGCGTTCGCGGACATCCTGTCGGACCCACTGGGCCATCACGCGCAGGCGTGAAGTGTCGCGAGTATCGTCGGAGGCAACCGGCAGGAAGGCCCGACGCATGTCGATCTCGACCGAACCCACCTCTCGCGCTGCGCGCTCCGAAGCCGAGCTGCAGGCGATGGCGCGCGACCACCTCTGGATGCACTTCTCGCGCCAGTCGGTCATGACAGAGGGTGACGGCGTGCCGATCATCGTCAAGGGCGAGGGTCACCGCATCTGGGACTCGACCGGCAAGGAGTACATCGACGGCCTCGCGGGCCTCTTCGTCGTCAACGCCGGGCACGGGCGCCGCCGCCTCGCCGAGGCGGGCGCACGCCAGGCCGAGCAGCTCGCCTTCTTCCCGATCTGGTCGTACGCGCATCCGGCGGCGATCGAGCTCGCCGACCGCATCGCCGACCTCGCCCCCGGAGACCTCAACCACGTCTTCTTCTCCACGGGCGGCGGCGAAGCCGTCGAGACCGCGTTCAAGCTCGCCAAGCACTACTGGAAGCTGGCCGGCCAGCCCGCCAAGCACAAGGTGATCTCGCGGTACATCGCCTACCACGGCACTCCGCAGGGCGCCCTGGCGATCACCGGCTTGCCGGGCATGAAGTCGATGTTCGAGCCGGTCGTCCCGGGCGGCTTCCGCGTGCCGAACACGAACTTCTACCGCGCGGGCGAGATGGGCTTCACCGGCGGCACGCAGGAGCAGTTCGGAGTCTGGGCGGCAGATCGCATCGAGGAGATGATCAATTTCGAGGGCCCTGAGACCGTGGCCGCCGTCTTCCTCGAGCCGGTGCAGAACTCGGGCGGATGCTTCCCGCCTCCTCCCGGCTACTTTCAGCGCGTGCGGGAGATCTGCGACAAGTACGACGTGCTCCTGGTCTCGGACGAGGTCATCTGCGCGTTCGGCCGGCTCGGCCACTACTTCGGTGCCGACGCGTACGGGTTCCAGCCCGACATGATCACCTTCGCGAAAGCGGTCACGAGCGGCTACTCGCCACTGGGCGGCACCATCGTCAGCGACCGCGTGTACGAGCCCTTCGCCCACGGCCAGGTCTCGTTCCCGCACGGGTACACCTTCGGCGGGCACCCGGTCTCGGCCGCCGTGGCGCTGGAGAACCTCGACATCTTCGAGGAGGAGGGCCTGCTCGCGCACGTCCGCGAGAACTCGCCGGTCTTCCGCTCGACACTCGAGAAGCTCACCGACCTGCCGATCGTGGGCGATGTCCGCGGCGACGGCTACTTCTTCGGAATCGAGCTCGTGAAGGACAAGCTCACGAAAGAGACCTTCGACGATGACGAGTCGGAGCGGCTGCTGCGCGGCTTCCTGTCCAAGGCGCTGTTCGACGCCGGCCTGTACTGCCGCGCGGACGACCGCGGAGACCCCGTCATCCAGCTCGCTCCGCCGCTCACGATCGGCCCGTCCGAGTTCGACGAGATCGAGCAGATCCTGCGCGGAGTGCTCACCGAGGCGTGGTCGCGGCTATAGACCCGCTTCAGACCCGCGTCCGGCGTGCGCTGAAGAGGCGTTCGACAGGAATGCCGGAGCGCGACAGGATAGGGCTTATGGTGGCTCGGTGGGCACCATCTACTACGGCGGATCGGCCACCCCGATCCACATCGACGATCGCGCTCTCGCGCACCTGAAAGTCGTCATTGCGACCAAGCTGCGTCGCAGCGAGAGCTTCACGGTCACCTGGCGGCATCCGGAGGATCAACCGCGCGGACGCAGCACGATCTGGCTGCACCCCTCGATCCCGCTGCGCTTCGTGTTCGACGACCCCGAGCCCGCCGAGCTGAGCCGCGAATGGATCGAGGAACTCGCCAGTTCGGCGAACTCCTCGGGCGGCATCATGCTGGTCGCCGAGCACTTCGACACCGGTCCCATCGAGGTCGTCACCTCCGAGGAGCCGCCCCTGGCGATCGGCAAGGTCGACGTCGACGAGCTCTCGATCGACAAGCTCACGGTCGCCGGCACCGAGATGATCCCCGGCGAGGCACCCACCGCGTCGAATGTCATCGAGACCTCAGAGGTCCCGGTTCAGCGCGAGGACTGATCACTCCTCAACGGGCGCATCCTCGGGCGGCTCGGCGGTGATGGTCAGACCGTTCGGGCCGCTCGCAACCTGCATCAGCTCTTCGATCCAGGCGCGGTTGATGCGCGGGTTGCGGCTGCCGTAGAAGTGGAACTGGATCGGCACCGACGGGTGCATCCAGAAGCTGCGCCGGCCGCTCCCGTCGCCCACCTCGACATCGAACATGAACGCCTCGCCGCGGCGCAGCTTGTTCATCACGACGATGCGCAGATGCGCCAGTGTCCGGTCGTCGATGTCGACCGAGTTCGCCATGGTGTCGTAGATGAACCTGCCCATGCGGCGAGCCTACCGGCGAGCGCCGCGCAGCCGACATGGGACCTTCGGCCCTTCGCTCTGGGCACCGCGCCCTCTACTGTCCGAAGTGGCGGCACGATCGCAGGTCGCCGCTATTCGAGGAGGCGCGCTGTGGAGACGATCGTGTTGGGATTCGACGGCAGCGAGACGTCGTCGGTCGCGCTGGACTGGGTCGCCGAACGCGCCGCGAGCCGACAGACGCGGATCGAGATCATCATGATCGGCGGCACGCTGCTGCAGGACGACTTCGGTCGTGACGCAGGCCTCATCGAGGCCGAACGGCGTGTACGCGACCGTGCGCCGGATGCGGACATCGACTCGCATCGGTTCACCGGCAAGATGCCGGATGCGCTGCTCGAGCGCGCGCGCGGCGCCGACCTGCTGGTCGTGGGCTCGCACCGCGGGCACCCGATCTGGTCGGCGCTGTCCGGATGGATGCCGACTCGTGTCGCCTCCCGCTCGCACACCCCTGTCGCCGTCGTTCCGGATGACTGGGAAGCCACGACCGGCAGAGTCGTCGTCGGCGTGGACGACGACGACTCCTCGGCCGAGGCCGTGGACTTCGCTGCGCGTGAGGCGGCCGTCTCGGGCCAACCGCTCACACTCGTGCACACGTGGACCATGCCGCTGCCGCGGATGGAGGGATCCGTAGCGCTGCTTGCGTCGCCCATCGAGGCACGGGCCGGTCAGCGCAAGATCCTTCGTGATGCGGCTGCGCGCGCGCAGACCGGGCATCCCGACCTCGTCATCGAGCAGATCCTGGAGCAGAGCAATCCCGCCTCTGCGCTGCTGCGCGCCACCCGCGGCGCATCGCTCCTGGTCATGGGCACCCACCACCGGGGCCTGTTGCAGGGAACCCTGCTGGGGTCGATCGGCCAGGATGTGCTCGCGCAGAGCCGGATCCCGGTATGCGTGGTGCCGGGTGTCGAGTCGAGCTGATCGGTGCCTGCCCGCGAGCTTCACTAGACTCGCCTCGACAGGAGGCGTCCATGCCCGGGGACCTCGATGCGCCGGCGAACACCGCCGCGGCCGATGGGGCTGCACGCGCAGAGCGTCGGCTCACCGACCTCCTGCGCGCGACCACCACGGTCGTGGAGCGTCTTGACCTGGAGATCGTCCTGCGCCGAATCGTCGAGGCGGCGATGGCCCTGGTCGATGCGCAGTACGGCGCGCTCGGCGTCATCGCAGCCGACGGCAACGGCCTCGAGCGCTTCATCCACGTCGGCGTCGACTCCCAGACCGTTGCCCACATCGGGCACCTGCCCACCGGACGAGGGCTCCTGGGCGCCGTGATCACCGAACACGCCCCGATCCGGCTCGAGCACCTGGCATCCGACCCCCGCGCGGTGGGCTTCCCGGCTCATCATCCCGACATGGAGTCCTTCCTGGGGGTGCCGATCCGTGTCGGCGACCAGGTCTACGGCAACCTCTACCTCACCCGGGGTGCGCGCGACGCGTTCACCGACGACGACGAAGAGCTCGTCGTGGCCCTCGCCGCGACCGCCGGCATCGCGATCGAGAACGCCCGCCTGTACGACATCGCGCGCGCCCGCGAAGCGTGGAGCGCCACGACGGCCGATGTGATGGCGGCGATGCTCGAGGCCGCCGGCGAGGATGTGCTCGAGGTGATCGCCGAGCACGTCGGCGCGATGATCGATGTCGACCTCGTGCACGTGATGGTTCCGCACGGCACCGACGAGCTGCGCGTCACGACAGTGCGCGGCGCCGGAGCCGGGCAGGCGCGGGGACAGATCATCCCTGCGGCAGGCACGCTCGCGTCGCGCGCACTGGCCACCCGTCGCGCGGCGAGCGTGGACCGCCAGCCCGGACTGTTCGAGGGCCGGCGCGACCTCGGGCCGACCGTCGCCATCCCCCTCTTCGCCGGTGACGAACCTCTCGGAGTCCTCACCGTCTCGCGACGCCCGCACAGTCCCGCCTTCACGGCCGCCGACCTCGATATGGCATTCGCCTTCGCGGGGCAGGCGGGCGTGGCGATCGAAGTCGTCCGAGCGCGCGAAGACCGCCGGCGACTCGACCTCGCCCGTGACCGGGCACGGATCGCGCGCGACCTGCACGACCACGTCATCCAGCGCCTGTTCGGCGCAGGACTGTCGCTGCAGGCGGTCTCTGCGACGGTGGATGCCGACGCCTCGGCGGCGATCGAGACCCAGGTCGATGCGGTCGACGCCGCCATCAAAGACATCCGCACCGTCATCTTCGCGCTGGGCTCCGGTGACCGCGCGCAGAGCAGAAGGCCGCGGGACCGCATGCTGAATGTGGTGTCGGAACTGTCGACCGGCATGCCGGTCACACCGCGCATCACCTTCAGCGGCCCTCTGGACTCCCTCGTGTCCGCGCCGCTCACCGACGAGCTCAGCGCTGTGCTGCGCGAGTGCCTGACGAACGTCGCGAAGCACGCGGATGCGCAGACCGTCCAGGTCGACCTGAGCATCGACGATGGCATCGTGACTCTGACGGTCGACGACGACGGCCGCGGCATCCCTCCATCCGTGCCGCTGAGCGGGCTGGCCAACATGACCGAGCGCGCCAGGCTGCTCGGCGGCACGTGCACGATCGCGGACCGGCCCGGTGGGGGAACCCGTATCGAGTGGGCAGTTCCCGCGGCATTCGGCACGGAAGGACGGTCATCATGATCCGCGTGTTCCTGGTGGACGATCACGAGATCGTGCGACGCGGAATCGCGCAGCTCGTGGATGCCGAACCCGACCTCACCGTGGTGGGCGAGGCGGGTTCTTTCCACGAGGCGGGCCGTCGCATCGACGCGACCCTCCCCGACGTGGCCGTACTCGACGTCCGGCTCCCCGACGGCAGCGGCATCGACTTGTGCCGCGACATCCGCTCGTCACACCCCGAGGTCGCCTGCCTGATCCTGACCGCCTACGACGACGATCATGCGCTGCGATCGGCGGTGCTCGCCGGTGCGAGCGGGTACGTCCTGAAAGACATCCGCAGCCGAGCGCTCATCGATGCGATCCGGCGGGTCGCGTCCGGCGGCACGATCCAGTCCGCAGCCGTGCTGCACCAGGCCGCGTCCACGCTGCAGCCCGATGCGCGCGCCGAAACCGCGGCTCCCGAGCTGTCGCTGCGGGAGAGCCAGGTGCTCGGGCTGATCGCCGAGGGACTGACCAACCGCGAGATCGGCACGCGGCTGGGCCTGGCCGAGAAGACGGTGAAGAACTACGTCAGCGGCCTGCTCGCCAAGCTCGGCATGGAACGGCGCACGCAGGCTGCGGTCTACGGCGTCGAGCACAAGCGTGACCGCTCCTGACGCTCCGCGGCGGGACCTTCGGCCCTGCCCCGGAGCAGCCCGGCTGCGGTTCACTGAAGTCATCCCCGCAGCGGGCCGCTCGGGGGCGAGCTGAGGAGCCATCATGCAGGATTTCGCAGACGAAGCCGTAACCGATATGACGGGCGAGGAGAACTGGAACCTTCTCGAGAACGCGCAGCTCGGCAGGCTGGCGCTGAGCGTTCGAGACGATGTCGACATCTTCCCGATCAATTTCGTGGTCTTCGAGGGGGCGCTCTACTTCCGCACCTCGCCCGGGTCGAAGCTCGCCGAATTGACCGCCAACCCGCGCGTCGCACTCGAGGCGGACCGCTACGACGACGAATCCGCCGCGAGCGTGGTCGTGAAGGGAATCGCGGAGCGGCTCGAGCTGCAGGACGACATCGACGCGGCCGACCGGCTCGAACTGCGACCCTGGATCCCGACCCTCAAGTACCGATGGGTCCGAATCACCCCCACGACCGTCAGCGGGAGGAGATTCCGGCGCTCACCCGAGCCGGACCGCTACGACGTGGTCGACAGCGGCCCGACCAGCTAGTGGGTGGGGCGCGGGGGGAAGTGCGGAATCGGGATCGGTCGGGTCCCGCCAGCGGGATTCGCTCCCGGCCAGCCCTCGTCGTTCTCGGGAGGCCTCACGGGCTGATGGGAGCCCGTCGTGGTCGACGGCGCGGGCTTGCCCGGCGCAGGTGCCGCGTCCTTGCGGAAGCGTCGACCGGTGACGGAGTCGGGCGTGATGCGGATGAAATCCTGCTTGGCCGCGGGACTCGCAGAGCCGAGCTTCTCCACACCCGACTCATGGATTTCGGCATCCGAGTCGAGACGGCGCGCGGTGCCCTTGATCACCACGCTCCAGTGCGACAGCGGATCCTGCCCGTCGATCTCGAAAGCGACGCCCGGGCGGGCGGCGATGTCCATGAGCTTGAGGCCCGGCGCCGAGCGCAGATAGACCGATCCGTCGTGCACGATGAAGTTCACCGGAAAGAGATCCGGCACTCCTTCGGTGCCCTCCACCGCCAAGCGCCCGAGCGAACTGCTTTCCATGAGCCGCCAGCACTCGGCAGTCGTGAGGTGCTCGACTCCGCGATTCTCATTGCTCCTTGTGTCAGTCATGGCATGGTCCTCTCTTATACCGACAGTCCACTCCTCTTGTGTGCGCGCGTCCAGAGGCAAAGGTCCCGCTCCGCGCTCCGATGCAGCATGGTGTGTCCGATCATCGCTGAACGTCGTCGTCTGCCGCGACCGAGTTCTCGATCAGGTTCAGCTGGGTGCCATCGTTGTCGATCAGGTAGGCCGCGCGCTGTCCCCAGGACCGCGTCGCGACAGGTGTCAGCCGCGGGATTCCGGTGGCCGACTGAGGCACCTGCGCCGCGGCCACGGCACCGAACAGGTCATCGAGATCATCCACGCGGATGCTGCACATGAATGAACTGGCATAGGGCTCGAGGTCCGGCAACGGGAAGAACTCGAGTTCGATCGCACCGCGACGCAGGATGAGCCACGTGTCATCGCGAAACGTCGGGAAGAATCCGAACCGGCCGTAGAACTCCACGGTCGACGCGAAGTCGCGTGAAGGGAGGTTCGGCACCGAACGGTCTGTCATGGCACGACCCTACGACCGGGCCGGAGAAGTGTCCAGGATGCGGGTCGCGCACCGGCGACATGCCGTCGCGGTGAGTTGCCTGGACGGGTGGAACAGCGATTCGTCGATGACGGCATCCGCGATCCGGGAATCGAGCGCTGGTCGCGCACCGCGACGGCCCGCTCCACGAGCCCTCCGCCAGTGCGGCGAGCACTCCGTCGAACTCACGATCGAAGGGCGGGCCGGGTGGGGTCGTCCTGCCTATCGGCCTTCGGACTCCACCGCATCGGACGCGGCGGCGTTGCTGTTCGCGTGGGCGTTGCTGTTCGCGGCGGCGCTGCTGCTCACTTCGTTGCCGCCCGCACTGTTCGCGTGGGCGCTGCTGCTCACTTCGTTGCCGCCCGCACTGTTCGCGTGGGCGCTGC
>NZ_WOYP01000048.1:0-2922 GCF_011620715.1 Microbacterium sp. | reverse complement strand
GCGTGGGCGCTGCTGCTCACTTCGTTGCCGCCCGCACTGTTCGCGTGGGCGCTGCTGCTCACTTCGTTGCCGCCCGCACTGTTCGCGTGGGCGCTGCGGCTCGCCACGCTGTTCGCGCTGGGGTTGCCGGCAGCGTCCCCGTTCGCGTTTCCTGCACCATTCCCGTTCGCGTTTCCTGCACCATTCCCGTTCGCGCTGCCGTTCGCGTTTCCTGCACCGTCCCCGTTCGCGCTGCCGTTCGCGTTTCCTGCACCATTCCCGTTCGCGTTTCCTGCACCGTCGGCGGTTGGGTTGGGGTTGCCGCCGTGCTCCGCGTTGCCGTCGCCGACCTCGGAGGCTTCTTCGGCGGGCGCAGCGGGCTCTACCGGCCCCTGCACCGGCGCGGCCTCGACGAGCAGCAGCGGGGTCAGGTCGAGGTCGGCGGGGGATACCGCCACCGATCGGCTCGGCGGCACGTGCTGCGCGGCGGCGATGAGCATCTGCGTGGGAGCAACCACCATGGTGGCCACGAGCGCACAGGCGGCGACCTTGCCGACGACCGAGAGAGCCGCAGCTCCGCCCGCGGCACCGCCGCCCACCGATGCGAGCACCATCGCCGGCGGGGCGACGGCGGACGCCGACGCGACGGCGGAACCGCCGCCGAACTTCGCGGCGAAGGCGGCGAAGCCTCCTGTGGTCAGAACGACGGGCAGCAGAATGAGTGCCAGGCGACCCGGTGTCAGCAGCTCGGACAGCTCTCCGACGACCGACGTGCAGTGCGCGCAGCCGGTCACGTGATGTTCGACCCGAAGGCGGTCACGGCGCGAGAGCCCCTGCCGCGAATACGCACCCAGCAGCGGAATGGTCGCCTCGCACCCGCGATCGAGATCGGATCGGACGCTGACGTGCTGCTGCAACCAGGCCGTCCGCAGTGCATCGCGCGCGCGGAAGGACAGAGCCGAGACCGCGTTCGCGTTCATCCCGAGCAGAGTCGCGGTGTGCTCGCGGGTGAAGCCCTCGACCTCGGTGCACCAGAGCACCTCCTGCCAACGTGTCGGCAGCGAGAGGAATGCCCGCGTCGTCGCCGACCCGTCGAAGCTGCGCAGCGACGCGATGTCGGCACCGCGGTCGCCGACGACGTCTTCGATCGCATCGCCCGCAGGCGCCGCGCGCCGCGCGCGAACCATCGAGATGTACGTGTTGCGCACCGCCGAGCGAATGTAGTATCGGACGTCCTGTTCTGGCCCATGTCCGGCCTTGATGGCCGCGTAGACCTTCAGGAACGCCTCGGAGACCACGTCTTCGGCGTCTGAGCTCGTCAGCGTCTTGGCGTATTTGAGCGCGCTGAGGTAGTGCCGCGCGTACAGCGCGGCATACGCACGCCGGGATCCTTCTCGGGTCGCGCGAACCAGTTCGGCGTCGCTGAATTCCCCAGAATCGGTGCGAACATGCGACGATCCCACATCGTCAGCCATGGATCATGCCTATCACGCGCGGCATCGCAACGGAAACCAGGGTACCCAAACGCAACGGAACAGAGAAAGGGCCGACGCTGACCTCTGGGGATGAAACCAAGCAGCGACGGCCCAGGCGCTGTTGGGGCAGCACCGTGAAGCATTCAGTTCTCTACCTCACACCCCTAGGACGCGGCATCCAGGAATCCATTACGCGGTTCCGCGAGAAATACTTCACGCTGCGCGCTGCATGCGGACATGCGCGAACCACCCCCGACATCGACCCTGCGTGAGAAGGGCCGGATCCCTCTGGAGTCCGGCCCTTCTCTCCCGCCCTCTAGACGGATGCCGATGCGTCACGCTTGGGCAGCACCCAGCCGGGTCGCACGAAGTGGCACGTGTAGCCGTGCGGAATGCGCACGAGGTAGTCCTGGTGCTCCGGCTCGGCCTCCCAGAACGGACCCGCCGGCTCGATCGTCGTGACGGCCTTCTTGGGCCACAGACCTGAGGCGTCGACGTCGGCGATCGTGTCGCGGGCGACGTGCTCCTGCTCGGGCGTGAGCGGGAAGATCGCCGAGCGGTAGCTCGTGCCGATGTCGTTGCCCTGACGGTTCAGCGTCGACGGGTCGTGGATCTGGAAGAAGAACGCGAGGATGTCGCGGTACGTCGTCTTCGTGGGATCGAAGACGATCTCCACCGCCTCGGCGTGGCCGGGGTGCTTGCGGTAGGTGGCGTGGTCGTTGCTGCCGCCGGTGTAGCCGACCCGCGTGTCGAGCACGCCGGGCTGGCGGCGGATGAGGTCCTCGACACCCCAGAAGCAGCCGCCCGCGAGGACGGCGGTCTCGGTTCCGGGGGTGCGGGTGATCTCGCCCGTGTCGAAAGGTCCGCTGGTCATGATGCGTTCTCCTGGTTCTGAATGGCGCTCTCGATCGTGGTGTCCTCGAAGAGGCTCCGGTACTCGCCGTATCCCTGGTGCTCGAGCTCGGCGACGGGGATGAAACGGAGTGCCGCCGAGTTCATGCAGTATCTCAGCCCGCCGGCATCCCGTGGGCCGTCGTCGAAGACGTGACCCAGGTGGCTGTCGGCGCCCGATGAGCGCACCTCGGTGCGCCTCATCCAGAGATGCCCGTCGAGCTTCTCGGTGACGGCATCCGCGGCGAGCGGTTTGGTGAAGCTCGGCCATCCGGTGCCGCTGTCGTACTTGTCGGTGGACGAGAAGAGCGGCTGGCCCGAGACGACATCGACGTAGATGCCCGCCTCGTGGTTGTTCCAGTACTCATTGTGGAACGCCGGCTCGGTGCCGTCGTCCTGCGTGACCCGATACTGGGCGGGAGTCAGGCGACTGAGTGCGTCGGCAGTCGCGCGGTAGTCCTGTGACATGTGATTTCCTCCGGTCGTGACGCGGCTGGCTGCAGCGTCATAGAAGAGAACGGATGCCGCACTGGTTTTGGTCCCGCGAAGCTGGGAGCGAGCCGTGAGTTCTGCGGGC
>NZ_WOYP01000038.1:2410-3519 GCF_011620715.1 Microbacterium sp. | reverse complement strand
CGCAATGCACCTTCTCGACGCGCAATGCACCTTCTCGACGCGCAATGCACTACTTCGTGGGCCGGGAGGTCGGGTCCGGCCGGGTGCCGCCGACCGCTAGCCTCGAGCCATGGAGGATTGGGAAGAAGGCGCAGCCGAGTCGCTCGAGCGGATGACAGGATCGCCGATGGCGGACGCCCTGCAGGGCACGGTCCGCATCGTCTCACTGTCGGAGCCGAAGGGCCGGTTGCGCTACCAGGCCTGCAACATGGAGCTGATCCTGGAGGGTCCGGGCCTGGACTCCGAACCGCTCGCGACCGAAGTGATCCTCGACCGGCGCTACTGGCCGAAGCCCGGCATGGTGCTGCGAGCACGTATCTCACGGCGGAAGCCGCGGATGATCGACGTCAACTGGGACGCCCTCGCCCGCGAGAAGTGGTAGCGGCGGGCGGTCAGCCCATCAGCGGGCGGAGCATCCGGGCGAGTACATCGACGTCGTCGGGGCTCAGCACACTGAGAGCGCGCGCTTCACGACGAATCAGCTCGGTCATCGCGGCATCCGCCCGCACGCGTCCCTCGTCGGTGAGGCGCACGAGCACGCCGCGGCCATCGCGCGGATTCGCCTGCCGTCGGACATAGCCGCGCTCGACGAGGTTGGTGATCCTGTTGGTCATCGCTGCGCTGCCGATCATCGTGCGCTGGATCAGCTGCGCCGGACTCAGCTCATGCGGCTCATCAGCCCGGCGCAGCGCGGCGAGCACGTCGAACTCCCACGACGCCAGCCCGACTGTTGCGAAGGCACCGGCGCGGATGCGCGCCAGCCGGATCGACACGCGGCGCAGCCGAGACATCACTTCGAGCGGGGTCACGTCGACGCCCGGCAGACGCTCGGACCACGCGTCGATCAGCGCGTCCACGTCATCGGAGTCATCGTTCGCCACGACACGACGCTACCGACCGCGGCGGCCGCGAGGCGACTTTCGGCCCCGAGACCCCAACCCGCCGAGGAATCGACGCGATCGTCGCGAGGCTACCGGCAACTCGACGAGCGCCGGTGTGCAGTCGGCGACCTGCCCCAGATCTTCGCGCACGCGCAACCCTCGCCCTACCCCACGCGCAACCCTCGCCCT
>NZ_WOYP01000038.1:0-2310 GCF_011620715.1 Microbacterium sp. | reverse complement strand
CCCTCGCCCTCGCCCTCGACGATGCCCGGCTGGCACACTGGAATCATGGCCGAAGCCAAGACGATGCCGACCGATGCGAATGTCGACGATTTCCTCCACGCCGCGACCCCGGCTCGGCGCCGGGCCGATGGCCTGACACTCGCCGAGATCTTCCATGAGGTCACCGGCGCCGATCCCGTCCTGTGGGGCCCGTCGATGGTCGGCTACGGCAGCTACCGCTTCGTGTCGCCGAACAATCCGCGAACCCGCGGCGACTGGCCGAAGACCGGATTCTCCCCACGCAAAGCGCAGCTGTCCCTTTACGGCCTCAAGGATCTGCCCGAGGGCGCCGCGCTGCTGCCGAAGCTGGGCAGGTACACCGAGGGCGCGGGTTGCGTGTATGTGAAGAAGCTCGACGACATCGACCTCGACGTGCTGCGCCGACTCATCGCGATCGCCTGGTCTCGGGGCGACGACCCCGATCCTCGCGCGCACTCGCACTCGTAGCCGCCGACTGACTCGGGCCGCTGCGCCGTGAGCCTGAGCCCGCGCAGCACGTGGCGACTTCTGCAGTCCCGCCACCCGGATGGCGGTCGCCCCATCATTTCGACGACGCCCGTTCGGCATCCTCGATCGAGCGCCTGAACAGCCCCGTCGACCGCCGTGCTTACTGGGCCGCGAGGATCTCCGCCATCGCGGCCTCGATGTAGGGAGCCGGGTTCGGCGGGTTGTCGGTCGACGTCGACATCGGGATGTCGCTGTTCACCAGCACGATGATCGTTGCGCCGAGGTCGTAGTTGTGGAACAGCGCCGTGTTGAAGCCGGGGATCTCGCCGGTGTGCCCCCACCATCCGTCCCTGTTGCCGAGCGCGATGCCGTACCCGGAAGTCGCGTTGTTGGGCGGCGGCGAGGTGAGGATCGAGTCGCGGCGCAGCTGCTGCATCTCGGGCGTGAGGATTCCCTCGCCGGTGAAGAGCGCCTGCCCCCACTTCTCGAGGTCGTTCAACGTGGAGCTGACCTGGCCGGCCATCGACCCGACGGTCGGGCTCCAGTAGGTCGCGTCCGCAGTCGTCCCCTCAGGCTGGCCCTGCTCGGTGATGCCCGACAGATGCGGCGAGGGGAGCACCGAGCCGTCCGGGTCGGCGTATGCCGTGTCGGTCATGCCGAGCGGGTCGAAGAGGCGGTCCCGGAACACCTGTGCGATCGGCTGGCCGGTGACCTGCTCGATGATCAGGCCGAGCAGGATGTAGTTCGAGTTCGAGTACTCCCAGCCCTCGCCCGGAGCGAACGACACCGGCATCGCCACCGTGAAGTCCACGAGCTGCTGCGGAGTGAACTGCGTCTCGGGGTTGCTGAAGTACTCCGCCTGCCACTCCTCGTTCAGGGAGTACGACGGAATGCCGCTGGTCATGTCGGCGAGCTGCCGCAGGGTGGCGACGTCGCCGTTCGGGATGCCGGGAATGTAGTCCGAGAGAACGTCATCGAGTGAGACCTTGCCCTCGCCGACGAGCTGCAGCAGCACGGTGCCGGTCATCGTCTTGGTGATGCTCCCGATGCGGGTGATGTCGTCGGCTGTGGGTGCGACATCGTCGTCAGGACCAGCCGTTCCGACCGTCCCCTGCCAGACGCCGTCGGGCGTGATGACCCGCGCGATCGCCCCAGGAAAAGTCCCGTTCTCGATCGCATCGTCGAGCACGCCCTGCAGCGCCGCCGCGGTCTCTGCGGAGACGCTTTCCGTCGGCGTGGGCGTCGGACTCGCGGACGGCGTGGATGCCGCGCAGCCGGTGACGGCGAGCGCGACGATCGTGGAAACGACGGCGAGGCGCATGCCGCGTCGGGACGCGCGCTTCGTCGGTGCGGTCAGCTCTGACACGATGACTCCCCCGGTCGATGACACTCGACTATATCCACCGTCACGAGCGCTCCGCGGGCTCTGGTCCGCCCACGACGACATCTGCGCGCTCGGCATGGGCGATACCGATCGATGGTGGGCCAGTCGAGCATGCGGCGAATCTTCCGGTTCGACTCGCTCAGCGGTACAGGGAATACCGCATGCGCAGACCGTGTTGAAACGGGCGTGTCTGACATAGTCGTTCGAGACGATTCGTTCAAGGCCATCCGCCCGGACGTGCCCATGGGTGCGTATGACGCTTTCCTGCCAGCTGCGCAGGAGCGGTCTCGCGCCGCACGGCGCTGGGAACCGTCCGACGGCCCGTTGCCGACCCTCTTCCTCTCGCACGGCGCACCACCTCTGCTGGATTCGCCGCAGTGGCTGCAGGCCCTGCTGGAGTGGAGCCTGACCATCCCCAAGCCGCGCGGGATCGTGATCGT
>NZ_WOYP01000121.1 GCF_011620715.1 Microbacterium sp. | reverse complement strand
GGGCGGTCTTGCCCGTGCCGTGCGGCAGCATGACGGTGCCGCGCACCATCTGGTCTGCCTTGCGAGGGTCGACGGCCAGCTTGAGCGCGACCTCGACGGTCGAGTCGAACTTGGCCGAGCCGGTCTGCTTCGCGAGCGCGACCGCCTCGGTGGGCGTGTAGAACTTGTCAGCCGCGATCTTCGCGGCGGCGGCCTGGTAGGCCTTGG
This sequence comes from Microbacterium sp., assembly GCF_011620715.1. Taxonomy (GTDB): domain Bacteria; phylum Actinomycetota; class Actinomycetes; order Actinomycetales; family Microbacteriaceae; genus Microbacterium. The sequence goes on along the minus strand of NZ_WOYP01000121.1, from coordinate 17,191 downwards.
ACTTGGTAGCCATGGTCGTTATCTCCCTCAGTCCTCGACCGTGATGCCCATGGAGCGGGCGGTGCCGGCGATGATCTTCGAGGCGGCCTCGATGTCATTCGCATTCAGGTCGGGCTGCTTGACCTCGGCGATCTCGCGCACCTGAGCCTTGGTGAGCTTGGCCACCTTCGTCGTGTGCGGCGTCGGCGAGCCCTTGGCGACGCCTGCCGCCTTCTTGATCAGCTCAGCCGCCGGGGGCGTCTTGAGGATGAACGTGAAGCTGCGGTCCTCGTAGACGGTGATCTCGACGGGGATGACGTTGCCGCGCTGAGCCTCGGTGGCGGCGTTGTACGCCTTGCAGAACTCCATGATGTTGACGCCGTGCTGACCGAGCGCAGGCCCGATCGGCGGCGCCGGGTTGGCTGCGCCGGCCTTGATCTGGAGCTTGATCAGGCCGGTCACCTTCTTCTTGGGTGCCATTTTCCTTTTCCTTTCATCGAGCGGATGCCGGAGCGATCCGTCTCTCCCGCACACCCGGCATCTCCGAGCAGCGGTTTTCCCGGGGTCCGACCCCGGGAAGTCTTTACAGCTTGGTGACCTGATCGAAGCTGAGCTCGACCGGAGTCTCGCGCTCGAAGAGCGAGACGAGGACGGTGAGCTTGCCGCTCTCGGGCTTGATCTCGCTGATCGTGCCGGGCAGGCCCGCGAACGAGCCTTCCTTGATCGTGATGGTCTCGCCGACCTCGAAGTCGACCTCGGCCGGGATGCTGCGCGCGACGGCGTGGCCGCCCTTTGTGGTCGCGCCCTTGGCCGGTGCGACTTCCTTGACCTCGACGAGACTCTTGAGCATGTTGAAGGACTCTTCGAAGCGCAGCGGGGTCGGGTTGTGCGCGTTGCCCACGAAGCCGGTCACGCCGGGCGTGTGACGCACGACCGACCAGGTGTCTTCGTTGAGCTCCATGCGCACGAGCACGTACCCGGGGATCCGGACGCGCGTGACCATCTTGCGCTGACCGTTCTTGATCTCGACGACGTCCTCCATCGGGACCTCGATCTGATAGATGTCCTCTTCGACCTCGAGCGTCGACTTGCGCTGCTCGATGTTGGCCTTCACCTTGCGCTCGAAGCCCGCGTAGGAGTGGATGACGTACCACTTTCCCGGCAGGCTGCGCAGCTCGGCGCGGAACGCCTCGTACGGGTCCTCTTCGGCGTCCTCATCGAGGACGGGCGCGTCCTCGTCGCCGTTGATGTCGGGACCGTCGTACGGGGTCACGTCGTCGGCGTGCACGGCGGCGTAGGCGGCGACCTCGTCGGCAAGCGAGTCGGTGAGCACCTCGGCGGCGGCTTCGGCCTCTTCGGCCTTGTCGATGTTCAGGGCGTCGTTCACGATCGCGTCCGCCTCCGGGTCGTCGATGTCGATGTCGTCGAGATCCTCGACGCCGTCGCCTTGCTGGTCGACGATGTGCACGGCGAGGTGCTCGGCGGGCGTGTTCGCGCGGTCCTCCTCGGCGAGGATGTTGCCCTCCTGGGCTTCGTCGTCCTCCGAGGACTGCTCGGCTGCGGTCGCCCAGTCGGCGTCATCGACATATCTTTCAGACAATTGCGTTCTCTTCCATTTCGGGGGCGCCGGATCCGAGGATCCGCCCCGCGGTGCAACTCAGGGGGTCAGGCGGGAACGCCGAAGACGACGGTCGTCACCCAGACGAACAGCAGATCGAGGCCGTAGACCAGCGCCATCATCACGATGACGAATCCGAGGACGACGCCGGTGTACTTGATCAGCTCCTGCCGGGTCGGTGTGACGACCTTGCGGAGCTCTGCGAGCACCTGACGGATGAACAAGGCGATGCGCGCGAAGACGTTGGGCTTCTTGGCGCGGGGTGCGCCGCTACCTGCGACGACCTCGCCTTGCGGCTCGTCTTGGACCATCGAACCCACCTGATTACCTTCCATGTGTCAGCTTCGGCTGACGCGCAGGGCGGACAGGAATCGAACCTGCAACCTGCGGTTTTGGAGACCGCTGCTCTGCCAATTGAGCTACCGCCCTAGAGGCCGGCGGCCCCGGGATGCCCACAGTCTTCCACCGCAACCTGTATGAGAGGGAGCTGGCCCGAACGCCGGGCACGGCAAAAGAATGCAGACTTCGACTGCATGTTCCAGTGTACGGCATGGGCTGGATGCGGTCGAACTGGGTCCCGGGCCCGCCATCCTCGGATGAGGCTCACCCAGGTGGGCCCGCCGAAGCTCAGGCTCCGACGCGGACGAGCTTCTTGTTGACGAACTCGTCGGCGGCGAGCAGGCCCATCTCGCGCCCCGTACCGGAGCGCTTGACCCCGCCGAAGGGAAGCTCGGGGCTGTCGGCCAGCACGAGGTTGACGTACACCATGCCCGCGTCGATCTTTTCGGCCACGCGCTCGGCCTGGGCCTCGTCGGTGGTGAAGACATACGAGCCGAGTCCGAACGGGGTGTCGTTGGCGACCTTGACCGCCTCGTCCTCGTCGGCGACGCGGTACACGACGCCCACCGGACCGAAGAACTCCTCGCGGTACGCGTCCATCTCGGGCGTCACGTCAGTGAGCACCGTGCCCGGGTAGAACGCGCCGTCGCGCGTGCCGCCGGCGACGAGCGTCGCGCCCTGCGCGACCGCCTTGTCGACCTGGGCGGCGAGTCGTTCGGCAGCCAGCTCCGACGAGAGCGGACCCAGCACGGTGTCGTCCGCGAACGGGTCGCCGAGCTTCGCACCGGTCATGAGCGCGGTGAACTTCTCGAGGAACGGCTCGTACAGGTCATCGGCCACGATGAAGCGCTTCGCGGCATTGCATGACTGCCCGGTGTTGTCGAGGCGCGCATCAGCGGCCGCCTGCGCCGCCCCGTCGAGGTCGTCGGTGGACAGCAGGATGAAGGGGTCGGATCCGCCGAGTTCGAGCACGACCTTCTTGAGGTTGCGTCCGGCGACCTCGGCCACGGCTGAGCCGGCCCGCTCCGAGCCCGTGACCGAGACACCCTGCACGCGCGGGTCGGCGATCACCGCAGCGGACTGGTCGTGGGTGAGGTACAGGTTCGTGTAGGCCCCTTCGGGGAACCCGGCATCGCGGTAGATCGTCTCGATGGCGGCCGAGGACTCGGGGCACTGCGGCGCGTGCTTGAGCAGGATCGGGTTGCCGATCAGGAGGTTCGGCGCGGCGAAGCGGGCGACCTGGTAGTACGGGAAGTTCCACGGCATGATGCCCAGCAGCACCCCGAGCGGCGAACGGCGGATGACCGCGGTCCCCTCGGCCAGGATGTCGATCGGCTGGTCCGCCATGATCTTCTCGGCATTGTCGGCGTAGAACTCGGTGATGTCTGCCGCGAAGTCGACCTCGCCGACGGCGGCCGCGAGCGGCTTGCCCATCTCTCGCACGATCGTGGCCGCCAACTCGTCGCGGCGTTCCCGGTGCAGCTCGGCGACGCGACGCAGCAGCGCTGCGCGCTCGGCGACGCCGGAGGTGAGCGCCCAGCCCTTGGCGGCGGCGTACGCCACCGCGAGCGCCTGCTCGAGCTCGGCATCCGTCGCGAGGGGGTATTCGGCGAGCGTCTCGCCCGTGGCCGGGTTGACGACCTTGTAGTCACTCATGCTGTCTCCGTTCGCTGAAGGGTGGGGGTGCCGGTCACCGGCGCGCGCGGCGCAGGCTGGCGGGTGCGTCGAGGGAAAGTGTCTCGCCGAGGAAGTAGGCGGGCCTCTTGATCCTCTGCCAGATCATGATGACGATACCGAGGCCGATGATGCCGACACCGAGGACGAACACACTGCCGAGGCCGAACCATTCCGTGCCACTGCCGTAGCCGGGGTCCATGCTCTCGACCAGCGTGATCACGAACAGGGCCGCGAGGATGATGCCGCCGATCAGCGGGAACAGCAGCGTGAAGAACACGTTTCGCGCCGAGTCGAACCACTGCTTGCGGAAGTACCACACGCACGCGAAAGCCGTGATGCCGTAGTAGAAGCAGATCATCATGCCGAGCGTGGTGATCGTGTCCCACAAGACGTTCTCATTGACGAACCTCATGATCGTGTAGAACACCGACGCCACGATCGCCGAGACGATCGTCGCAAAGCCGGGTGTGAAGAACCGGGGGCTGACCTCCGCGAATCGCGGCGGCAGCGCCCCGTAGTGCCCCATCGCGAGCAGGGTGCGCGCGGGCGAGACGAACGTCGACTGGAGCGAGGATGCCGAGCTGGTGAGCACCGCGAGCGAGACCAAGAATGCGAACGGTCCCAGGACCGGCCCGGAGAGGAAGAAGAACACGTTCGCCTGTATGTCTTCGTTCCCGAGCCCCAGCCCTGCGGCGCCGGTTCCGGCGTAGGCGAGCAGCGACACCGAGATCAGGAGGTACAGCACGACGATCGTGATGACCGTGAGGGTCGCCGCACGACCCGGGGTCTTCTCCGGGTTCTTGGTCTCCTCGTTCATCGTGAGGGTGACGTCCCACCCCCAGAAGATGAAGATCGACAGGGACAGGCCCGCCACGACAGCAGAGAGGGAGCCGACCGCGAACGGGTTGAACCACGACAGCTCGACGGGGCTCGCGTCGAACGCGTTGCCCTGGGCGACGTGGACGAACGCGGCGACCGAGAAGATCACGAGCACGAGCACCTGGAATGTGACCAGCACGTACTGCAGCTTCTGGGTGGTCTGCATGTCGCGGTAGGAGATCGCCGTCGCACCCAGCATGAAGAGCAGGCACACTGCGACGTTGATGAACGGGTTGAAGGCCAGCTCCGCGATCGTGCCGGGACTCCCGGCGATCTGATCGATCAGGAGGAACAGGAACTCCACGGCGATGCCGGCGAGGTTCGAGAGCACCAGGATCGTGGCGGCGATCAGACCCCACCCCGCCATCCAGCCGACCCAGGGGCCGAACGCGCGAGCCGCCCAGGTGAAGGACGTGCCCGAGTCGGGCATCTGCCGGTTGAGTTCGCGGTAGCCGAATGCGACCAGCAGCATCGGAATGAATCCGACGAGGATGATCGCGGGCACCTGGAATCCGACCTCCGACACGGTCGGTCCGAGTGCGGCCGTCAGCGTATAGGCCGGGGCGATGCACGAGATGCCGATCACGACGGCGCCGATCAGGCCGACCGTGCCGGCGCTGAGTCCCTTGGTCGACAGTCCGGTGGGGGCTCCCTTCTCACCGACGGGGGCGAGCGGCGCCGCAGCGCCCCTGTGATCGCTCATCGCGTCTCTCCTTTCGAGGCGCGCGTGCGCGGCACCACGATCATGGGAACAGGCAATTCATGGAGCATCTTGGCCGCAGTCGAGCCGAGGAACAAGCGACGGGGCTGTGCGAGCCGGCTCGAGCCGACGATCGCGAGTTCGCCGGGCTCCCAGCTCAGGTGCTGCACCGCGTCCTCAATGCTCTCGCCGCGACCCACGACGACCTCGGCGTCGCTCTGGTCCGACAAGCCGGCACGGGCCTGAGCGAGCACCTGATCGGCGTGTGCGGCACCGGCCACCCGGATGATGCCCGTATCGACGGTGGGCGGAAGGTCGACGGTCACCAGCGAGAGCAGTCGCAGCTCTGCGCCGGTCGCCGCGGCGAGCGAGGTGGCCTCCTCCAGCAGCGCATCCGCACCCGGCCGTGTGCCGATCGCCGCGGTGATGCGGGTCACGCCGGTGGCGGGGTCGATGCGCCGCGAGCCCTCCGGCGCGAGCACGACGGGCACGTGGGATGAGTGCAGCAGTTCGGTCGCGACCGATCCGAGCCGGTGTCGGCCCCGGATCCCGCCGTTGGCGGCGCCCACGACGATGTGCGACGCGCCGAACTCGTCGGCGGCTGCCACGAGGCCCTCGGCGAACGAGTCGGCGAACCGCACGTTGGTGCGGTAGGCGACCGTGTGCGGAATATGGGCGGTGGCCGATTCCAGCCAGGAGTCCGCCAACCCGCGCAGGTAGCGGTCGTAGCTCGCGTCGGGCGGCGTGATGACACTGCGGTCATCGGCGGGCAGGACGACGACGACGTCGAGTTCCGAGCCGGATGCCGCAGCCAGGCGCGCACCGAGCGCGACGGCATCCTCTCCCGCTTCAGTGGCCGTGTAGCCGGCGACGATGCTGACGCTCACGCGCGGGCCTCCTCGATGATCTGGGAAGCGACGAGCCGGCCCATCCGGATCGCGCCGTCGACGTGCTGGTAGCCGGCGCCGGCCAGATCGCTGCAGGCGAAGCTGATCGGTCCGACGGGCTCGCGCAGGTCGGCGCCGTAGCGGTGGAGGCCCCCGAGGTCGAAGCTCGCGGCGTAGGCCCCGCGGGTCCACTCCTCACTGCCCCAGTCGCTTTCGTAGTACACGATCGGGTTCTTCGCATCGGGTCCGTAGTAGTGCGACAGCGACTCGAGGATGCGCTCCTTGCGCTCCTGCGCCGAGACGCGGAACACGTCGTCGGCGCGCTGATCCGAGACGAAGCCGACCAGCGTGCCACGCTCATCGCCGTGGTTGGTGTTGTCGTACGCCTCGTGCGAGAGCTCGTACGGGCTGAACGCGGTGCCGGACAGGCCCTGCTCGCGCCAGAACGGCCGGTCGTACACGGCATGGACCTTGATCACGAAGCCCATCGAGATGTGCTGATGCATCTGGTGCTGCAGGCGTGGCAGGGCGGGTACGAACGAGATGCGCGTGTACAGGTTCGGGGCCAGCGCCAGGATCGCGAACCTGGCGCGTACGGTCATCCCGTCGGCGACGGCGGTGACGCCTTCCTCTCCCCACTCGAGCGTGCGCACCGGCTGGCCGAGGAAGACGTCTCCGCCGAGCCGCTCGGCCAGCAGAAGCGGAACCTGCTGCAGTCCGCCGACGACTCGCTTGTCGAGGATGAAGTCGGCATCGACGAGGTGGGAGTAGGAACCGGCGGATGCCGCCATCAGAAGAGACTGCAGCAGCGAGAACGCGTGCACCGGCTTGGTCAGCATGGCCGAACCCGTGGCGAACGCGAGGTTTCGGGCGGCCTCGTCGTCGTCGGTCTGCGCGCGCAGCCAGGCATCCCACGAGATCGAGTCCCACTCGGCCGCGTTCTGGTGGGCCCAGGGACGGTCGGGGTCGATCTCGGCCACCATCGCGTCGAGCCGGTCCGTGATCTCTGCGATCGCGCGCTCGGTCTCAGCCGAGACGGGGAACATCTCACCCGTGAAGCGCCGGGTGACGCCGTCGGGGCCGATGTAGACGCTGTCGCCCTCGCGGTACCGGCTGAACGTCTCGAGGCCGAGGTCGGCCACGGTGTCGATCAGGGCGTCCTGGTCGGGAGAGACCCACTGTCCGCCGATCTCGAGCATCGCGCCGTCGATGACGTCGGTGTGCAGGCGCCCGCCGACACGGTCGCGCGCCTCGAGCACGGCCACCGAGAACCCCGCCTTCTTGAGCTCGTTGGCAGCTGTCAGCCCGGCGGCGCCCGCTCCCACGATCACGACATCACGGTTCAGCCCGACCATGCCGGCTCCTTTGCTCGATATGCGGGGAGAATGCAGCCCGCGCCGGTCCCGGCTCCCCCGACCGGGTTCTGCGCGGATGACTCATGCAGCGCTCAGCGCGGCGGCGACGACGTCCAGGCCTTCGCGGAGCAGATCGTCGGAGATCGAGAGCGGCGGGAGGAAGCGGATCACGTTGCCGTACGTGCCGCAGGTGAGCACGATGACGCCTTGGGCGATGCACGCCGTCGCGACAGCCGCGGTGAGGCCGGCATCCGGCTCGCCCGTCGCCGGATCGACGAACTCGGCGGCGACCATCGCGCCACGCCCGCGGATGTCGCCCAGGCGCGGATCCGCGGCCTGGATCTCGGCGAGGCGCTCGATCAGGACCGCGCCGAGCTCGTTCGCACGCTCGATGAGTCCGTCGTTCTCGAACGCGTCGATCGCGGCGATCGCCGCCGCGCATGCGATGGGGTTCCCTCCGTACGTGCCGCCGAGTCCGCCGGCATGCGAGGCGTCCATGATCTCGGAGCGACCGGTCACGGCGGCCAGCGGAAGGCCCCCGGCGATGCCCTTTGCGGTCGTGATCAGGTCGGGCACGATGCCGAAGCGCTCACTCGCGAACATCGCGCCCGTGCGGGCGAAGCCGGTCTGCACCTCGTCGGCGATGAAGACGACGTCGTTCGCCCGGCACCAGTCCACGAGCGCCGGAAGGAAGCCGTCGGCGGGGACGATGAAGCCGCCTTCGCCCTGTATCGGCTCGATGATGATCGCGGCGAGGTTGTCGGCGCCGACCTGCTTCTCCATGATCGAGATGGCCTTCCTGGCGGCGTCCGGCCCGCTGAGTCCGTCGCGGAAGGGATACGACATCGGGGCGCGGTACACCTCGGACGCGAACGGCCCGAAGCCGCTCTTGTAGGGCATGCTCTTCGCGGTCAGCGCCATCGTCAGGTTCGTGCGGCCGTGATACCCGTGGTCGAAAGCGACGACCGCCTGCTTCCTGGTGTACTTGCGGGCGATCTTCACCGCGTTCTCGACGGCTTCGGCGCCGGAGTTGAACAGCGCGCTCTTCTTCGCGTGATCGCCGGGGGTGATGCGGTTCAGCGCCTCGGCGACGGCGACGTACGACTCGTAGGGCGAGATCATGAAGCAGGTGTGCGTGAACTGCGCGACCTGCGCCTGCACGGCCGCAACGACTTCGGGGTGAGCGTTGCCGACGGTTGTCACCGCGATGCCCGCGCCGAGGTCGATCAGCGAGTTGCCGTCGGCATCCACGACGACTCCCCCACCGGCGGCGACGGCCTGGATCGGCACGGTGTGCCCGACTCCCGCGGCGACCGCCTCCGCCTTGCGGGCGAGCAGCTGCTGCGAGCGCGGCCCGGGGATGCTCGTGAGCATCCGTCGCTCCTGCGGCAGAGTGGGGCCGCCGAGCGGTGCGGGGGCGGTTGCGTGCAGCGTGGCGGATTCAGTCGTGCTCATGGTCGCGAGCGTAGGGGCAGGATGCCGCTCCCGCACGTGCCGCGATGTACATTCTGGGGATGGCAACAGTACTTCCCGTACATCGATCGGAGACCGGCATGGTGACTACGGCCGACGCACCCACCCTGCGCGCACTGCTCGGTCGACGCGATCTGCACCTGCGCCTCGAGGGTGAGCCCGCGGACCTCGGCGAGGGAGCGCTGGACACCCCGATCCGCTGGGTGCACAGCTCCGACCTCGCCGACCCCACCCCGTTCCTCTCGGAGGGTCTGGCACTTCTGACCACCGGCACGCAGTTCGAGGGCGCCGAGGACGATCCCGCCATGTACCGCGCGTACGTGCGGCGTCTGTCCGCCCGGGGAGTGGTCGGGCTCGGCTTCGGGACCGAGGTCGTGCGGGACGGCATCCCCCCGGTACTGGCCGCGGCATGCCGGGACGAGCGGATGCCGCTGTTCGAAGTCCCGTATCGAACGCCGTTCATCGCGGTCGCCCGCGCCGGTGCCGAGGCGATCGCCGCGCAGTCGTACGCCCGGCGCAGCTGGGCGCTCGCCGCGCAGCGCGCCATCTCGCTCGCCGCCCTGCGACCTGACGGGCTCGGCGCCACGATCGCGGAACTGGCCCGTCAGCTCGACGCGTGGGTCGGCATGTACGACGCCGCGGGCACGCTGACGCGCGAGCATCCGTCCTCCCTCGATTCGGCGGTCGCCGACGAGCTGCGCGCGGAAGTCGGGGGCGTGCTGCGCAGAGGCGCCCGCGCCGCCTCGTCGATGCGGATCGGCGGCACGCCCTTCACCCTGCAGACCCTGGGTCGCGGTGGCCACCTGCGCGGGGTGATCGCGATGTCGGCCGGCGACCTCGACCAGGAGGGTCGCGGCGTCGTCACCGCCGTCGTGGCGATGGCCGGGCTGGCACTCGAGCAGCAGCAGGGTCTCGACCGCGCACGCACGCTGCTGCGCGCGGGCCTGGTGCACTCGCTGCTCGGCAACGACGCCGCTCTCGTCCGCCGCGTCGCCCGCGACCTTTGGGGCGGGCTGCCGGCGGCACCGCTGCTGCTGGCGATGACGAATGCGGCCGTCGGACGACGAGACGACGTTCGGGAATGGCTCGAACTGCGCGCCGACGAGCGCCGCGGCGGGCTGTTCTTCGGGCGCGGCGACGACGGCCTCGTGCTCGTGGTCGCCGCTTCGGACGCGGCTCTGCTCGACGAGTTCGCGGAACGCTTCGACGAGCGTCTCGGCGTCTCGGATCCGGTCGGGTACGACGCGTTCGCGACCGGGACCGACCAGGCTCAGCTCGCTCGCGACCGGGGCGGCCCGCGGGTCAGTCATTTCGCCGACATCGCCCGCACCGGCGTGCTGTCGCTCCCCCCGTCGCCCGAGGCCCGGACCGTGGCTGCGGCCGTGCTCGCCCCACTGATGCGACACGACCGGGATCACGGCACTGCGCTGCTCGAGACGGTCGGGGTGTGGCTCGCGAACGACTGTTCGCACGAGGCCACCGCCCGCGCCATAGGGGTGCACCGGCATACCGTCCGAGCGCGTGTCGCGGCTGCCGAGCGCGCGCTCGAAGTCGACCTCGGCTCCTTCGCCGCGCGGGCCGAGGTCTGGGCCGCGCTGCGCCTGTCCTCCGGATCCGCGACGTGACGGCGGGCGGCGCCGTCTCGTTCTGGTGGGCGCGGCTCGGTGGTGCTCCGTCACCGCGACCGCCGCTGCCGGGTTCGCTCGATGTCGATGTCTGCATCGCCGGCGCGGGCTACACCGGACTGTGGACCGCGTACCACCTGGGGCGCGCCCAGCCCGACACGCGTATCGCGGTGCTCGCGCGGCGCTGAGGGGCGGCATCCGCCCGGCCCGAGTTCAGCGCGGGGCGTGGGCCTCGAGGAACTCGTACACGTCGGTCGTGTCGACGCCCGGGAACGCGCCGGTCGGCAGCGTCGCAAGCAAGGTGCGCGGGGTTCGCACGTTGGGCCACGAGTTCTCGCGCCAGGCTGCCTCGAGGTCGGCCGGAGCGCGGCGGCAGCACACCTCGACGGAGTGCTTCGACACACCATGGTTCTGCGTGTCGCGGCCCAGGAACCACTTCGTGTCGTCGAACCGCACGCCCACGCTCACCGAGTGCGCGCCCTCGCTCGAGAGCTCCACACGAGCGGTGCACCAGTAGGTTCCGTTGCCGGTGTCGGTGTACTGGTAGTACGGGTTGAAGTGGTCGTCCTCGTCGAACACCACCCGCGAGGTCCACTTGCGGCAGCACATCTGCCCTTCGATCGACCCGAGGCGATCCGTCGGGAAGTTCACGTCGTCGTTCTCGTACGCCTTCGTGATCGTGCCCGACTCGTGCACCTTGAGGAAGTGCACCGGAATGCCCAGGTGCACGGTCGCGAGATTCGTGAACCGGTGCGCGGCAGTCTCGTACGAGACCGAGTACGCATCGCGCAGATCCTCGATCGAGATCGCACGACGGCCCTTGGCCTCCTGCAGGAATGGAACGGCGTGCGCTTCGGGGATCAGCAGGGCACCGGTGAGGTAGTTCGTCTCGACGCGCTGGCGCAGGAATTCCGCGTAGCTGGTGGGCTCAGTGTGCCCGAGGATCCGGCTCGAGAGCGCCTGAAGCACCGACGTGCGCGGGTCACCCTTCGCCGCGAGCGTGCTCGAGAGATACAGCCGCCCGTTCTTGATGTCGGCCACGCTGCGGGTGGTCTGCGGCAGGTCGGGAACGTAGTGCAGGGTGAACCCCAGATGGGCGGCGATGTCGGATGCCGTCCGCTGGGTCAGTGGACCACCGGGGTGGCCGACCGCGTCACGCAGACGTCGTGCCTGTTCCTCGAGTTCGGGAAAGTGGTTGTTCTGCGTCCGCATGAGGCGCCGCAGCGCGACATTGGCGCGTCGGGCCTCTTCGGGGGTCGCCGCGCGCTCGTCTCGCAGACGCTCGATCTCGCCCTGCAGGGCGAGCATCGCCTTCAGCGCCTCGTTCGGCACGGTCTTGCCGACGCGAAACGGCGGAATCCCGAGAGCCTGGAAGGTCTGTCCGCGCATCGCCCGTTCGAGCGAGATCTCGAGCGTCGCTCGTTCGTCGAGCGGTTCCGACTCCAGCAGTGCATCCAGCGATGACCCGAGCGCCCGCGCGATCGCCTGCAGCAGGGTGAGCTTCGGCTCGCGCCGGCCGTTCTCGATCATCGACAGCTGGCTCGGCGCGCGGTCGACTGCTGTGGCGAGGTCTTCGAGCGTCATACCGCGGTCGGTGCGCAGCTGCCGGATGCGTCGGCCGATCGTGAGCGAGTCCACATGCTCATCTTCCGGAAGGGTGCTCACGGCGACGCTCTCGATCGGGGTGCTCATTGGTCCATTCTGTCACGAAAACGGAACTTTGATGAATCTTCACACGCGGTATGGTGAGTTCGGGGGGTTGAACTTCACGCAGAATAGAAGCACGACAACCACCGATCGATCCAGAACGCGGATCACGGAATGCCCGAACCCGGCCCACACGCCGAGTCGGAAGCATCCCCCAGACACCCACGAACCCGCTCACAGGAAGACAGGGACATGACACCTGCATCCGCCGACCCGATGCGTACGCGCACGGGGCCCATCGCCACTCAGGCCGCCGAACCGTCGATCGAGGTCGTCGGACGCATGGGTCCTCGCTATGACGAGATCCTCACGCCCGAGGCCCTCACGTTCCTCACGGAGCTGCACCAGCGGTTCGGGGCCCGCAGACACGACCGGCTCGCCGACCGCATGCGCCGTCGCTTCGAAATCGGCAACGGCCACGACCCTCGCTTCCGCGACGACACCGCACACATCCGGGAGGATGCCGAGTGGAAGGTCGCCGGGGCGGGTCCGGGTCTGGAAGACCGCCGCGTCGAGATCACAGGCCCCACCGACCCGAAGATGACGATCAACGCCCTCAACTCGGGGGCACGGGTGTGGCTCGCCGACCAGGAGGACGCCACCTCCCCCACATGGAAGAACGTCATCGAGGGGCAGCTGTCGCTGCGTGACGCGATCCGCGGAGAGCTTTCGTTCACCAGCCCCGGTACTGGATCAGAACCTGGCAAGACCTACGAGGTCACCGCTGAGCGCACCCCCACGATCGTGATGCGACCCCGCGGCTGGCACCTGAGCGAAGCCCACCTGCAGTTCACCGACCGCGCGGGCCGCACGATGGCGACCTCCGGTTCGCTCGTGGACTACGGCCTGTATTTCTTCCACAACGCGAAGCAGCTGATCGCGAACGGCCGCGGCCCGTACTTCTACATCGCCAAGCTCGAATCGAGCGAAGAGGCGAAGCTGTGGGACGACGTCTTCACGTTCAGCGAGCAGTACATCGGCATCCCGCACGGCACCATCCGTGCGACGGTGCTCATCGAGACGCTGCCGGCCGCGTTCGAGATGGAAGAGATCCTCTTCGAGCTTCGCGACCACATCGCGGGCCTGAACGCGGGCCGCTGGGACTACATCTTCTCGATCATCAAGAACTACCGCGGACGCGGTGCGCGATTCGTGCTCCCCGACCGCAGCGAGGTCACGATGACCGTGCCGTTCATGCGGGCCTACACCGAACTGCTCGTGAAGACGTGCCACAAGCGCGGGGCTTTCGCGATCGGCGGCATGAGCGCGTTCATCCCGAACCGCCGCGACCCCGAGGTGACCCAGCGCGCGTTCGAGAAGGTCGCCGCCGACAAGAAGCGCGAGGCCGGCGACGGCTTCGACGGCACGTGGGTGGCACACCCCGACCTGATCCCGACGGCGATGGCGGAGTTCGACGCGGTGCTGGGCGACCGGCCGAACCAGGTCGACCGTCAGCGCGACGACGTGGAGGTGAAGGCATCCGATCTGCTCGACGTGCATATCGGTCGCCCCGTGACCGCCGCCGGCGTGCACGCCAACGTGTCGGTCGCTATCCGATACATCGAAGCGTGGCTGCGAGGAATCGGTGCGGTCGCGATCGACAATCTGATGGAAGATGCCGCGACCGCGGAGATCTCCCGCTCGCAGGTGTGGCAGTGGATCCACCAGGACCGCTCCACCGCTGAGGGCGACCTGATCACCCGCAAGTACATCGAAGACCTCATCACCAAGGTGCTGAGCGAGGTCGACCGCCGTGAGGGCGACCGGTTCGAGGACGCCGCGGAGATCTTCCGCGAGGTGGCCCTTGGCCAGGAGTTCCCGGCGTTTTTGACGCTGCCTGCCTACGCGAAGTTCCTCGTCGAGACCGACTAGCCGTATCCGCTGCGGCTCGCGCGAGCCGACCGAATATCCAACAAGGAAGAGAAATGACTCAGTATCAGGACGACATCGAAGCCATCCGGGCACTCAAGGAGCAGAACGGCTCCAGCTGGGATGCCATCAACCCCGAGTCCGTCGCCCGCATGCGGACGCAGAACCGTTTCAAGACGGGACTCGAGATCGCCCAGTACACGGCCGACATCATGCGCCGCGACATGGCCGAGTATGACGCAGACTCGTCGGTGTACACCCAGTCACTCGGGGTCTGGCACGGCTTCATCGGGCAGCAGAAGCTCATCTCGATCAAGAAGCACCTGAAGACCACGAACAAGCGCTATCTCTACCTGTCGGGCTGGATGGTCGCCGCACTCCGTTCGGAGTTCGGTCCCCTTCCCGACCAGTCGATGCACGAGAAGACGGCGGTGCCCGCCCTCGTCGAGGAGCTCTACACCTTCCTGCGTCAGGCAGACACTCGCGAGCTCGACCTGCTCTTCACGAAGCTGGACGACGCCCGGGCTGCCGGTGACGAGACGGCCGTGGAGTTCATCCAGTCGCAGATCGACAACTACGAGACCCACGTCGTGCCGATCATCGCCGACATCGACGCGGGCTTCGGCAACCCCGAGGCCACCTACCTCCTCGCCAAGAAGATGATCGAGGCGGGGGCGTGCGCCATCCAGATCGAGAACCAGGTGTCCGACGAGAAGCAGTGCGGCCACCAGGACGGCAAGGTCACGGTTCCGCACGAGGACTTCATCGCGAAGATCAACGCAGTGCGCTACGCGTTCCTCGAACTCGGGATCGACAACGGCATCATCGTCGCCCGCACCGACTCGCTGGGCGCCGGTCTCACGCAGAAGCTCGCCGTCACGAGCGAGCCCGGAGACCTGGGCGACCAGTACAACGCCTTCCTCGATGTCGAGGAGATCTCCGAGGCGGAGCTCGGTAACGGCGACGTCGTCATCAAGCGTGAGGGCAAGCTGCTGCGCCCGAAGCGTCTGCCCAGCAACCTGTACCAGTTCCGCGCCGGCACCGGAGAGGCCCGCTGCGTGCTCGACTGCATCACCTCGCTGCGCAATGGTGCCGACCTGCTGTGGATCGAGACCGAGAAGCCCCACGTGGAACAGATCGCCGGCATGGTCGATGAGATCCGCAAGGAGATCCCGAACGCGAAGCTCGTCTACAACAACAGCCCGTCGTTCAACTGGACGCTCAGCTTCCGCCAGCAGGCGTACGACCTGCTTGCTGAGCAGGGCAAGGACGTCTCGGCCTACGACCGCGCCGACCTCATGAACATCGACTACGACGACACCGAGCTGGCGCAGCTGGCGGACGAGAAGATCCGCTCGTTCCAGAAGGACGGCTCGGCGCGTGCCGGGATCTTCCACCACCTCATCACGCTGCCGACCTATCACACGGCCGCCCTTTCGACCGACGACCTGGCCAAGGGCTACTTCGGCGACGAGGGCATGCTCGCCTACGTGAAGGGCGTCCAGCGTCGCGAGATCCGAGAGGGCATCGCCACGGTCAAGCACCAGAACATGGCCGGCACCGACATCGGCGACAACCACAAGGAGTACTTCGCCGGCGACGCGGCCCTCAAGGCCGGCGGCCAGCACAACACGATGAACCAGTTCAACTGAGGAACCAGTTCACCTGAGCTCCCTCGCCAGGAAGGGGACCCCGGCTGTGCCGGGGTCCCCTTCCTGGCGTCTGCGCCCACGCCGAGTGACCCCGCGCGGCCGCACGAGCGACCAGGCGCTTGCCCCGACGCCCGCTCGGGCTCCTGAGCGGGCGACTACGCTCGTAGCCGTGACAGAACGCGCTCCACTCTCCCGCAGGCCACTCGTTCTCTCGAACAAGCTGAGTGCCATCGCCGAATCCGCGACCCTCAAGGTCGACGCGAAGGCCAAGGCACTGCAGGCCGCCGGAAGACCGGTGATCAGCTACGCGGCCGGCGAACCCGACTTCTCCACGCCTCAGTTCATCGTGGATGCCGCCGCTGCGGCGCTGCGCGACCCCGCGAACTACCGGTACACCCCGGCCGTGGGTCTGCCGGTGCTGCGCGAGGCCATCGCCACCAAGACGCTGCGCGACTCGGGACTCGAAGTCGAGGCATCCCAGATCGTGGTCACGAACGGCGGAAAGCAAGCCGTCTACCAGGCGTTCCAGGCGGTCGTGAACCCGGGCGACGAAGTGCTGCTGCCAGCCCCTTACTGGACGACCTATCCCGAGGCGATCGCACTGGCCGACGGGATCCCCGTCGAGGTCTTCGCCGGGGCCGACCAGGACTACAAGGTCACGGTCGAGCAGCTCGAGGCCGCCCGAACCGAGCGCACCACGGTGCTGGTGTTCGTGTCGCCCTCGAACCCGACCGGATCGGTGTACACGCCCGAGGAGACCACGGCGATCGGCGAGTGGGCGCTCGAGAACGGCATCTGGATCATCTCCGACGAGATCTACCAGAACCTGGTCTACGAAGGCGCGCGTGCGGTGTCGATCGTCGAGGCGGTGCCGGATGCGGCCGCCCAGACGATCCTCGTGAACGGCGTCGCGAAGACCTACGCGATGACCGGCTGGCGCGTGGGCTGGATGGTCGGACCCAAAGACGCGATCACGCTCGCAGCCAACCTGCAGTCGCACCTCTCCAGCAACGTGAACAACATCGCCCAGCGCGCGGCGCTGGCAGCGCTGACCGGCCCGCAGACCGAGCCCGAGGAGTTCCGCGTCGCCTTCGACCGGCGCCGCAGGCTCATCGTCGGCGAGCTGGCCAAGATCGACGGCGTCACGGTGCCGAACCCGCTCGGCGCGTTCTACGTGTACCCCGACGTACGGGGCCTGCTCGGCCGCGAGTGGCGCGGCAAGACGCCCACGACCTCGCTCGAACTGGCCGACCTGATCCTCGAAGAGGTCGAGGTCGCGGTGGTGCCGGGCGAGGCGTTCGGTCCGAGCGGTTACCTTCGACTCTCCTACGCGCTCGGCGACGAGCAGCTGCTCGAAGGCGTCCGGCGACTGCAGCATCTGTTCAGCGCCTGATTCCGTTCGCTTGTCGCCATCGACGATCCGGGCCCCGG